>JAIEMG010000337.1 GCA_019752375.1 Gemmataceae bacterium | reverse complement strand
AATCACTTGTGCAATTCCTGTAGGACGGATTTCCAATCCGTCCGGGTTTCTCTGGACGGATTGGAAATCCGTCCTACAGGAATTGCACAAGTGATTCTTGCGCGGATCTTAAGGCGAGCGACAGGAAGAAGTTGAGGCGATTCACGAATCACACAGGCATTTTCATTGCATCACCCCTGTGTTTTCCGTGGCGATTGGATGGGCCTCCGTCATGGGCGATGATCCAAAACCCGCTGACCTCGATGCCGTCGTTGATGAACTCGTCGCCGAGGCTCACGTTCGGGCGGATGAGCTCCGGACCGACGAACGCGATTTTCTCAAGGAACACGCACTCAAGAAGCCGCTGCGTGTCCCCGATATCTGGGCGCTGGGTGTCGGCGGCGTCATTGCTGGCGCCTACTTTGGCTGGAACCTGGGACTGAAGGGCAATGGCGCTGTCGCGATGCTCATCGCCTCGCTCATCGTCTGCCTTCTGTACCTGACGTGGGTGCTGGCATTGGCGGAGCTGTCGGTCGCGATGCCATTCGCCGGCGGACCGCTGGCCTACGGGCGGCGGGCGTTTGGGCCGACACTCGGCTTCGTCATGGGCTGGTCGATGTTCCTGGAGTGCCAGTTCGCCACCATTGCCACGGCCCTGGCCACGGGCGGCTACGTCGCCTTCCTGATCGACCCGGCCGACCCGAACCCCGTCGTGAGCGTCGGAGTCAGCCTGCTGACGGTTTTCGTTTTCTTTGTACTGCAGGCGTGGGGAGTGAAAGAGCAGTCGCGAGCGATGATGCTCATGACCTATGCCGCCATTCTCGGCCTGGTCATCTTCTGGCTCGCCGCGGCGACGAACTTCTCCTGGGACCGCATCGGGACGAGACCGCTCTTGCCGGCCGGCGCAGGGTGGATGGCCGTGCTGAAGGCGGTGCCCTATGCGCTGTGGTGGCTGGTCATCATCGAAACCGTCGCTTTGGCCGCCGAGGAAGCGCACGAGCCGCACCGCACGATCCCGCGCGGCCTGGTGTGGGCGCAACTCACGCTCATCGGCCTTGTTGTGCTGACGTGGCTGTTCGCTTGCGGGGCCCTGTCCTCGGAGGAACTCGCCGTCACGCTCGTCAAGGACGCGAACGGAGCGATCGCGGAGAAACCCGTCGACTATCCGTTACTCAAAGTGATTGGCTCGATCCCCGTGGGCCGCTCGCCATTGCTGTTTTACGGCTTTGGCGGCATCGCCCTGTTCGGGATGATTGCCAGCTTCCACGGCATGGTCTTCGGCACCAGCCGCCAAGGCTTCGCACTGGGCCGAGCCGGTTATTTGCCTGGATTTCTCGGCGCGGTCCATGCCACACGGCGGACTCCGGTACCAGCGCTGCTGGCGACCAGCCTGATCACGGGCGGCTTTGTCGTGGCCAGCATCTGGTTCCGAGAGGCGATCGACGTGGCCGTGCTGATGTCGACGTTGACTGCCCTGATCTGGTACATCCTGGCGATGGGTTGCTTGTTCGTGCTTCGCCGTCGAGAGCCCCAACTGTTCGAGAAATACCGCACGCCGTTACACCGCGTGCTGCCGGTGACCGTGATCGTACTTTCGCTCTTTGCCGTCTACATGTATGGCGTCATCAATGTGGATGTCATTCTGCCGACGGCCGGGCTGTATGCCGTGGGACTCGCCTACTTTTGGCTCGTGGCCTGCAATCGCCTCCAAGGCGCGGCACCGGAGGAACTTGCCGCTCGTCACGGTACTGCTGCAAGCCCGGAGGTACCGTCATGACGCGGCACAATTCTCAAAGCGGGTTCCTCGAGCGGCTGACCGGGGCCCTGCTGATCCTGGTCATTATCGTTCTCGGCTGGATGATTCTCGCGGCCTACAATCCCGCCTGGGGAGAAGTCATGGCCACCGATGTGCAAGTCATTGCCATCGTGGCGTTGCTGGCTCTGACACTCCTCCGGGTCAGCGTGGTCGCCTTGCTGCGGACCCACGGCTGAGCCGCGGGCCGACAAAGAGGAATCGAGTCGCCGCGCAAACATTGATTCCGTCCCCACCGTAATCTAAGCTGGCTGCTCGATCGCATCGAGTCCTGCGCAGTCGATGCGCACTTTGCCTGTCCTTGCCGCCGGTCAGACACAGGAACCGACCGCATGTTATTTGCACCCGCTTCGCCTCGGCGTCTTCTACTGGCCGTGGCCGCCGCGACAGCGTTCCTGGCACCGTCTCTCTTCGCGGCCGACCCCGACGGTGTCCGCGCCCGGGCCTACCTCGACCGGTCCCTGGCGCAGAAACTCGGCAGTCCGCGGCAGACCATGGAGACTCTCTGCTTCGCCATGGATGCCTACGACGTCCACAAGGAATTGATCGAGGAGGCCGTCTCCTGTCTGGACATCGATGCCAAGGATGGCTACTCGCAGGAAACACGCGCGCTGCTTGCCAGCGAGCTGTACAAGATCCTCGACGACCTGTCGTTCCCGTTCGAGAGCATTCCCGGCGGCGCGGACGGCGACCCCGTGACGTTCTACGAGGACAAAGACCTTCGCATCGTACTGACCCGCGGCAGTGACAACCTGTGGCGCTTCGACAAGACGACCGTGCGGAACATCATGAAGATGCGCCAGGCGATCAGTGCACGCGTGCGGCAGCGCAATCAGGCCCGCGCTCAGTTGCGCGAGGGCCTGGAAGACCCCACCGCGACGATGACCGTGTTTCTCAAGCATGCGGCCGCGGGCGACTATGAATCGTCGGCGTCAGCCCTGGACCTTTCGTCGTTGAAGCGCGAGGATCGCCCGACGCTCGGGCCCATCCTCGCGTGGAAGCTGGCCTGCATCATTCAGCGGCGCGGCTATGTCTTCGGCCCGTCCGTGCCGGTCGAGCCCGATGGCCCGCCGTATACCTGGAGCCTGGACACCGGCGGCCGCATCGTGGTGGAGCGGGTTCGCCAGCCGGGCGGCCGCGATACCTGGCTGTTTTCGACCAGCACCGTGCAGTCCATCGACGCCCTCTGGGAGCGCGACAAGGTGCGGCTGGTCGACCCGCGCTACCTGGTGCTGAAGTCCGTCGTGCCCGCGCCGCCGGACAACCTCAAGTCCGACACTGCCGTGCCCAGCACCGCCCCGGCCTCGGTCCCGCCGGACTTCAGCTCGCCGCGCCGCATGGTGCGCGCTTTCTTCCGTTTGATGGACGAAGCGGAATACGAAGACGGGAAGCTGACGGAAGCAAGCGGGTTCATCGATCTCGCTCACGTGCCCCTGGGCGACGTCAATTCAACCGGTCCGAAGCTGGCCACGATGCTGGAGGCGGTTTTTCGCAAACTCCGCCCCGATCTCTCGCAGCTGTCGGACAAGTGGAGCGCGCCGACACAGATCATGACCGGACCGGGCAATTTGCGCATCGAAGTCGTACGCCAAAGCGACGGCTGCTGGCGCTTCAGCGGTGACACGGCAGCGCGGCTGCCCGGCATGTACGAGTCGATCAGCGGCCAAGACAAGGCCAGCAACGAACGCACGCAAGGTCTGGGTACGCCGCGCGAAACGCTGGTGACCTTCTTCCGCACGGTGAACACCGGCGACATGCTCCGTGCCAGCCACTGCCTCGACCTCACGGACTTGCCCATCTCGGCACGCGATAATCTTGGCCCGATCCTGGCCTTCAAGTTGAAGTCCGTGCTCGATCGCACCGGCCGCATCTACTTGCAGGAGATCCCGAATGACCCGGACGGCGCGCGTCTGACCCTGTACCGCGGCCCGCTGGGCCGGATCGTGCTGGCCAAACGCGACGACGACGCCACCAAGGCCTGGCGGTTCACCGCCGGCACCGTCCGCCACATCGAAACGATGTTCGAACGCGCCATCGACACGCCGATCAATCCGACGCTGGTCGGCGCCAGTCACATCCGCGTGGAACCCGACTTGTGGAAGGAGCCCGGTATCTGGGTCCGTGTCCACATGCCGCCGGCGCTCCGCCGGCCGGCGCTGGGCCTGCAAGTCTATCAGTGGCTCGGCTTGGTGCTGGTCCTCGTTCTGTCCGCATTTGTCGGGTGGCTGGCGACACGGGCCATGCAGCCGATCCTTGGCCGGCTGTTTCCGCGTGTCGATGGCCTGCCGGGTCCCGACCTTGGCTGCCGCGGCATCGGGTCGCTGGGCCTTCTGGTCTTCCTCCTGACGCTGTACTACCTGTCCGAGTGGGTCGATTTGCCCAGCGCGCTCGCGGCCCAGTTTTTCTCCGTCGAGAAACTGGTCAACACCGTGGCCCTCGTCTGGGCCGGCTGGCAGATGACCGACCTGATAAGGCTCTATCGCGAGCGCAAGAAGGAAGGCAAAACCGAGCGAGGTCTGGGCGACCTGGTCGTGCCGTTCATGACCCGCATCGTCAAGCTCGTCATCTTCCTGGTCGGCACGACGTATCTCGTGTATGAGTTCGGCCAGGGCGACTCGCTCAAGCAGTTCCTGGCCGGCCTCGGCATCGCGGGCCTTGCGGTCTCCCTTGCTGCTCAGGACTCGCTCAAGAACCTGTTTGCCACGATGCTGCTGATCGGCGATCGTTCCTTCCGCGTCGGCGATCGACTGATCATCGGTGACAAGGAAGGCGTCGTCGAGCAGCTTGGCTTCCGCTCGACCAAGTTGCGTACCAACGAGGATTCGCTCATCACGCTGCCCAACTCGGTGCTGGCGCAGGGCGTGATCGACAACCTGGGCTTGCGCAAGCTTCGCCGGGTGCGCACCACGTTCGTCGTACCGTCCGACACGCCGCTGGATCGTGTCTCCGAACTCTGCACGGGACTGCGCGAGTACGTGAGCGCCCGGCCCGGCGGCGATCCCAAGCGCGCTGAAGTCACCGTGACGGGCATCCGCGAAGGCGGCGTCGGCCTGGAAGTGGTCGCCTTTTGCGACGCCCAGGATGCCGACGCCGAGAAACGCTGTCGCGAGGAGGTGACTTACGAGATCGTGCGCCGGGCGCGCTCGTTGGAGGTCAAGCTGAGCACGACCAAGACCTGACGCCCGGCAGCGACCGCGGGAATTCCGATGGTTTTTCTGTCGGCTCATGACCCGATCGGCTACACTGACCGCTCCGAAGGCCGGAGCCCTAACTTTTCATCGACGAACTCAAGCGCTCGAAGGCAGCGGCGTCTTCGAGATGGGTGTCCTTGTTTCTCAGGAGGTGGAGCATGCCTGCCAAGCAAATGCTGGCCATCGCGGCCGGCATTGCGCTGAGCCTGCTCGGGTCGGCTTCTCGTGCCGACGCGGCAGCGTACAGCGTCTACTATCGTTCCAGTGCATCGAGTCCGTGGGTCTACTACCAGGGTGCGTCGGGCAAGGCGATTGCCGATTCGGCCGCAGCCGAACTCAAGGACCTGGGCTATCTCGTGGAAGTCATCGCCGACGGACAACCGACGCCGACCACGATCGTCGCCCCGCCCAGTGGCGGCACCCGGATTGTCGCTCCGTCCTACGGCGGGGGCTACTCGACGAGCAGCAGTGGCGGGACCTACAACAGCAGCAGCTATTCGGGATCGTCCGGCTCCAGCTACTCGCACGCCGGCAGCGCGTCGCGCTCTTCCGAGACGCATCACTGGGACCACCATCACGATCATCATCACGACAAGAGCGCCCACCACGAGCATCATCATCCGACGCATCATCCGCACCATAGCGCGCACCACCACGATCACCATCACCACGCCCATCACGGCCACCATGCCGCCAAGCACGGCAAACACGGCGGGCATCACGGCGGGCACGCCCATCACCACGGCGGGCATCACGCGCACCATCACGCCCACCATCATTCGCACGGCCATCACCACGGCAAGAAGTAAGCGAACGTAAATCGCTCCTCTGTGGCAACTACATCGTGGCGAATGCACATGACGGGAAAACGAAGGGAATTACCATGACGCGAATTTGGCATATGGGACTGGTGCTGGCGCTTGCGGTGGCCGTAGGCGGCCGCGCCCTGCACGCGGACGACAAGGCCGACCCGAAGAAGGTCGCCGAACTCATCAAGGAACTCAAGGGAACCAACGAAGCCGCCAAGCGAAAGGCCGCCGTCGCGCTGGGCGGCATGGGCTCCGCGGCGGCCGACGCGGTGCCGGTCCTGGCCGAGACGCTTGCCAAGGACAAGGACGAGAAGACCCGCTGGGTCGCGGCACTGGCACTGGGCAACCTGGGCGAGACCGCCAAGGCGGCCGCTCCGCAGCTCGTCGAGGCACTCAAGGACAAGGAAGACCGCGTCGTAACGGCCAGCGCCGTCGCGATCGGCAATCTCGGCACGCTCGCCAAGGACGCGGTGCCTGGTCTGACCGACGTGCTCAACAGCAGCAAGAGCGCTCCTGCACGCCAGGCCGCAGCCACTGCCCTGGGGGACATGGGACCGGACGCAAAGTCGGCAACGGCTTCGCTCGCCAAGGCCCTGGGGGACACGAACGCCGGCCTGCGCGAAGCCGCTGCGGTGGCACTGGGTCAGATCGGTCCGGACGCGAAGGCCGCGGTGCCCGCGCTCGCCAAGGCGCTCGAAGACAAGGAATCCCTGGTCCGCGATGCCGTTGTCGTCGCCCTGGAGGGCATGGGGCCCGAGGCAAAGGAAGCAGTGCCCGCCCTGATCAAGGCACTGGCGGAGAAAGACGCCGGCATCCGCGAGAACATCGTCCGCGCCCTGGGTGCCATCGGTGCCGACGCGGCCCCTGCCGTGCCGGAACTCGTGAAGCATTTGCAGGAGAAGGAACTCGACGTCCCTCTGGCGGTCCTCAAGGCGCTGAGCGATCTGGGTCCCGCGGCCAAGGCAGCCGTGCCCGCCCTGGTGAAGGAACTGGCCCACAAGGAACCCGATGTGCGTGAAGGCGCCGCGCGGGCGCTGGGCGCCATTGGCCCGGACGCCAAGGAAGCCGTTCCGGCGCTGACCAAGCTCCTGACCGACAAGGACCCCTATGTGCGCATCGCGGCCGCGCGCGGCCTGCAAGGCGTTGGCCAGGGAACCAAGGAAGCCGTCGCCGCATTGACGAAGGAACTGGCTGACAAGGACAGCGACGTGAAGGTAAAGGCCTTACAGGTCCTGGCGGAGTACGGCTGCGAGGCAGGCAGCGCGGTGCCGGAGCTGACGCACCTGGCGAAGGAGGATAAATCGCCCGAGGTACGCGTCGGAGCACTCACCGCTCTCGGCGGCAACTGCACCGTCAAGGGCGCCATTCCCACGCTGACCGCCGCTCTCAAGGACCCCAACGCTCAGGTGCGGCACGCGGCCGCCTACGTCCTGGGCGACAACGCCAAGGACACCAAGGAAGCCGTCAAGCCATTGACGGAGGCCCTGGGCGACAAGGACGCAAGTGTCCGGGCCGAGGCCGCGTTTGCCCTGGGCGAAATGGGCAAGGACGCGAAGGACTCGGTGTCGGCCTTGAAGGGACTGGAAAAGGACAAGGACGCCACGGTCCGCAAGACCGCCGCGGCAGCAATCAAGAAGATCGCCGGGAAGTAGCCGGCCACGACGGGGATTTTTCAGAGGGCACGTTCGGCATCCATGCCGGGCGTGCCCTCTGCACTGAAGTCACGGCTTTCTTTTATCGCGACAGGGCCCGCAGGTTTCTTCCGGCGGACCGCATGTGCAGTGCGGACCGCAGCAGCGCCAAAGCAGCAGCGGGCACTTCGTGGGGCAGTAATCGTCAACACAGCCCTTGGGGTTGGGCGGCACGCATGGCAGCGACTTGCCGCGGTAGTCGTCAACACAGCCTTTGGGGTTGGGCGGCACGCACGGGAGCGACTTGCCGCGGTAGTCATCCGCGCACCAGCAGCGGCGCTGGCGCCATTGCTCGCACAAGTGGGGATAGTGCCAGTGGCTCCCGTCGAATAGCGTCCAGGGCACCTCCGCCCGCGCCGCGACTGGCCAGAGGCAAAGGGCGGCGAACAGGACGACCAAGGCAAGCTTTGGCTTCATCGGCTCGGTTCCTCAGTCCTTGGCTGCGTTCTTTTCCTTCTCGTCCGGCACGGGCTGGGGATGAGGCAACTGCTCGCCCGTCTCCGTGCCAGGCGCGACAAAGGGCGGCGCTGCGCCATCGCACGGTTGGCACCGGAGCTGCCAGCCGCCGCCCAGGGCACGATAGACTTGCACCATGCCCAGGGCGATTTCGCCCTGCGCCACGGCATAGGAGTTCTGCCGGGTGACCAGCCGTTCCTGAATGACGGCGACGCGATTGAAGTCGGTCAGGCCGCCTTCATACTGGGCGATGGCGTCCTTGACCGCCTTCTGCTCGGCTGCGACGGCGGTGGCCAGGAATCGCGCTTGTTGCTGCGAGCGCAGGAAGCGAATGATGCCGTTTTCCACCTCGGCATTCGCCTGGAGCACCGTCTGCTGGTACTGAGCCACCAACGCCTGGAAGCGTGCGTCCTGCAGCCGGATGTTATTGAGCAGGCGGCCGTAGTTCAGCAGGTTCCACTGGAACGACGGCGAGATCACGCCGCGGCCCGCCTGGCCGCTGAACAAATCCTTGAATTCCTCCGCCGACCAGCCGATGGTGCCGTTGATCGTGAACGCGGGATAAAGGGCAGCCTCCGCCACGCCAATCTGCGCCGATTGGGCCGCGGCCTCGCGCTCGCGGCGGCGAATGTCGGGACGACGGCGGAGGAGGTCGGCGGGAATGCCGACGACGACCTCGGGCGGTGTGGTTGGGATCGGCGCCTGACCGAGCTTGGCCGCGAGGTCTTCCGGCGGAATACCCAGGAGTACACAGAGGCGATTGGTGGCCTGCCGCGCCTGAATCTCCAGTTGGGGTATAAGCGACTGGGTATTCGACAGGTCGCTCTGAGCCTGGTTGACGTCCATCTCGCTGGCCTGGCCGCCCTTGAAGCGTGCCGTGGCGATGTTCAGGGAGATGGTCTGCAAGCGGACATTTTCGCGGGCGTAAGCAATCTGCTGCTGCAGCGTGCGAAGGGTGACGTAATTCGTTGCCACGTCGCCAATCAAACTGACCAGGGCGTCGTCATAGGTCTCGACCGAGGCATCCAACTCATCGCGGGCGGCTTCGATGCTGCGCCGAAAGCGGCCCCAGAAATCCAACTCCCAGCTCATGCCAAAGCCGAAGTCCCACTGGCTGTAATACAGCTCCGGCGCACCCACGCGGTTGGCGACCACGCCGCTGAGGTTGACGCGGGTGTAATCGCCATTCATGTACTGGCTCTGCGGAAACAGCTCGCCGATCGCGATGCCGAGCTGTGCGCGCTGGGCAAGCACCCGGAAGCCGGCTTCGCGCAGTGTCAGGTTCTGTTGATAGGCTCCCTGGACGAGGCTGTCGAGCACGGGATCGCCAAAAATCGTCCACCAGCAACTTCCGTCGGTTGGTTCGCTGCGAACGCGCACGTCGGTGGCGTCGATCCATTGCTCGGCAACGGGAGCGGGCGGCCGCTTATAGTTTGGGCCGACCTTGAAGCCGTTGTGAACGTATTCGCTGAGCGTGGTGCAGCCGGTGAAGGAGAGCGCCAGCGTCCCAATCAACGCCAGGCGGCGGGGACCGGGTTTCAACAAGCGCCGCAGCAGTGCGATTGGCGCCCAGCGCTGCGGGGAAGTCGTCAGGTCGTCCATCCGTTCTGCCTCCACAAGCGATCCGAGTGCCGCCGTCGGCGCCGAGTCTCTGTCGTTATCGTCATTCTCGGCATGATTGATACAACCCAAACGGCGCACGCGAACGTGGGCCGCAGCAGCCTTTCGCATCCTGCTCAGATTGCCTGGCGTGAAGTGGGGTTCGGTAGCGTGGGTGGAAGCGATCAGAGTACTTTAAGGAGCCGCGTAACAATAAGTTGAACAATTGCACGTAGGACGGATTTCCAATCCGTCCCTAGAAAACCGGACGGA
>JAIEMG010000369.1 GCA_019752375.1 Gemmataceae bacterium | reverse complement strand
TACGCTCCTTGTACGAGGGACGTACATCATGCGCCAAACTGGGAATCCAGGGCAAGCTGGGTTTCCGGATAGCCTCTAAGAGATCAACGCACGGAATGCGGAGAAGCGCGGAGGAAGACCCAACGGTCATCCTCCGCGCTTCTCTCCATTTCTGTGAGGCACGTTTGTAACGTGCCTGCCTGGGCCCGCCGATGGAAGGAGGCGGAGCAGCCCGCCATGATCCAGAAGGGCCATGAATATGGCCAGGTCTCATGGCTGGTGAAGGCGACGAAAGCGAGGGATGGACAAGGACGTGACGGTGATGATCGAAGGCGAGATGGGACGGTCTCCCCAGGTCGGCAAGGGGAGCTGCGGCGCCTCGCTGGATGGTCGCGGCCACTGGACGCAGGCCGGCTTTAGTCTGATTTCCGGCGGCGGTCTGCAGATGGGGCAGGTCATCGGCCGGACTGACAAACACGCGGATCGTCCCGTCGGCAATCCTTACACGCCGCAGAACCTTCTGGCCAGCCTGTACAGAACCATGGGCGTTGACCTGGCGACGACCGCCTTGCCGGACCACACGGGCCGCCCCATCCACTTGCTCGACGACCCCGACGTTGGATCTCCACCCATCATGGCGGCAGACGCAACAGCCCCGCCAACTTTTTGGAAATTCCTCACGCGGGGCGCGTGCTGCTGTGTCAGTCTTCGAGAATTCCCCGGACGCCACTGAACCTCCTCGTCGATTTTGCGTCTATCCATTGTAATTCGAAATGCAGTTGGGATTGCACCACCGAGACTCAATCGATGACCGCCACCTTGATTCCTAACAATCGATGGACAGCGGTGGCGGTACAGGCCGTCCGTCCTCTGCGTTTGTGACGTCCGAATCCTCCAGGGCAAAATCCCAGGCAGGCCAGGTGTCACGCGACCCTGGCTTTTTTTGTTGATCCAGATGGATGCAGTGCATTGGAGCAGCGGCACCATTCACCACCGGCGCCGGCTTCCCAACTCGGAACTGCCGGTGCAAAGAGCGTCGGACACTCTTTCCTCGGGCCGGGGACCGGGCGGCAAGGCAACCGTCTGATATGCGGTTTGAGGCAGGTTCGACTCCTGCCGGCCCGACTCTACATGGTTCCGTGGGGCAGCCAGGAGTGCCCGCCGTCCTCACATGACGGAGATCGCTGGTTCAAATCCAGCCGGGACTACTGACAACGGCTGGGTAGCTCAGCAGGCCGAGCAGTGACCTGTTAAGTCACCCGACGTGGGTTCAAATCCCACCCCAGCCTCTGATTCATGCCCCGTGGCCCAGTGGCTACGGCACTTCCCTGACGTGGAAGGGATCGCAGGTTCGAGTCCTGCCGGGGGTACTTGCCGCGGAGCCTGGATTTCCGCCTCCGCAATTTCCTGGGCTGCTGGTCAAACAGTTAGAGTCTATCCGGAGAGTTTTCCCATGAAATTAGGGGCCTTGGTGATTCATGCGGGGCCTGAAACCGGATGATCGCCGAAATATCCAGCAGAAAACGCGATTCAGGCGTGATCGCAATTCCAGGATACCCCTAGTTTCAAGCGTTTCTTTGCAGATAGACTCTAAGACGCCGTCGTCGCAAGGCGGAAATCGGGGTGCGATTCCCCGGCGGTCCACTGATGCACGGGCCTGTGGTCCAACGGAACGATGCCGCCCTGGCGTGGTGGTGATGCGGGTTCGACTCCCGCCGGGTCCACTCACTCACGCGGAGGGCAGTCGAGTCACTTGACGGTGACCAAAATGCATCGGTGGGGCCGGTGCTCTCGTTTTTGAGCGGCTACCTGAGGGCACGGTGCTCCTCATCCTTGAATGCCGAAGTCTCCGTTGGAGAATTCGTGGTTTTCGTACTCGTAATGGGCGATGACGCTGCCCTTCGGCGTCTTGGGGAAGCCCATCGTCGGGTTGATCACGGCGTCGATGGTCAGTTCTCCGCGCTCGGCCGTTGGGACGAACCGCACGATGCCAATGGCGTTCATTGCCTCCAGCAGCTTCGTCGGGGTCCAACCGAGGTCTTTCCCTTCCTTCGTCAGCACGACGTGCCAGGCCTGGACCGCCTGGCCGACCCATTGAAACCGGATCGCTTGCGGATGCTTGTGCAGTGGCACTTCCGGCGGTTTGACTTTCGGCTTTGCCTTTGCCTTTGCATTTGTCTTCGCCAATTCTGCTTCTCCTGTGGCGTCGCCGTGCAGGCTCGTCAAACGGAACTCATGCGTCGAATTCGGACGGCAGCGACTGGGAATGGTGATGATTCTACTCTGGTCAGCGATCATGGACCACTCCTTCGATCATCTGCCGACGTTGAAAGACCACGACCGCTTGTTGCCCCGCTCGGGAACTCTTGGCACGCGATTCACGTCAGAATAGGTATGAATTGACGCCCTTGAGCAATGGAGGCACCCGTCGATGTCATCGCTTCGGATTCTGAGTCTTGGCGTGTTGATGATTGCCTCGTCGCTTCAAGCCGCGGAGCCCAAGCTCGATTCCTACGGTGATCCGCTGCCGGCCGGCGCCCGGTTCCGTCTGGGCACAGTCCGTTTCCGCCATGGCACGACATCGCACGTACCGGTCCTTAGTCCTGACGGACGGCTCCTTGCGGGCCGCGGCAGCGATCAGACCATTCGCGTCTGGGAACTGGCCTCGGGCAAGGAACTTTGCCTGCTTTCGTTACCTTTCAACGGCGACAGCCCGGAAGTTGCCTTTTCTCCGGACGGTAAACTCCTCGCCGCAGCTAACGGTGGTCCCGCGGTGTTCGTTTGGGACATTCCCGACGGCAAGGAGCGAACTCCGTTCAAGGGACTGCCATTCCATGCGGTCAAGGTCCGGTTCTCACCCGATGGCCGAACGCTCGCCGCCGTGGCATCGAAGGGATCCGTCCACCTGCTCGATGTAGCAAGCGGCAAGGAACAGGTCGAATGTCCGTTTCCTTACGGCCACGACTTCGGCGCGACGGGAGTACGCATTCGCGATCTCTTGCGTATGATTTGCAAGCCTTTCGAGCTGGACGTTCCGGACTTCACCAAGGATTTGCCTGTCACCGTCCACTCCTGCGCTTTTGGGTCCGACGGCCGTAGCGTGGCAGTGGTTTTTTACGCCGCTCCGTCGCAAAACATGCTGGTCTGTCGATGGGAGACGGATGGAGGAACAGTCCAGAGAATTTGGTACGGCCCGCGGGGGCAATCATTTGAAGCGGTTTTCAGCAGCGATGGCCAGAAACTGGTGGTGGCAAAGCAGGTCAGCAATGGCCGCATCGAGGTTTGGGATGTCGGTGCCGGGAAAGAACAATCCAGCTTTACCGGGCCGCGAAACTATGTCGAGTCACTGGCGTTTTCCGCGGACGGAAAAAAGCTGATCACCGCCAGTCCCACCGAGATCGTTGAGTGGGACGCCGGCGCCGGTAAGGAGCTGGCTCGTTTCCGCGAACGGGCGCCGCGCGATTTTGACCCGCAGGTTGCGATTGCCGTCACGCCGGATGGACGCTGGCTGGTCGAACACGACGGCTTCGACGGCATCCGCCTTTGGGATTTGAAGACGCACAAACAACACCAGCCGATCGGCAAGGAGGCGCCCAGACTGTGGAGTATCGCCCTGTCGCCCGACAGCAGGACGCTTGCATCGGTCGGTTCGGAGCCACGCATCCGGCTATGGCACACGGCAACCGGTGCGGAGCGTACGCCCCTTTCCGAGGAGGAACAGACCGTCGCCCGACCAAACGTCGTGGCATTTTCCCCGGACGGGAGGCACCTCGCGGAAGGTCGGGACGATGGCCAACTTCGATTGTGGAACGTGGAAACCGGGAAATCGGTCTGGCAAGCGGGGCAGCGGAGCGACGACTACATCTCCTATCTTGCCTTCGCTCCGGACGGCAAGTCGCTGGCGGTCAGCGATAGCGATGGCCGACTGCGGCTCTGGCGAGTCGACACGCGTAAGCAGGTCCAGGAGCACACGATTGGCCGTCACGAGACGAAGACCGAACAGGCAACGGCGGTGGCCACGCAGTCGCCGCAAGCTGCCTTCACCGCCGATGGCCGCATGCTGATCGGTCTGGGCGAACGCGCTCGGCAGGAGGACGCCAACAAGCTGTACTTCTGGGAGACCGCCACGGGCAAAGAACGGAATTGCCTGCTGTTCAAGAACGGTCACTTCGCCGGCAATCCCGACGTAGTTCGCTGGTGCGCTCCCTCCCCGGATGGCCGCTACCTCGCCCTGGCAGCCGGTACTCAGATTCATCTCTGCGACTGGCTGGCGACGAAGGAGCTGCGCCGCTTCGGAGGGCATGCCGTGTCCTACCATGGCGTCTGCTTTTCGCCTGATGGCGGACTTCTCGCGGCGGGGTGCTCCGACGGCACGTTTCGCCTGTGGCGCGTGGACACGGGCGCCCCCCTGGGCGTGTTTGGCGGACATCGTTACGACGTCGGCGTGGTATTCTCCGCAGACGGCAAGACACTGGTCACGACGGGCAGCGAAGGCAATGCGCTATTATGGGATATCGAGCAATTGCTGGCGCGGCCGCGACCGCTCGAGCTCGACGCCGACCGACTCCAGGCGCTCTGGACCGACCTGGGAAGTCGGGACACCCTGATCGCGTGCCAGGCCTATCGGACACTGGCCGCGGCGCCGGAAACCGTTGCCTTGTTAACGGAGCGATGCCGTCCGATCGATGCCAAGCGTCTGCCGGGACTGCTTGCCGATCTGTCGAGCGGCAAGCAAGAACTCTGGTGGAAGGCTGCCGTGGAACTGCCGAACTTCGGCGATGTGGCCGGCGAGGCAATCCGCCAGAAGCTGGAGAAACCAGCCGAAGCGATGTTGCCTCTCACCGATGAGATGCGGCAACGCTGGCAATGGTGCGCCGACAACGTGAGCGGACTGGTCGTGCATCCCGAAGTGCTGAGAAGCCTTCGAGCGGTCGAAGTGCTGGAGCAGATCGGCACGCCTCAAGCGGTAAAGCTGCTGGAAGCCCTGGCAAAAGGCGCGGCGAAGACCCCATTGACTGCTGCTGCCGTCGAGGCGCTGGCTCGGCTGGCTCGTCGCGCCCCCGCGAAGCCATGATCGTTGGAAGCAGGGCGTCCGGTCGTGAGGAGTGAAGGAGGCGGAATGAGGATCGTCGTGCTGGACGGCCACACATTGGCTGCCGACGGCAATTCGTGGGCGGCGCTTGAGCAACTCGGTGAGGTTGAGATCCACGACCGAAGTTCCACCGACGAGGTCCTGCCCCGCGCCCTTCGAGCCGAGGTGCTCATCACCAACAAGGCTCGGGTGCAGGCTGATGTGATCGAGCAGGCGGCGGCCCTGCAATTCATCGCCGTGAGCGCTACCGGGCATGACTGCGTGGATAGCGCTGCGGCATGTCGCAAAGCCATTCCGGTTTCGAACGTCCCCGAATACGGCACGGACAGCGTTGCCCAGTTTACCTTCGCACTCTTGTTGGAGTTGTGCCATCGTGTGGGCCTGCACACAGAGAGTGTGAAGGGCGGGGAATGGTCTCGGTCCCTGGACTGGTGTTTCTGGAAGTCGCCGCAGGTCGAATTGCGCGGCAAGGCGATGGGGATCATTGGTTTCGGCCGCATCGGCCGCCGGGTGGGCGAACTGGCCCACGCGTTCGGTATGAGAGTGCTGGCCACGGGCCGGCCGCTCGGTTCGCCACCGGCATATCAGCCGTTTGCTTGGGTGGGCCTCGATGAACTCCTTGCGCAAGCCGATGTTATCAGCTTGCACTGCCCGATGACCACTCAAACCGCGGGATTGGTCAACCGCGACCGGCTCGGGCGCGTCCAGCCCGGGGCGTTCCTCATCAACACGTCGCGGGGCGGTTTGGTAGTCGAGGACGACCTGGCCGACGCACTGAATCGCGGAATGCTGGCCGCTGCCGCCGTGGACGTGGTCAGCCGCGAGCCGATCCGCGCGGACAACCCGCTCCTGGCGGCACGGAATTGCTTGATCACGCCGCACATCGCCTGGTCCACGCGAGAAGCACGCCGGCGTTTGCTGGATGTGACGGTCGCCAACGTCGCCAATTTTCTACGCGGATCCCCAACCAACGTGGTGAACGGCGCCGGTGTTCGGCTTGGCCCCACCAACTGAATCTGAAGTGGTTGGCCGTCGGAGAGCCAGCAGAACCCGACGGAAGGAACTTCCGGATCCGCGGTTGGTCATCCCTTGCCGCGTGAATTGGCGTCGCCCGCCGACTGCCAGGCGAACTTGAGCTTGCGGCCAAAGACCTTTTCAAAGAGCTTGCCCTTCTGTTGCGCACCCCAGAGATCGACGTCCGGCGCCCGCTTGGCACGGACTTCGATGACCACGCGATCCGCGCGGCACTGGCACTCCAGCCGTTCCACGCGCTGCATGTGCGTCCGGTCCAGGCCATCCGCCACGCGCAGGATGGCGCTCAGGTGAAGCACCGTCTGCTGGTCGGCAGCCGACAGCGACGCGAAGTTCTCGTGCTTGAGCTTCGGCCCCGCTCGACGGTGATAGCGAGCTACGTTGGCGACCAGCTCGCGCTGGTGTGGCGACAAGCCGCGCAGGTTGCCATGCATGATGAGGTGGTAGCTGTGATGGTGATGGCGCTCGTAGTTGATCAGGTTGCCCACTTCGTGCAGTAGGGCCGCCGCTTCCAGCACCAAGGCGTCGCCCCGGCCGAGGCGCAACGGGCCCTGGAGCTGCTCGAACAGCTGGAGTGCCAAACGCGCGACGTGTTCCGCGTGTATCTGCTCCACCGCGCAGGCCGTGGCGAACTGACGCACCCCTTCCAGGGAGTTCCCGTCTTCCTCCGCGGCGTGCGGCTTGCGTCGCAAGGTCCGCCCGATCATGCGCAGCATCAGGCCGTCGCGAACGCCCTGGTCGTGGATCAGCAGCCGGTTGACGCGGAACAGCTTCATCAATCGCTCGATCACGGTCACACCGGCGACAATGATGTCGGCGCGGTCCGCGTTCAACCCCGGGACCTCGCGCCGGCCGCGAAGTGGGAGGTCTTTCAAGTTGTCGAGGATGTGCCGAACCTCGGCCCGGTTCATGTCGTAGCCGCCAACGCCGGGATAGGCCTGGTTGCGTCGGCGCATGGAGATGTTCGCCAAGGCGGTGAACGTGCCGCCAGCGCCGATCATGACGTGTGGTACGAACTCTGCTTTGCCGATCGCCTGGGCAAAGCACTTATGAATGTGGCGCTTCAACCGGGCTTGCTCGCGGTCGGTGCAGGGATCGGACGGCAGAAAGGAATCGGTCAGGCGCACCGCGCCCAGCGGCAGCGAGTAGATTTCCTCGACGACGCCGTTGGCCACCAGCACGATCTCGGCACTGCCGCCGCCGAGGTCCACGGCCACGGCATTCCGCGACTTCAGGTCGAAGTGCCGGGCCACGCTGGCGAAGGAGAGCTGGCCTTCTTCACTGGGAGAGATCACTTCCACGTCGAGCTTGAGCTGCGTGCGGATCTGCTTGAGGAAGGCGACCCCGTTGCCGGCCTCGCGTACGGCACTGGTGGCAATCGCCTCCAAACGTTCGACGCCATAGCCTTCGGCAATGGTCTTCATCCGGCCCAGCGCTTCGAGAGACTTGCGCATGGAAGCGTCGCTGAGCACGCCGGACTGTGCCAGGCCCAGGGCAAGTCTGGTGGTTTGCTTCTCGTCATCGAGGACCCGGTAGGAGCCGTCGGGTGCAACTTCCGTGACGAGGAGTCGGATGGAGTTGCTGCCCATGTCGATCGCGGCAAGTCGTTTGCCGGTCACGCTGGATGTCGATGACGGGGAATTCACAAGTGACTTTCTCTGCTGGTAGCGAATTTGATTCGTTGCTTCATTCTTATCCCGAGCGTTCTGCAATGAGAAGGCCAGGAAGAGAAGTAGTCAGTAGTCGGTAGTCGGTAGTCGGTAGTCGGTAGTCGGTAGTCGGTAGTCAGTAGCCAGTAGCCAGTAGCCAGTAGCCAGTAGAAAAGAAACAAGCAGCCGGGACGCGATTCCCGGCTGCCTGTCTTTCTACTGGCTACTGGCTACTGGCTACTGACTACTTCCTACTCCAGCTCGAGGCCGCCCAGGTAGGTCTCGAAGCCCTTGCGCTGGCTGTACTCGGTCTCCTGGAGCCGCTTGATGGTGTCCTGGAGCTGCTCGATCTCGGTTTCCTGGTCGTCGAACTTCTTGACGTAGCGCTTGTACGCTTCCGAAGTCGGCGGCACTTCTTTCAGGTTGGCCCGCAGACGCACCTGGTCCTGGCGAATGTCGTTCAATCGCCGTTCCTTGTGCTGGATGTCCTGCTGCGTGGCCGACAGTTTGGTCTTGAGCGCGATGGCCTGCTGTAGAGCGGCCTTGACCTTGTCGCTGGTGACCTTCTCGTTGATGAAGAAGCGCATCGTCTGATCATCGCTGTTGCTCAGCTGGATCGTCTGCTGCACGTCCTGCTCTTCCACCACGTCGCACTTGGCCGTCTTGCCGGCTGCCACGGCAACCTGGAAGCGGTAGACGTCGCGAGCCCGCTCGCTGTACTGCTCGGGAGTGATGAGCTTGAATTCCGGACGATACGGATGCTCGATGAGCAGCACGCGGTCGTTCTCGGAACGGTTCTTGACGTTGTAGGTCTTCGACTGACGGACAAGCCGGGTGGCTTCGATCACGCCCTTGTTGATCTTGACCTTGGTAATGCGGGTGTTGCCATCATTGACGACGGGCTCGACTTCGGTGCCGAGGTCGATGGCGTAGCTCAGCAGGCGCTCTTCCTTGGGTTGGAGGTCGAGGATGCGGGCGTCGCCGGCGTAGGAGCTGTTGTCGAAGACGGTGATGGGGCCCTGCATCAGGTGCAGCTTGGTGGTGTTCTTGAACTTGAGGCCCAGGAGCGGGAACTTGGCGTGGACGCTCTGGTTGTAGATCGAGACCTTGGTGCCTTCGACTTCCTGGTTGACGATCGGCAGCATAGCCGACTTCTGCCGAGCCAGGCTGACCGGGTTTTCGATGGAGTACTGGAAGAAGTCGCCGAGCTGAGTGGCCACCGCGGAAGAGTTGACGCCGCGCTTCGGATCGATATTGCCCGGGTCGCCGTTACTCCCGCGAACTACCTTTTGATCGCGCACGGCCTGATTCAGCCGATTGACGGCGTCTGCGGCCATCTCCGCTTCCGGTCGGCCGTCGCCCTTGCCAAAACCCTTGCCCTCGCCCTTTTCCTTGTCCATGGCACCGCTGTAGGTCGGCGGACGCAGCGAGGCGAACAGTTCCGGCTCGACGACGGGACGATTGACGTAGAGTGGCTGATACAAGTCCATCTGGAACGAGATCGGCCGACCACTCACCAGCGCCATGCGGACGTTGTTCCAGTCTTCATCCTGCGTGTTCTCGACGACCGCCCAACCTTGCAGAAACGCCTTGTTGTCCTTGTCGAGGACCAGGCGATAGCTGGTCTTCCAGATCGGGTTCTCGACGACGTAGCCAACCTTCACGGCCCGCTTGCCTTCGCCGCTGAAGCTCAGACTGACGGCCTTCTTCTGCGTGTCGTGCGACAGCGCCAGCACTTCGAGGGCCTTCTTGACTTCGCTGTCCATCGTCGGATTCAGGAAGCGAACGCGCTGCACGTCGCTCATTCGAACGGAACGCATGCCTTCGGCGCACCAGAGATTGAGGAACTCGCTCTCGACTGCTTCCTTGCCGACGGCTTCCTTCTTGCGCTCGACGCCCATGATGACGCCGGTCATCGTGGCGGGCTGCGTGTTGTTGGTCTGCTGAAGGACGGTCTCGACCTTCTCGCCGCGGGCCTGGTTGAGGATGCCGCCGAAGGTCGGGTTGTTCGTCAGGTTGATGGCGAAGCTGCGCAGCGTCTTGTCGATGGGCGCCTGGCTGTCGTAGCTGACCGCACTGACATGGCCGCCGC
>JAIEMG010000177.1 GCA_019752375.1 Gemmataceae bacterium | reverse complement strand
CATCCCTCAGCAGCTGGTGAAACCTATATTGCAGCTGCTGAAAGAACTTACGTCAAGTCCAGGTGTTTACAGCAGTAATATGGCAGCCCATGTCGCCAAAGGTGCCGGTGCCGAAATCGAGCCGCTTGCGCCATTCGCCGGGATGATAGTATCCCTTGAGGAACGGCCGTTCGGTTGCCACGCCGAGCCAGGAATCCCAGTTCAGATCGGCCGGCACCGGGTCGGTGCGATCGGGACGCGGGTTCTTGTCGCCCCAGCCCTTGCCGCTCCAGCTGTGGACTTCCTTCACCTTGCCGATCGCGCCATCCTGAATGAGCTTGACGACCGTGCGATGGACTTCATGGGAGTGAATCTGAATCCCCATCTGGCTGACGAGCTTCTTCTCGCGGACCGCCAGGGTGAGCTGACGCGCTTCGTAGATGGTCTGCGTCAACGGCTTCTGGGTGTAGACGTGCAAGCCTTGCTGGATCGCGCGCATGGTGATCGGCGCGTGCATGTGGTCGGGCGTGGAGACGTTGACCGAGTTCAGCTTCTTTTCCTTGTCGAGCAACTCGCGCCAGTCCTGGTAGATCTTGGCGTCGGGGAAGAGCTTCTTGACTTCGCCGGCCCGGCTCAGGTCCACCTCGGCGACGGCAACGAGTTTCAGGTTCTTGCTGGCCGTCAGGGAGCGAATGTCCGACAGCGCCATGCCGTTGCCGCCAAAGCTGGCGTGATAGAGCGTCTCGACCGGCGCTGCCGTGGCATGATGGCGAAACGCAAACGGGGCGGCGAGTCCAGTTGCCGCCATTCGCCGCAGCGCGGCTCGGCGAGTGATGCGCGAAGTGGTCATGAGAGGATTCCTTCGGAAAGTCGGGTGCTGCCCTGTGCAGCGTGAGGGCTCTGAATGTACTGCGCTGGCCGCGCGGTCGCAATGATTCCTTGCAGGTGCCGGTCACGTCGAGGGGTGTGGCAAATTTTCCTGGCCCCTGTAAACCCCAGTTGCCTTTCGCTTTATCGCTGGTTCGCATGCCGGCTTCAGCCGGCTCCCCGTCTGCCACCACCTTCAGGTGGTGGATCCTGGCACCTCCTGGTCCCTCGCAGCCGGCTTCAGCCGGACTTCTCCCGCTGGCTTTAGCCGCCGCGCTGTCCGAGTGCGTCAACGCTTTCCAAGCCCGGCTGAAGCCGGCTGCGACAGGGCGGGCTGCCTGCACCACCACCTGAAGGTGGTGGCAGACGGGGAGCCGGCTGAAGCCGGCATGCAGACCGTGCCGAACTCGAGACGGTGCTCTCCAAGGACGCCAGGAAATGTTGCCACACCCCACGTCGAGAATGCCGCGGATCGTTGTTGCAATAGCGTCCCTGCTCTCCGAAAATGACTCACGCCTCCTGCTCGACTTCCCACCCCATCGCCCTCGGGAGCACGATCATGCGTCAACGCGGCTTGCCTCCGCTTTCCGTCGTGACGGGCTTCGTCTTCTTTCTCGCTGCCGTCCCCGCCGTTCGTGCGGAATCGGTCAGCTTCCGTCACGAAGTGATGGCGGTGCTCTCGAAGGCCGGTTGCAACCAGGGCGCTTGCCACGGCAATCAGAACGGCAAGGGCGGCTTCAAGCTGTCGTTGCGCGGCGAAGACCCTGAATTCGACCTCGATTCCCTCACGCACGACATGCTCGGTCGGCGCACGGATGCCATTCGTCCCGCCGCCAGCCTGCTCCTGGTCAAGGCGACGGCGGCAGTGCCGCACGAAGGCGGCAAGCGCTTTGATGTCGATTCCCTGGAATATCGCATCCTGCACCGCTGGATTGGTGAAGGCTTGCATGGCGACCCCGTCAAGGCTCCCACTCTGCGTCGTGTCGACGTGACGCCGACGTCTCAGGTGCTGCTCGAACCGGTCGATCGCGTGCAGCTCCAGGTGCGCGCCACATTCAGCGACGGCAGCACCCGCGATGTGACGCGCCTGGCCGTGTACGAGCCGTCCGGCATGGCTGCCTTCGTGACGCCGGAGGGCGAGGCCCGGCGCCAGCAGACGGGGGAGTCAGCGGTCCTGGTCCGCTATCTCAACCATCGTGCCACGGTCCAGCTCGCGTTCGTGCCGGCGCGGCCGAACTTCGTCTGGAAGGACGTGCCCGAAGCCAACTTCATCGATCGCCACATCTTCGCCAAGCTGAAGACGCTGCGGACGCTGCCATCGGAACGGTGCAGCGACAGCGTCTTCTTGCGTCGCGCCTACCTCGACCTGCTCGGACTGGCGCCGACCGCCGACGAGGTTCGCGGCTTCCTGAATGACGCTCGGGTGGACAAGCGAGCGAGACTCATCGATCGGCTGCTGGAGCGTCCCGAGTTCGCCGACTACTGGGCGCTCAAGTGGTCCGACGTACTTCGCAACGAGGAGAAAGTCCTCGATCGCAAGGGAGTGCAGGCGTTTCATCACTGGATTCGCCAGGCCATCGCCGATGGCAAGCCGCTCAATGACTTTGCCCGCGACCTGATCGCCAGCCGGGGCAGCACCTACGTCCATCCCGAGGCGAACTTCTACCGCGCCCTGCGCGACCCGCAGGCCCGCGCGGAAGCGACGGCCCAGGTGTTCCTCGGCATCCGTCTCCAGTGCGCCCGCTGCCACAATCATCCCTTCGATCGCTGGACGCAGAACGACTATCACAGCCTGGCCGCGTTCTTCGCGCGGGTGGACTATCGCATCCTCGAAAACAATCGCAAGGACCGGCTCGACGCCCACGAGTTCGACGGCGAGCAAATCGTGCTGATGGCCCGCGAAGGCGAGGTGAAGCATCCGCGCTCCGGCGATGCCATGCGACCGCTGTTCCTGGGCGCGCCGACGCCCCGGTTTGGAGACTCCGCGGACCGTTTGACCGCACTCGCCGACTGGGTGGCCCGGTCGGACAACCCCTTCTTTGCCCGCACGCAAGTGAACCGCATCTGGCACCACCTGATGGGGCACGGCATCGTCGACCCCAACGACGACTTCCGTGCCTCCAATCCGCCGGTCAACGGCCCGCTGCTCGAATCGCTGTCAAAGGACTTCGTGGAGCACAAGTTCGATCTTCGGCACACGATACGAACGATCATGAACTCGCGCACCTACCAGCTGGCCGCTCTGCCCAACGAGACCAACCGCGATGACGAGACGAACTTCTCGCACGCGCTGGTGCGTCCGCTCCAGGCGGAACAGTTGATCGACAGCTTCTCCCTGGTGATTGGCGTTCCGGTGAAATTCAATGGCTATCCGCTGGGCATGCGAGCCGCTCAGCTTCCGGGCGTACCAACCTTTCGCCGCCAGCGCGACCAGGGACCGACGCCGGCCGAGCAGTTCTTGAAGGTCTTTGGCAAGCCGGACCGCCTGCTGACTTGCGAGTGCGAGCGCTCCGACGACACCACGTTGAACCAGGCATTCCAGCTGCTGACCGGCGAGCTGATGAACGAGATGCTCGGCGCCGCGGACAACCGCATCGGCAAGCTGCTGGCCGCGAAGAAGTCGAACAGGGAGATCATCGAAGAGTTCTACCTCACTGCCCTGTGCCGCCCGCCGAGTGCGAAGGAGTTGCTGGCGACCGTTGCACTGGTGGACAGGGCAACGGACCGGCGGGCCGCCCTGGAGGACGTGGTCTGGGGCCTGGTCAACGCCAAGGAGTTCCTGCTGCGGCGCTGAGGGGTATAATCGGGAAGGACGGAGACTTCCTGGAGGGGTGAGCTATGCAAATTCCCGTGGTCGTTGAGCAAGTCGCTGGTAATGGCTACCGGGCGCGAGCGGGCGAACCGTTTGCGGTGACCGTCGAAGGCGCGACGCACGCCGAGGCTCTTGAAAAGCTGCGAGAGTCCATCGAGGGACGCATCGCGGCCGGGATCCAGGTTGTTTCACTCGAAATCCCAACCACTGACGATCCCTGGCTGGCGATGCGTGGCATATTCAAGGACGATCCCCTGTTTGACGAGTGGCAGCGGGCCATCGCGGAGTATCGTCGCCAGGTAGACCAGGATCCCAACGTGCGATGAGCCTCTACGTTCTGGACACCGACATTCTGTCGCTGTACCAACATGATCACCCTGGCGTAACGCAAGCGATTGAGTCGCGATTGCCCGTTGAAAGGGCGATTACCGTGATCAGTGTCGAAGAGCAGTTTTCCGGCTGGTACACCATGTTGCGTCAAGCGCGTAAGCCACAGGAGGTCGCTCGTATCTACCTTCGGCTGGCTCGCAACACGCAGGTGCTTGCCAAGTTGCAAATTCTCTCGTTCACGGAGCCGGCAATCGCGCGGTATGACGCCTTGGTCGCCATGAGACTGAATGTGGGTAAGTACGATCTGCGCATCGCCGCTGTCGCGCTGGAAAACGGTGCCACGCTGGTGACGCGAAACCTACGCGACTTTCAGCGCGTGCCGGGGTTGATCGTCGAAAACTGGGCCTCATGACGAAAGCTTCCTGGGGGCAGGACATGAAAGCGCACACGGCTTCGGCATGTGACGGATTCCGCAAGACAGATGTCTCGCGCCGGCACCTCCTTCAGGTCGGCGGACTGGGTCTGCTTGGCCTGAACCTTCCGGGGCTGCTGCAAGGCGCGGAAAGCAGCCGCAAGGCACGCGCCAAGTCGGTGATTTTCCTGCACCAGTTCGGCGGGCCGAGCCATCTCGATACCTTCGACATGAAGCCGGCGGCAGCCGACGGCATTCGCGGCGAGTTCAAGCCAATCGCCACCAGCGCATCGGGAATCGCCGTCTGCGAGTTGCTGCCGCGCATGGCAAAGGTCGCGGACCGGATCGCGCTCGTCCGCAGCATGGGCCACACGTCCAAGAACCACAACTCGGCGACCTATTACAGCCTGACCGGCCATGCGCCGCCGCTGGACGACATCCGCCTGCGCGACACGCCGGAGCTGTTCCCGGCCTACGGCTCCGTGGTCGATCGCCTGGCGCCGGCGAAGAGCGGCATGCCGACGTTCGTCGCCTATCCGCACATCCTGCGCGACGGCTCCGTCACGCCCGGCCAGCACGCCAGCTTTCTCGGCAAGGCGTACAGCCCGCTGCTCATCACGCAGGACCCCAACGGCGCCGACTTCCGCCTGCCGGAGCTGAGCTTGCCCGCCAACCTGTCGCTGGAACGTCTCGAAAACCGCCGCCAGGTGATGCGTCTGGTGGATGCACAGACCGAACTCCTCGACATCTCGGCGACGGCGCAGGGCATCGACAAGTTCTTCGACAAGGCGCTGACGATGTTGACCTTGCCCAAGGTGAAGAAGGCGTTCGACCTGTCGAAGGAGCCGGAGTCCGTGCGCGACCGTTATGGCCGTACCACGTACGGTCAGGGCTGCCTGCTGGCGCGGCGCCTCGTGGAAGCAGGGGCTCGCTTCGTCAACGTCTATTTCGCGTCGAACATCGGCGGACGAACCAACAGCGGCGGCTGGGACACGCACGGGTTCGACGGCAATGCGATGTATCCGATCCTCAAGAACTACCTGATCCCGATCACCGATCAGGCGCTGCCGACGCTGATTGAAGACCTCGATGCCCGTGGCTTGTTGAACGAGACGCTGGTCGTGTGGATGGGAGAATTTGGCCGCACGCCGCGCATCAACGTCAACGCGGGGCGCGATCACTGGCCGCAGTGCTACACGGCGCTTCTGGCGGGAGGCGGCGTCAAGCGCGGGGCGGTGTATGGAGCTTCCGACCGCAGCGGGGCCTACCCTGCCAGCGATCCGGTCAAGCCGGACGACCTGGCGGCTACGATGTACTCGCTGCTGGGGATCGATCCGCATACCGAAGTGACCGACCCGCTGAGTCGCCCGTTTCCGATCGCCCAGGGCAACCCGGTTGCGGGATTGCTGGCCTGACCAGGCGTCATTCCGCCAGGTCGAGCTCTTGATAGCGGCCGTCCCGGCCGAGTTTCGTCGCCCAGACCTTGTTCAGTGCTTGATGGTCGGAAGGCGCAAAGCTGATTGGCGCGCCCAGGCCCAGGTCGAGGTGCTGGATGGTCTCCAGGGCGTCGACCAGCGAATCGGGCGTCAGCCGGTCGCCGGCCCGCCGCAGCCCTTCGCACAGGATCGCCGCATCGATGTAGCCTTCCAGGGACGTAACGCTCGGCCGTTCGTTGGGAAAATGCTTGCGCAGGGCGTCCCGATACTTGCGGACCAGCGACGCCTGTGACTCCGGATGGGGCACCACCTGCGTGACGATGACGCCTTCGGCCGTCTTGCCGCTGCTGTCGAGCTGCATCAGTTCGTCGGCCAGGGCGCCGCTGTCGACGAAGGACACGTTGGTGAAGATCATGTCGGGGCGTTCTTTCCTCACCTTCTGAATGAACGCGGCCGCCGGCTTGGACGTCGGCACCATCACGACCGCGCGAATGTCCTTGCGGGCAAGGACGGCCTTGACGGCCACATCCACGTCCGTCGTGTTGCGCGGATAGGTGACCTTGAGCACCGATTCCGGATCCACGTCGTACTTGCGCAGGCCCTTGGTCGCTCCCTTGAAGCCCGACTCGCCGTAGCCATCGTTCTGGCAGAAGACGGCAATCTCATTCGGCTTGATCCGCCGGCTGTCGACCAGGTACTTGACGATCGCCGCCGTCTCTTCTTCGTAGCTGGCGCGGTAGTTGAATACGAAGCGGTCCGGCGGGTCCTTGCGCAGGAGCTTGGCCCCGGTGAACGGCGCGATGAACGGCAGGTTCTGCTCGAGGGCATAGGGAACCGTCTTCTCCGCGGTCGGCGTGCCGACGTTGCCGATGACGGCGAACACTTTTCGTTGCTCGACCAGCTCGCGCATGTTTGCCAGGGCCTGGTCGGGCTCGTAGCGATCATCGAGGCTCACGAGGGTCAATTTGCGGCCGTGAATGCCGCCCTGGTCGTTGACTTCGCGCAGGTAGGTATTGATGCCGACTTCCAACTCCCGCCCCAGCTCGCGATTGGGGCCGGAGAACGGAGCGCTCATGCCGACGAGAACGAAATCCCCGCCCACGCCGCGGCCGGTAGGGCGGGCGCCTTTGCCGAAGAATTGATACGCACCGAAACCCAGCAGCAGCACGCCCAGCACCGCGACCGCCGCGCCCATCCACGGACGGCGCTGGGGACGCCGAGGGGCTGCTAGGCGCGGCTGCGGTCGGCGCGACTGCCGCGAACCGCCGGACTGCTTCTTGACCAGCGCCGGGTCGATCGGGATGGCTTCGAGGTCCATGATCGCCTGCTCGGCCGACTGGTAGCGCTGATTGGGGTCCTTGGCCAGCAGTTGCATGACGACGCGGACCAGCGGCGCCGGCGCATCCGAATTGAAGGTCCGCAACGGCTGCGGTTCCTCGGTCGCGACCGCGCGGAGAATGCTCATGACGCTGGGGCCGGTGAAGGGGGGCCGCCCGGCAAGCATCTCGTACATCACACAGCCCAGGCTGTACAGATCGCAGCGCGCATCGGTGGCGGCGCCTTCGGCCTGTTCGGGCGCCATGTACTCCGGCGTGCCCATGACGAAGCCGGTCTGCGTCAGGCGAACATTCTCCTCCGCGGCGCGGGCCAGCCCAAAGTCGAGGATCTTGACGCGTCCGTTCGGTTCCTCGATCCAGATGTTGGCCGGCTTGATGTCGCGATGGATCAGCCCACGGTCGTGGGCGGCCTGGAGCGCGCGGGCAATCTCGAGGCTGATACGCACCATCTCCGGCACGTCGGGACTGCCGTGCTTCTCCAGCCAGGCGTCCAGCGGCATGCCGTGCAGAAATTCCATCGCGAGGAAGGGAACGTCGTTGTGCTGGCCGACCTGGTGGATCATGACGATGTGATCGCTGCGGATCGCAGCCGTCGCCCGCGCCTCGCGCAGGAATCGCTCGCGCAGTTCGAGATTGGCGGTCATCTCCGGCCGCATGACCTTGAGCGCGATGGCCCGTTGCAGGTGCACGTCGAACGCCTTGAAGACGACCCCCATGCCGCCCTGGCCGAGCACCTGCGTGACGCGATAGCCCGCCATGCGACCCAGTTCGCCGGACTCCTCGGCCGGGCTCAAGAACGAAAACCCACTGCCCGCCGGCTTGGCCGGCAGCATGGACGTGAGCGTCGGCGACGGACCAGGAGCGTCCGTGTTGCCGCCGGGAACCTCGCCGGGGATCGCTTCAGTCTGCGATTGCGAGATCGGCAGCGGCGAGCCGCAATGAGGGCACGCACGCCCCGAACAACTTCCCACGCCGCCGGCGTTCAATTCCTTGCCACAAGCGGGACAGGTCAGTGCGAGCATGAGGTTCCTCGCGCAGGTATCGAGAGTCGGGACGCCCAACACGCGTGTTCAGATAAGAGAGTGGGATTATGTCAGATTCGTATTCACGAATCCACCTTCGTGGAGTCGCCCCGCCCGGTTTCCCGATATCTTTACGCGGATTACACCGGTTCGGTTCAGGGCGCGGATTATTCCAAGCCTTGATGCAAAGGGGCCGCTCTCTCGGAGCGGCCCGGTGCGCGCAAACGTGCCGGTCTGGTGCCGGTTTACTGCTTTGCGTCCACAATTTTGGCCAGCTCGGGAATCCGCTTCTTCGCCTCGGCGCCGGCCGGCGTGTCGGGGCCGTCCTTGAAGATGGCCAACCAGAGCGTCATGGCTTCCTTCGCCATCGCCACGCGCTGGCCGGCGTATTCCTTGGGCAGGGGGCCGGACGCGTAGGCGTCCAGGCCGCGCACCTGGGCGATCAGGAAGCGGCGCTGCTCGGCGATGTCCTCCTCTTCCCAGGGCTTGTCCTTGCGCGCGTCGTAGGCGAGCAGGAGCTTCTTGGCCTCGGCCGCGGCGGGCAAGCCGTCCCAGCGCGTCATGCACCCCTGGAGCTGCATCAGCCCGGAGAAGAGCGTCTCGCGCTCCTGCAAGCGGTCCTTGCCTTCCTTGAGCAGCAGCTTCGACCACTCGTCGCGCGTGGGGTTTTGATTGCCGTCGATCCGGCTGGTTGGGAACTTCTTGGCCAGCTCGCGCCGCTTCGGCAAGCCTTCTTCGAGCCACTTGAACGCTTCCGGCAATACCGCGGTCGGCACGGAATGCCCCGTCTTGGGCGCCACCCAGACCTTGGTGCGGATGCCAATTTCGTTCAACATCGGACCGCGGTAGCGCTCGACCTCGCCGCAGTTGAAGTCGCTGTCCCCCGTCAGCAGGGCCACGCTCAACCGGTCAATGGCACGATGTCGCAGCCACGATTCCGGCCGCAGCTCGACGCCCGCACAGGAGGGCGCGATGCCGCCGACGTATTCCGGCAACGCGAAGGCGATTTGCCCCGCCACCCGCGCGCCGCCCGAATGGCCCGAGAGGTAGGTGCGGTCCGGGTCGATGTTGTACGTCCGGCGCAAGTCGTCGAGCACGTCGAGGATGATGCGGTGCCGTTTCTGCACCGGCTTGGTGCCGTTGCCGGCGCCGTGCGGCGACGCGAAAATGACGCCTTCCTTCTTGCAGACCGCCTCCCACTCCTTCCAGCCGCCGGGACCATCGCCCGCGGAGATGAAGAGGATGACCGGATACGACTTCTTCGCGTCGTAGTTGGGCGGCACGAAGACTTCGTACGTCTGCTTCGTGGAGTCGTAGTCGCCCAGCCACGCGGCCGGCGCCTCCGCAACGCTCTTGGTCGAGACGGCGAAGGTCCAATCGATGCGCGTCGGCGCCGACACCTTGACCTTCGCCTGGTAGCCCTTGACCGCGTCGGCCGACCGGGCGTCGAGCCAGCCGAAACCGAGGAGCAGGAGCGACAGCAGCACCAGTCTTCTGATGTTCATGGGGTGATTCCCGCTGGGGTGGGATGCAGAGGAACGCGCCGGAGCCGCGCCCCGGAGTTGGTCGTCCGGCACGGGCGCGGAGTTCCCCAATTGTCTGCGCAAGCAGCGCGATTGCAAGGACCAGGGGGTTGAATGCCATTCACTGAAGCGAGATCTCCGTGGCACGGACATTTCTGTCCGT
>JAIEMG010000051.1 GCA_019752375.1 Gemmataceae bacterium | reverse complement strand
ATCCGTCCCTAGAAAACCGGACGGATTGGAAATCCGTCCTACAGGAATTGCACAAGTGATTCTTGCGCGGATCCTTAGTGGGTGGACTCCACGATACACCGCAGGATGCCCATGATTTTCGGCAGGTTGTCGATGAAATACTCCGGTGTGTCCATCGTCACCACGTCGCCTTGGAGACGCAGGAACTTCCATGCGGCCCCAGTACTTACGACGCCATGGACGGCGGACGTCGGCATGCTGCTATGCTCGTTACTGAGCCAGGCGGCATACATGGCTGCGATGCACTGCCCGAGTCCGCTGCGGATCAAGTCGTTCTTGGCCACAACGATCGCCACATAAGGAGACTGGAGAATGTGCTGGCTGGGGCCGCGCCCTACAATGAAGTCGCAGTAGCCGTTGAGCCCACGGCTGGAATCGACGTCCCATTCCACCCCCGAAAAGAGCACGAACCTCGGTCCCAACGAACGGCGCAGCTCCAACAGCACCGGAGCGATAATGAACTCGGACTTCGCCTTTTCCGTGCTGTTGGCCAAGGCCAGCGCGACCCCATCCTGAATGAAGGCGGCGACTTCCGGGCGCACGGCAAACGGTTCCGCGGCCGAGTACAGGTCCGCGTCCTGGACACGCAGGCCCAGTCGTTCTTGCACTTGCGGAAAGGTGAAGTCGCGAAACGCCATTCGGCACCGCCAGGTTCTGAATACCGTCCCATTAACGGCACGCGTCATTCTGCACCCGCCTTACACGAAGCCTATGCCTTGGCAACAAGGTAGTCAACGAACGTCTGGCAGTTGACCGCACGCCCAAGAATCCGCAATACTGAGTGCATGGGCGATTCCCTTCAACCCGGAGCAGACCCCGTGGCCCCCGCGCCAGGCCTTTTCCCGGCCACCGCGTGGACACTTGTCCAAAAGGCAGTTTCGGGCGAGGACGCCCAGGCGCATGCCCGCAATGAACTGCTGGCCCGCTACTGGCAACCGATCTACGTCTACCTGCGCCGCGGAGGCCGGCCGGCAGCGGAGGCCGAGGACCTGACGCAAGCCTTCTTCGTTCATCTGCTGGAAAAGCACCTCCTGGAGCGCGTCCGGGTTCGCCAGGTTCGCTTCCGCGGCTACTTGCGCAGCGTCCTGGAACATTTCTTGGCGAACGAAGCTCGGCTGGCGATGACCCGCAAGCGGAAGACAAGCACGCTGGACGTGGCCAGTGCGGAGAGCTGGCTCGCTAGTTCGTCCGCCGAATCGCCGGAGATGGCCTTCGACCGCGTCTGGGCCGTGGAGCGTCTGCAATCGGCCGTCGCTCAGCTCCGCGCCGAGTTGACGAACACCGGCCGCGGGTGGATCGCCGATGCACTCATCAGTCGGGTGGGCCTGGGCACCGCCGCGGACCCAACCTCGGTAAAGGACCTCGCCGCTCGGCACGCTGTTTCCGAGAATCAGCTTTCCGTGGCCATGCACCGGGCACGCGAACGGCTGCGAGAACTGATCCTCGAAGAGATTCGCGACTCGGTATCGTCCCCCGAAGAAGCGACGGACGAGCTGAACGCCCTGTTCGCGGCCCTGCGCGGCCAGCGCACCTAAAGGAACGGCGTTGGATGGATTGCCCCAAATGCGGACAACAATGGCCGGACCTTTCGGGCGGCGCCCTGCAAGGCGGCTGCCCGTCCTGTTTGCTGGAATTTGCCTTCGGTCCTTCGGCTCCGCCGAGCGATCTCGATGACGGTCTCGATGTTCCGCCGGCCCGCCTGGGGCCGTATCACATCCTTGGCACACTCGGCCGCGGCGGTATGGGGGTGGTTTATCTGGCGCGCCACGAGGGGCTTGACCGCACGGTCGCTCTCAAGCTCTTGAATCCGGCGATCGCACGCCAGAAGAGCTTCCCGGAGCGATTTCAGCGTGAGGGACAGGTGCTGGCAGCGCTGGCACATCCGAACATCGTTGGCGTCTACGACCTGGGCTGCGAAGCCGGGACCTATTTCCTGGCGATGGAACGCGTCGTCGGCCAGACGTTGCGTCAAATCATCGACGCGGGGCCGTTGCCGCCGGCCCGCGCCGTGCCGTTGTTCGCGCAGTTATGCGAGGCGTTGCAATACGCTCACGACCACGGCGTCGTGCATCGCGACATCAAGCCCGAGAACGTGCTGGTCGAAGACAGCGGCCGCGTCAAGATCGGCGATTTCGGCGTCGCCAAGCTGATCGGCGACGGCAGCAGCGTGCAGTCGTCATTGACCCAGTCCGGCGCCGTGGTCGGCACCCGCTGCTACACCGCTCCGGAGCAGCTGGAACGCGGGAAAAGCGTCGATCACCGTGCCGACCTGTTCGCGCTGGGTGTGGTCCTCTACGAGATGCTCACCGGAGAGCTGCCGCTCGGCATCTTCCCGCCGCCGAGCCGGAAAGCCGCCATCGATCCTCGCTTCGATGCCATGGTGCTGCGAGCCCTCGCCAAGGAGCGCGACCAACGGCCCGCCAGCGCCCGGGAATTCAAGGAGCAGGTACAGCGGCTGCAAGCGACGCCGGCGCGCCGTCGATGGACGACACTTCTGGCCGGCAGCATATTGATTGCAATCCTCTGCGCCGTCGGCGCCGTCGTCTTTCGCCAGGGAGGAACAGACGAACCGGTCGTAACTCAGCGTGTCGAAATCACGGTTCCGCAAGTCACCGCTCTGGAAAATACGGGACGTCGCATCCTGTCTGGACACAAGGGAAAGGTTCTGGCCGTGGCGTTCGATCCCGCGAGGCCGCTGCTTGCCACGTCAGGCGAAGATCGCAAGGTGCGATTGTGGGATTCGCGAACCGGTGTCGAGAGCGGCGCCTTTGACGCGATTCCCCGACCGGAAGCGGGCAACCTGCCACTGGCCTTCGCACCCGGCGGTCGTCGGCTGGCCACCGCAAGCGGCGATGGCATCGTGCGCATCTGGGAGGTCGCCCGGCGGAAGGAATCCCTGACCATGCGGGGCCATGGCCGAGAGGTGGCTTCCATCGCGTTCTCACCGGACGGCAACACGTTGGCATCGGCCAGTCACGATCGGACGGTGCGGCTCTGGGATACCCAGACCGGTAAACCGCGGCACACTCTCGACGGCTTTGCCGATCCCGTTCTTGCGGTCGCCTATTCGCCGGACGGCAACCGCTTGGCCGCCGGCGCGATGAACGGCGGCGTCAAGCTCTGGGACGCGAAAACCAACGAGGAAGTCGCGAAGTGCGGCCACGCTCGCCGGGTGTATGCGCTCGCCTTCTCACCCAACAGCGAACTTCTTGCCACGGGCAGCCACGAGCGCAACATCAAGCTCTGGGACCTGACGATGGTGCCGCCACGGCCCACTCTCCTGGTCCATGGAGCGGAGGTCTGGGCCGTGGCGTTCTCTCCGGAGGGCGACGTGCTGGCCTCCGGGGGCCACGACGGCATCGTGCGCCTGTGGGACCCGGGCACCGGCAAGCTCCTGGACAGCCTGACAGGACACTCCGCCCCCGTGGTTACTCTCGCGTTCTCGCCTGACGGCCGCTACCTGGCTTCCGGAAGCTGGGACCAGACGGCCATCGTCTGGGATCGCAAATCCATGCCGCGTGGTCAGAACCGCGACCTATATCCCCCATCCTTTGCGGTACTCCTTCCGCAAGAACCGCTCGGCGTCCGGCTCCCCCATCGCTTTCAGCGCCTTGGCATTCCAATTGATCGGCTTGCCGAGGCGGTAGCTGACGGTGCCTAGGAGCACCGACTCGGTCAGGGCGCCGCTGTAGTCGAAGTTGCACGTCGTCGGCGTATTCTTCTTGCAGGCTTCGACCCACTCGCGGTAGTGGCCGATCGAATCGGGAATCGTCGGTTTGGGTGGCACGAAGCCATCAAAGTCCTTTTCGGGCAGAAGCTTGTACCGACCATAATCGGCCAGGAGTATGCCCTTGCTGCCGACGAACAGGTTGCCGGCGCCCCAGTCGGGCAATTTGCGCTCGGCCAGGATCGGAGGCTTCTTGCCGCCGTCGTACCACGTCAACGTCACCGGGGGCAACTTATCGCGAGCGGGAAACTCATACTTGGCAATGACCCAGTCGGCACAGGTCTCTGGCTTGAGTGGCGAGCCTTCGGTCGTCACCTTGGTTGGGTGGCGTAGGCCCAGTGCCCAGAACGGCAGATCCATGTGGTGGCAGGCCATGTCGTTCAGCGCGCCGCCGCCGAAAGCCCACCAGCGCCGCCAGTGGAAGGGGACGTAGGTGGGATGGAACGGTCGTTCCGCAACCGGCCCGAGCCACAAGTCCCAGTGCAACCCCGCAGGGACCGGAAGCGTTTCCTTCGGAAAGCCGCGCTCGTCCAGGGCCACGCCGGCAGGCGCCGGGTACGCAGCGCCCACCCAGGTGTGCACCTCGCGCACATCGCCGATGGCGCCGCTCTGGATGATCTCGACCACGCGGCGATAGTTGCTGCCGCCATGGATCTGCGTGCCCATCTGCGTGACGCGCTTCTGCTTGGCCGCCAGTTCGGCCACCAGGCGGGCTTCGTGAACCGTGTGCGTCAGCGGCTTCTCGCAGTAAACGTGCAGGCCCGCATTCAGTGCCATGACGGTCGGCGGCGCGTGCATGTGGTCCGGCGTGGAAATGACCACCGCTTCCAGGCCCTTCTGGTCGATCAAGCGGCGGAAGTCGGTGTAAAACTTCGCGTCCGGGAAGCGCTCGCGGGCCTTGGCGGCGCGCGGCTCGACGACGTCACAGAGGGCCGCGACGGTGACGTGGGGCGCGATCTGGTTCACGTTGTCGCCGCCCTTGCCCTCCACGCCGATGAAGCCGACGACCAGGCGTTCGCTGGCCGGCAGCTTCTTGTCATCGGCACGGAGCAGACCGGGGGCGAGCGCGGCGCCGGCAGCGGTGGCTTGCAGGAACTGACGTCGAGTGAAGCGGGTCATGGTCGCACCTCTGGAATGGTTGAATTGGGGCGGTGTGTACCTAAAACGCTACTTCGGCTGGGTTAATCGGCTTAAAGGTCTGTAGCCGCAGCCTTCAGCCTGCGGTATGGCGTCGCAGCGGCGGCAGACTCACTCCGCAGGCTGAAGCCTGCGGCTACAGACGGATGATATTTCGCGTCTGGAACGACAAGTACCCTGAACCGCCACTCACGATAGCATGCGGTCGAGGTGCACATAGCCGCCGTCCACATGAATCAGTTGGCCGGTGGTGTGACTCGAACGCGGTGACAGCAGGAACGCCACGGTGTTGGCGATTTCCTCGCACGTGGTCATGCGTTGTCCCAGCGGGATGCTGGCCTCGATCCGATGCCGGGCTGCTTCCGGATCGGGCACACTCGCGAGCCACTGGGCGTAAAGCGGCGTCCAGCACTCGGCAACGATGACCGCATTGACCCGGATGCCATACTTGGCCAACTCGGCCGCCCACTCGCGGGTGAGTGCATTGCGGCCTCCATTGGCCGCGGCATACGCCGACGTGCCGCCCTGGCCGGTTTCAGCGACCTTTGAGCTGATGTTGACGATCGCACCGCGCGAGGACTTCAGCTGCGTGAGCACCAGGTGGGCCATGTCATAGTAGTGGGTCAGATTGCGCCGCAGCGACAGGAGAAAGCGATCCGTGTCGCCGTCTTCGAGACCGACGCGATCGTTCGCGCCGGCATTGTTCACCAGACCGTCGATCCGCCCAAAGCGTTTGATGGTCGCCGCGACCGCATCGGCGCATTCACTCGTGGAAGTCAACTCGGCCCTGATGGCGTACGCCTTGCCGCCGGTGTCAACGATCGCGCGGACGGCCTGGTCGTTGTCCTCCGCGTCGCGGCCGATGATGACCGGCATGGCCCCTTCGGCGGCGAGCACCTGGGCGATCCCCTGGCCGATGCCCCGTGCTCCGCCTGTCACCAGGATCACGCGATCGTGTAGTCCAAGATCCATCCGTCGCCTCTCTCGCCGCGAAAAGTTCAGTGTCGACGCTGGCGCGTGTCCGGCGTTGGACCGCCGCCTGGATCTCGCGCCAGCGTCGGACGCCCGTGGCGTCTATTCCTTCGCGCGAATGTTCTTGATCTCGATAGCGCCGAATTCCGCCCGGAGCTTGAAGGGGGTCGCCTTGGCGTCCGCCTTGGATGATCGGGCCGTGTCGGAGCCAACCTTGTGCTCGATCTTGTCGCCCTTGACGATGATCTCCATGGTGTACCATTCGCCTTCCTTGACGTTCTTCAGCTCCTTGTTGCCGGGCACGATGTCGAACTTGGTACCGCGGAGAAAGATGTCGTTGTTGCACTTGGGACCGGCCTTGAAGTCGAACTTGATGTGAACGTCCTTGCCGAATTCCTTCGCCGTCTCGATGTAGCGATCGCCCTTCACGGCGGGGTCGTAGACGATTTTGCCCTCGACCACCTTGAAGCGACCATCGAAGGCTTCGGTCTTGCCGTCGAGCGACTCCTTTTTTCCGGTGGCGTCTTTCCAGCCATCGAAGTTCTTGCCGTTGAACAGCAGGGTGAAGCCCAATACCGTTCAATTAGGAGCAAATGTTCACTCGATTCTGGTCATGGCGCGGACGTAAGTCCTTATTTCATGGCCGGCAGTTACTGAACACTTGCTCCTAATTGAACGGTATTGGGGTGAAGCCGGGCTCGAGCTTGAACTCGTCGGCGGACAGGCCCAATTTCGGCGTCAGCAGCATCAGGCCGGTCAAGAACAGAGCGGAAGCCAGTCGTCGCATGGGGCACCTCGTGGGTAGGAGAAGGCGGGATTCGATCGCAGGCAACAACATACCAGCAGCCGGTCCCTAGTGCCAGCATTCACGAGTCCCGGTCGCACCCTATCAGCGTGAGTCCAATGGGCCGGAAGCGCTGGGCACCACCGTGAAAGCATGTCGCTCCCGTGGCCTCGGCATGCTCTCGCGGTGGTATCGCAGGTGCCATGTGTCCGCACAGGATCCGCGGAAGCATGGCACGCATGTCTGTCGCCTTGTTGCTGCACACACCCCGCCGTTTAGCGTTTCTCTTCGCCGAACTTGACTGCCAGCACCCAGGCGAGGCTCTTGCCCACATCGTAGGTGTGGACTCGCGTCAGCTTGCCGCTGTCGGGGTCTACCTGGAAGACGGCCAACTTGCCCGAGCCCTCACCGGCACCAAACACGTAACGGCCGTCGGGATCGACGTCGAATGACCGCGGCGTCTTTTCGGTCGGAGTCTGTCCGATAGCGGAGAGCTTGCCGGCCTTGTCGATGGCGAAGCCCGCCAGGCTGTCATGGCCACGATTGGAAACCCAGACGAACTTGCCGCTGGGATGGACCTTTACCTCCGCGGTGCTGTTCTGGCCTTTGAAGTCGGCCGGCAATGTTGACAAGGTCTGTGCCGCCTTTAGCCCGGCCGTGCTGTCGAACTTGTATGCGGTGATGCTATTGCCCGATTCATCGGAAGTGAATGCCATAGGCTGGGTGGGATGGTAAGCCAGGTGCCGAGGTCCGGCCTTGTCCGCGCCACCGGCAACTTTACCGGCATCCGTCAATTTGCCGGTCATCGGATCCAGTCGGAACTGGAACACTGCGTTCGGCGCGACATGCGGCACCAGTACGTAGCGGTTCTCGCGATCGACGGCGATGCAGTGGGCCGTCTTCGCCGTCTCGACCGTCTGCACCGCCGGCGTCTCGATGGTGCCGTCCTCCTTGAGACGATGGACCACTACTTTGCCCGCGTTGTACGACGCCGATAGCAGCCAGCGGCCCGTCCGATCGGTGCCCACGAACGCGGCGTTTTCGCCCTTCGGCAGCTGAGCCGTGCTGATCAACTTCAATTTGCCCGTCGTCGGGTCAATGCGGTAGCTCGCCAATGTGCTGTTACTGCGCAGCGATGCGAACAAGAACTTCTTCTGGGGATCGACGCCCAACGAGCCAGGCGCTCCTTCGACCGCCAGCGCCTCCACGGGCGTCAGCTTGCCGTCCTTGGCGTCCAGCTTGTAGACCTGGATTTTCTGTTCGGGCGCCATCGAGACATAAACAAACGTGTCGGCGGGCAGATTCATGACCGTACCCAGGAACAGGACCATCGTCCAGAACCAGCGCATGGCGAAATCCTCCGAGAGTGATGACAGTGAATGCAATGGAGTGTGAGCCCTGGCTTGCGCCGCGCCAACGGGCAACGTCACTTGGCCTTGGCGCGCGGGTCGTCCTTGAAGCGGAACGGCGTCTTCGCGGTGATGTCGCTGCTGGTGCAGGTCGGGCACCAGAATTTTTCCACATGCTCCACTACCAGGTCCGTGCCATCGAAGTGCGTGACGCCCGGCGGCCGTTCGGGATTGTACATCGTGTCGGTCAGGTCGCGGAGCAGCACGACGTTCTTGCCGAGCTTGACCATTTGCCGGATGCCGAATGGCCGACCCAGTACGCACATGTTGAGATGGACGCCGCAGATCATGACGTGATCGATGCCGCGCTGGGCCAGCAGGTTCCAGGTCTCCTGGCCGTTGTCGGTGATGGCATCGCCATCGGCGATCTCGATGCCGGGGGTCTGGCGCGTCCACGCTTCGCGGATCTTGCACTTGATCGCACAATCGCACCCCATGTCGGAGTCGTCAATCGGCAGGACGCCCTCGCGCTTGCCGTCCGGCCAGGCCCACGCGGTTCCCCAGCGTTCGCTCGTGGAGAGCGGCATGGGGGCGGCTGCGAACGGCGCCTGCTGGGCTTTGCGGCGCTGGGGCCTGTCCTTGTAGAACGCGGTGACGCTGCTGGGTGCGTGGATGATGAAGACGCCGCGTGCCCGCGCCGTCTTGACCACGTCATTGATCGGCCCCGTCAACTCGCCAACCCGGCGTGCGGCGGATTTGCACCAGTGGTCGTCCCACATGTCGCAGACGATCAACGCCGTCTTCTTGGGATCCACGGCCGCTTTCTTGTCGACAACGTCGTGGACGTCCTTGCCTTGCGACTTGACGCGCGAGCGCAGGTTCAATGACAACGCGGCGTCATCGCTCATGGCACTCGGAGACAAAAGGAACAAGGCGGCCAGCACGACCAGCAATGGCGCAATCCAGAGCCGTTTCATTCGAGTTGCCCTCACCGGCGGGTACGAGTTCGTTGCGCCAGACAGAATACCCGACAACGGCAGGTCCATGCCCTTCAAATCTGGCCGATCCACCCGGCATCCGCTGTTACCCGCCAGCCAGGGCCGCCGCGTTGTCGCGCCAGCGGCCCGGCTTCGTCGTGCCGACGATTGCCGTGTGGACACCCGGGCAGAGATGATATGAAGGATGGGCGGAGCCAAAGGAGATCAGCCAAATCGCATTAACACGTCCCAAGCGGGGGGCCGGACGAACTTGCAGCCCAGTCGCCAGGCTGCCCCTTTTTGCTGCCGATTGCGCACTTCCACTTGCACCCAGGCCAGGCTCGCTGGTGCGTCCTTCGGACGAATGCTCAACACCGTGCCAATGGCGACGTCACCTTCCTCCGCCAGCTCCAACCCGAGCCCGCCGGCCGAGCGATCGACCACCCAGCCGCGGACCGGCTCAACCTCGCCGTCGACGTCGGAAACAAGCACCGCCACGGGGTTACCGTGCCGCCTCGGCGCCGCTCGCCGCTCCTGATGACTGCCAAGCGTGAACGGATCGCCATTCATCGGCGGCGCTAGTCGCGTCGTCTTGCGGTGAACGAATCTCTTCCGGGCCGCACGCCGGCGCAGCATCATCCAAATCGTCCCAACAAGCAGCAATGCGGCGGTGGCGCCGACGCCGGCCAAAATGGGTAACGGCATGACTTCATCAAGCTCGACCGCGAAGATGGGGCCGATGATCCGCATGCGTGCGTCTCGAAGCGGGAACGCCTGCGCTCAACTCCACGGAGCGCTGTCATGTGATCGGGATAGAGGGTGCAAACCCGTTTCTGCGTCCATCAGCGCGGTCGTTTCCCTCGTGACCGGGCTCTGCCCGGTCACGCACTGCCCGCGAGGCTCTGCCTCGCGAGCC
>JAIEMG010000213.1 GCA_019752375.1 Gemmataceae bacterium | reverse complement strand
GCCATCTTCATGCTTCCCAGACTACCCAATTCCTCCTTCGACAGCTGCGCCAGTTTCCAGGGTTATTGAGAAGTTACTTATCAACGACTCGGTTTGCCTTGCGTCTGTACGGCCGGGCAACGTGGCGCGGGCAGGGAAGTCCGTGCCACGGCGCAAGTCTTCGACAGCTGTTCGCCGGATGAAGTAACTGTGCGGGTATCCAGATCGTCTAGTCTGTGGAAACGCGGCGAAACGTCGCTTTCCACGAAGGATTCGCTCCTCTTGAGGACATGACATCCAGGGGAGCTTGGTCGCCCGAGGACTTAATTCCTGGCAGTTCCCGCCCGAGGTCCATCCATGAGCGCGCGACTGGATCGTCGAGAGTTCGTCCAGCACGGAGCAGCAACGCTCATTCTGGGTTACCCGTTCGTCCAGCTATTCGGCGCGGACAAGCCGTCTCCCGCCAGCGGCCCGCCGCAGGCCGATGATCTTAAGCAGCTCAAGGAACTGATGCAGGTCCCAAAGCCCGGCGAACTGATCGCGCTGGCTCGGCAGCGGATGAAGGACGAAGTCAAGCTCGGGGTCGTGATCGTTGTGCCCGCGGATGCCAGCAACGCCAGTATGCTCGCCAATCAACTGTCGTTGCTCATCGGCGCTGCCGACCCCAAATGCTGCGTCTCGGAGCCGCGACGTCCCTTTGGTTTTCCACCCGCCGTCGGCCCTGGCGATGCAGCCGCCCAGCTGCTCTTCTACCAGGCGGTCTTCGTGTGTTTGCCGGTCGATGAAGTCAAAGACCTGGTCTCGGATTTGAAAGCCGACACGGCAGTGGTGCTCCTCGATCTCGCCGGCAAGCCGGCGGCGGAACTCAAGTCCGAGCCGGAGTTGTTTACCAAGGGATTCGCCAAGCACATGGCGGAGTTCATCGAAGGCAAGCAGGCGGAACGGCTGGGCGAGGTCATCAAGGCTCAGCGGGCGGCGGTCGGCAAGGAGACGGCGGAACGAATTGACCAGGCCTTGCGCGACCTGGATGCTCGCGAGTTCGACAAACGGCAAAGGGCAGGTGAATACCTGACCCAAATGACGCCGCGCTGCACCGCCATCCTCATGCAAGCGCTGCGCGGCAAGCCGTCGCTGGAAGTGACCCGCCGCCTCGAAAAGATGTTCGAGTCGGTTTACCTCTCGCAAGAGAAGCCGGGGGCGAGGCTCCCGTTTGGTGTCGCCTGGCAGGAGCAGGTGGTGGACGCTTGCCCGGGCTGCGGTCGAGGCGAGGCTTCGCACAGCTCGCGTCGCTTCCTCCGCTTCACCTCGCAGCCCAGGACGAAAAAGTGAGTGCGGCTTTGGGGTAGATTCTGCCCAGGTAATGACCGGGAGCCAGACATGAATGCCACGCTCACACGACGCACATTTCTCCGCCAAGGCGCCGCCGCGGCTGCCATCCTCGGCTTGCCCTTTCTGGCGAGCGGAGCGGAAAACGAGAAGTCGCCACCGCCGTGGGCCGAACTGCTGGAGCAGGCCAACGAACGCATCAAGCGCGAGATCAAGCCGGGGATTGTCATCATCGTCCCCGCCAGCAAGGACGACGCGCGGAACCTCGAGAACGACCTGGCACGCTTCATCGGCGGCCACCGTCCGGAATGCGGCCTCTTCCCGACAAAGGAACTTCACGGCGAGTCGCCGCTTGTCGGCTCGGCGGATGCCCGCCACCAGGCGCTGCTGTGCCAGGCCGTTTTTGTCTGCCTCCCCGCCGCGGAAGCACGCAAAGCCTATTCCGAGGTGAAGGCCGATACCGCCGTCTTGCTCCTGGGGCTCGACGGCAAGCCGGCTGCCGCATTGGCCGCGCAGCCCGATCTGTTCGGCAAGGGATTCCGCGACAAGCTCACGGACTTGCTGCACGGCAAGAAGGGCGAGCGGTTGGAGGCGACCATGGAGGCGCAACGGCAGGCGCTGGGCAAGGACCGTTGCGATCGCCTCGATACGGCGCTACAGGGCCTGAATTCGAACGAGTTCGCGGTCCGGCAGACGGCCGTGCAACATCTGGAGGAACTGGCCCCGCATGCCACCGCCTCCCTGGCCGCCGTCTATCGCACCCGTCCGCCGCTGGAAGTGACACGCCGTCTCGATCAGATTTTCGGCATGCTCTTCGCGGCTGCGTCCGGCGACAAGTCGAGCTTGCGTCTGCCCTATGGCACGCACTGGGTCAAGCAGACCGCCCACTGTGGTGGCGGGTTTGGCGATCAGGCCGAACGGTGCGGACTCAGCGCGACCCCGCCGCCAACCCGGCTGTTCCTGCGCATCCTTACCGAGAAACCGAAGTAAGCGTCTACAGTTCCGGCGAGCGGGGCGTTCACACGCCCCGCTCGCCAGGCTTTCTGCAAAGCCTGCCTGACCTGCTCCGTAGAAAACCATGTTTTGAGGCACTGTACGGTTGCGGCCGGCACAGCCGGCCCTACAAAAACTTAGGCCTGTAGGGCCGGCTGTGCCGGCCGCAATCTCCGCGACATCGGGGTTTTCTAAAGAGCAAGGCAGACTCGAAGCGGTGGATCGATCCATGGGAGAACGTCATATGCATCGCATCGCTCGCCGACAATTCTTGAAAGACAGTGCTGCCGCGACGCTGATTCTCGGCCTGCCGTTCCTGAGCAGCGGGGCCGAGAGCGACTCGTCTCCCCGTTGGGCCGATTTGCTCGAGCAGGCCCGGGAGCGCATGAAGCGCGAGGTCAAGCTGGGGGTTCTCATTGTCATCCCCTCCCGGCTGGACGAAGTCCGGAAGCTGCAAAATGACCTGTCGCGGTTCATTGGCGGCCATCATCCGACCTGCGGACTGTACCCGACCCGGGAACGGCCCGGTGAATCTCCGGCAGTCGGGACAGCAGAAGCCGATGCCCAGGCCCTTCTGTGTCAGGCCGTCTTTGTCTGCCTGCCGGCCGCGGAGGCGCGCAAGGCCTTTCCGGAATCAAAGGCAGATGCCGCCGTGTTGCTCGTGGGTCTGGACGGCAAGATCGCCGACAGCCTGAAGGCGGAGATGGACGTGTTCGGCAAGGGCTTCAAGGAAAAGTTGACGGAGCTGCTCCACGGCAAGGACGGCACCCGCTTGAACGCGACGATTCAGGCACAGCGGCAGGCGCTGGGCAAAGACGGCTGTGCCCGGCTGGATGCAGCATTGAAAGACGTCACATCGAACGACTTCGCGGTTCGCCAGGCAGCCACGCGGCAGCTGGAGGAGTTGGCCCCGCGCTGCACGGCGGAGCTGGCGTCCATTTACCGCAGCAAGCCGCCACTGGAGGTAACGCGCCGGCTCGACCAGATTTTCGCCGTCCAGTTCAATGCCGCCCCGGGCGACAAGCCGAGCACGCGTCTGCCTTACGGCACGCACTGGGTCGCGCTCGAAGCGAGCTGCGCCGGCTACGGAGTCGCGGCGGATTGCGGCCTGAGCCGGACGCCGCCCCCCGCGCGTCAGTTCTTGCAATTCCTTACCGAAAAGCCAAAATAGCGCCCGTGGCCGCCGTTTCCTGATGGAGCCCGCCAAATGAAGCCGCTCGGCGTCGGGTTCGTGCTCCATCCAGAGACAGAGTATCTTGGCCTGTGCCGGGAGATCATCGAGGACGAGGCCGAGTTTCTCGAGGTGACTCCGGAAACGCTGTGGCAGGTCGGGGACGTGCATCCGGTCCCCAGTCCCTGGTATCGGCTGATCGACGACATTCGCGAACGCTCGGGTAAACCGTTCGTCGGCCACGGCCTGCTCATGTCGCCGGGCACTGCCGACGCCGCAGCCGACGAACGCCGCGTCGCCGGATGGCTTCAGCAGATCGCACGCGACCAGGAACGCTTTCACTTCGAGTGGTACACGGAGCATCTCGGCTGGATGGACGCCAACGGCATCGTGGCGGACTTTCCCCTCTTGCTGCCGCCAACCGAGGAAGCGGCCCAGACCGTGGCCCGCCGGCTGTCCCGGCTCAAACCGATCATTGCGGACGTCGGCTTCGAGAACCAAGTCAGCTACTTCGCGTTCGGCGACGTTCGCTCCGAGCCGCCCTTCTGGAACCGTATCTGCACCGTCGGCAATCTCTGGCTGCTCCTCGACCTGCACAACTGCTACACCCAATCGGTTAACTACAACTTCCCGCTCGACGAATATCTGGCCGGCATCGACCTGTCGCGCGTGATCGAGATCCACCTCTCCGGCGGCAGCGAGAGCGAGCCCGGGTGGCTGCCGTCCGGTCGGGTGCTGCGCCTCGACTCGCACGACGGCCCAGTACCCGAGCCCGTCTGGCAAGCTCTGTCCGACATCCGTCCGCGGTGCCCCAATCTGCGCGGCGTGACCGTCGAACGGCTGGACGGCACCATCACCGAAGCCGATGTGCCGGCTCTGCGCGACGAGGTGCGACGCGCACGCCGTATCTTCTGGGAGGGCTGACATGCTTTGCACCGTGCAGCGCCTGCTCCTCGACGCCCTCCTGAGCGACGATCCCCCGGCGGCGCTGCGCCGGCAGCTGGCGTCCGCCGACGAGCTGTCCGATCAAGAGCGCGCCTGGCTGGAACGCATCGACCCGGACGGCTTGATATTAACCAGTTTGCTCGTCAAGAAGCTGCGCTTCGAGCGGCTCACGCGTTCCGACGTCGATATGAACGAGCTGTTCGAACGCGCGCCCGAGGAATTCATGCGCCTGTTTCAGGCCTACGCGGCCGCAGTGCCGCCGACCGTGTACTTTCCGGGCGAGGAAGCGAACAAGTATCGGCAATGGGAAGCCCAAGCGTTCGGCGGCGAGAATGCCGTTCGGAGACCTCCGAATGCGCGTTCTGCAACATAAAACGCTTGTGAGGCCATCAGCCGCCTGGATTCAAGCGTCCGACAAACGCGACGTGCTCCGTCGTGCGCAGCCCATCCTGGAGCACCGCCAGCACACGGGCCAGGTCGCCGCGAGTCAATGCGTCCGCGTTCAGCCACAGACCAGGGAACACTTCACTCCGCAGCACGCCGTCATCACTGCGGGCCAGTGGCTCGTACCGTGCGCCGCGCAGCACGAACCAATCGACCTGGTGGTCGTCCACCCGCCAGACCAGGCACTCGCGCACGCCGCTGCGTTGATAGACGGTCAGCTTGGTGTTCAGGTCGTAACGGACGCTGCTGGCGGCGACCTCAGCCACCAGTTCCGGCGCGGCCACAATGTAGTCATCTTCACTGATGCGGGCTTGGCCTCCGCGGGCTGGGTCGATCAGCAATAGTGCATCGGGCTGGGGCTCGTTGTCCAGGTCCAACCGGATGGTGGTATTGTCAGCCCCTTCGACTCCGGGAGTGGCCGCTTCGTAAACGGCCAACCACCCGCTGAGATGACGGCTGGGCCAGCCATGGCGTCGATAACGCACCGGGGAAGGCATGTGGACGACTGCTTCGATGAGTTCCGCCTTCTTGAGTTGCGGCATGGCTTCGTAGCGACGATGGAACTCGTCGCTCGTGAGCCGTTCGCCGGGCGCCAAGGGCGGAATCGCGCCGTTGGGCGTGTCTTCCGGCAAGAGTTGCGGTCTGGGAGTCGCCATCGAAGAGCCTCCCCAGCTTTGTGACTATGTGCCTCTGCTTCAAGCTATCCGATGAGCGTGCGGGCAACAAGCCGGCGCTCCATGTCACTTCTTCCCCTCCTGCACCACCTTCCAGGCGATCGCCTGCAGCTTCTTCGCCTCCTCGTCGGTCAGGCCGCCGATCTTGCCGGGCAGGCCTTCGGGGCTCTTGCCGTAGATGGTGCCGTAGAAGACGCACGCGGCCAGGTAGGTGCCGGTCTTGGAAGGGTGGCTCATGTCGGGCGAGTGCAGGACCAGTTTGCTGTCGTCCTTGAGGGCGGCTTCCCAGGCGATGCCGACGGGGGCGACCGACGCTTTCAATTCGCCGGCGAGATCGAGGTAGGCTTTGCTCAGGTCGGCCTGAGTTCTTGGGGCGTTTTGCCGCGCCCAGGTGAGATAGAGGATCGTCTTGGCGCCCTGCTTCTTGGCCTCGGCATCGAGCTTGGTGCCGTACTCGACCATCAGCTTGGGCTCCTTGATCGGCCGCACGCTGTGCTCCTGGAGCACCACGTAATCCCACTTCTTCTCGCCGATCTTCTTGAGTGCCTTGCCATCCTTCCAGTGCTTCTCGAGGGTGCAGCCGCCCGGCAGCTCGCGGCCGATCTCGAGCGGCCGTTGCTTGCCGGCCTTCGCCAACTCGTCAAGCATCAGCGGCAGGTCGTTGACGTAGGTGTAGCTATTGCCGATGAAGAGGACCTTCAACGGCGCCTCGTCGGCGGCCGGCGCGAGCGCGAGGGTCACCAGGAGAGGCACAAGCGCGAGAAAACAACGCCGCTTCAGACGCATGAGGACCTCCGCAATGATCGGTGCTCGGGGTTCAGTCAGGCGATCGGGTTTCCGTCTCCAGGGGGCCGGGAGGGCGAGCCAGCCGGTGCGATAAGAGCGCAAAATGCGGCACTTCGGTGGTTTGTCGCTGCTCCGAAGGCAAACGATTTCGTAAGGCATTGCTCAAAGAGGATTGCACGAGCAGGGATTTGAACCCTGACCCCTTTCGGGACTGGATCCTAAGTCCAGCGCGTCTGCCAGTTCCGCCACTCGTGCTTCTTACTGGGCAGTACTTTGTGTCGATCCAGTGCTGTTGGTCTCAGGTCTTGTGACCATCTGCACCGGCTTTGACTCGGGAATTGTACCACGCCCTCGGGTAGCTGGACACCGCTTCCGTACCGAAGCGGGCGTAGCGCCTGCCGCTTGGTCTGTCCGTGAATCTTCGCGTACAGGTTCATGGTCATGGCCAGCGTCTTGTGGCCGAGCAACTCCTGCTCGTGGCGAACGTCAGGCGCGGGCTGTGGAGGTCGATGGGATTGATCTCTCGGCCATCGCTGACCGGCGGGTCAGCAGTGTGTTCTGCGTGCTGACAAACACGTGGTCTCGGAAGAACCTGGCCTTCGCGCGGTCGGTGATCTTCGGATCCGCCGGGCCATGTGGTTCTTGGCGATACCGCACGAGGGCCTCCCGGGCCTACCAGTCGATGTCAACAGAGGTCAGGCTGGCCAGTGCTTTCTTGCGCATGCCGGTGACCAGGAACGCATACCGCCGCCGGTTGAAGCTTCTGTAGCCGGGGGACTCAGCCGATTTAGCCCGCGGAATAGATCACGGCGGTCCGCGAAGCCGTTGAACGGTTGTCGGCCTTGCGTTATTCCATTGCGTGAAGATCGTCCGACGACGCTTGCGGCACGGAGCTGGCCGCGAGGTCGTAAAGCGCCACGGCATCGGCAATCCCCGGCAGTGAGACTCGGGCCACTCGTTGCGTGGCGAGCGATCTGGGCAGCTGGTCGCGGACCGATGGCGTGAGCAACACCGGCACGCCCAGTTTCTTGGTCATGGCCTGGACCCGACTGGCGAGGTTGACCGTGTGCCCGATGGGGCCGTACTTGAAGCGGTGCCGACTGCCGGTGTTGCCGACGAAAGCCGGGCCGGTATTCAGGCCGATGCCGAGGTCGAGCGGCGCTCTTACCACCGCCTGCCAGCGGGCGTTCAGGCCAGGTAACTCAGCGCGCATGGCCAGGGCGGCCTGGCAAGCGGAGGCGGCATGGTCTTCCCGCGGGATCGGCGCATTCCACATGGCCAGGATGCCGTCACCGGCGTAATCCACGATCACTCCGCCGTGCTGGGCGATCTGTTCGGACAGTCGATCCATCAGGTCGCGCGCCAGGCGGCTGATGACGGGGCCGCCAAGTTGCTCGGACAGGCTGGTGAAGTCGCGAAGGTCGCTGGCCAGGATCGTCACCTCTTGATGGCGCCCCTCCAGCAGATTTGGATTGCGCTCGAGCTCTCGCGCCAGTTCGACGGAAAAGAACTGCTCGAACTGGGTCCTTGTCCGCGTGGCGATCGTGCGCGCCAGGTGGGCGCCAGCCGCGGCGGCCAGGAGTTGCACGACCTGCGCCTCCAGCGGCCGAATGCATCGGCCAGGGCCGCCTTGCCTCAGTCCGTAAAGGACGCCCGCCACCACGGCGTCCGGCCCGAAAATAGGGGAAGCCACGACGGCATCGGTCTGGACGAGCGTTTCGGTTTGAAACGGCAGCACACGGGGATCCTGATACACGGTACGCCGCTCGCCGACCACATGGTTGACGAGTGTTCGACTGAACCGGGCGCCGTCCGCCGTCGTGCCATGCCACGCCGCCATGTCCCACCCGCTGTCGTGGCGCAGCAAGACCAGCCCCTGATCGAGCCCCACCAGATCCACCAGGGCGCGGGCCGTTTGCGTATAGAACTCTTCCGAACCATCCGGTGCGCGCTGGAGCTCGATCACCATTTCCAGCCAGTGCGTCAGGGCTTGCGCCTCCGGAGCGTCTCCGAGGTCCCTGAGTGATGGAGGGCTTTCCCGTCGCAGACCGTGCCCCGATGCGGTGACCGTGAGCAGGCCCTCGGACTCGAAGGGTTCGTCGTGGACCGCTTCAATGCACAGGCGCGTCGTGGCGATGGTGAGCGAGAGGGGCAGCTCGGTTTCCAGGCTTCCGCCGGGGGCAACGGAATGACTCGGCGTGAGCTTCACCGGCGTGCGCGTGCTGAGGTTGTCGATGCGCACGCGTCCGCGGGGTAGTTCTTCGATACGCAAATGATTTCGCGAGACGTACTTGTCTTCAAGTACGAACCGTGGCAATGAGCCGCCGCGCCGGCGGCCAAACTCGATCGGCCCGTCAGAATGATCGAACTGAACGTGCTGCTTGTCGTTGGAGACCCGAAATTGCAGCATCGTCGCCTCATGGAAGGGGGCGCACGGTTCCGAGACGCGCAACAACCTGTTCTTGATGATAGCACGCGCGCGGCTTGCTGATCACTGGGCGGACGCGATCGCCACGACGTGCCGCGGGAAATGGTCGGTCGCGACCGGTCCATGAATTGGACGGCGATTGACTTGCTTGGGGAATGGCACCACGCTCCGCTGCCGTGAAGAGGCAGCGCGGTTGAGAAGAATCCCAGATGTTATTGAAAGTACGGATCGACGCGGTCGGTTACTTTCCCTTCGTCGCCGGCCGGCCTTCGAGATACTTCGGCAATTCCGCCGCATCCAGGTTGACCGGGGCTCCGGACTTGGGGATGTCGACGCCCGCCGACCAGAGAATGCCGTTGGTCAGGAAGCGCCGATAACCCTCCTCGGCGAAGCTCTGGTGCAAGTGCATGCCGGTAAAGGTGAACGAACGGCCGCCGTCGGGACGATTGTACGCCCAGGCGACAATCGATTCGTCGCCCGGCTCCGCATTTGCCGGCGCCTTGGGCGACACGGTGCGCAGCAGCGGGGTCACGCCCTTCTTGTCCGCGACGAAGCGCAGCTTGTACAACCAGCCGTCGTCGATCTTGAAAGGCTTGACGCCCTGGCAGACGGGATGATCGGGAAACGCTTTGAACTCACTGACCCAGTGCGCCCGCTGCGAGAAGCCCTTCTCCCAGGCGGCGCCGCTCAAAGCACGGGCCCGATCGCCCAGGTCTTTCGGGTAGTCGATCGCCTGATGAAACTGCACTATTCCGACGCGCCCCTGGTCGAGCTTCTGCACCTGGGCCAGACGGTCTTCCTTCAACAGGGCATGCTTGTCGCCGCCATCGAAGAGAAAGACCACCGCACGGGCGTTGGCGAACGTCTCGGCCTTCTTGGGCCAGTCGAGCGCCAGGACCGGGAAGACGTCCGGCGTCTGACGGAGCAGATCGGCCAGGACGGCGCAGCCGCCGATGTAGTCGTGCTCGCCTGCCTTGAAGAAATTGGAGCCCGCGATGAGGACGATCTTGATCTGCTTGGCGTCCTTTGGCTGCTCCTCCAGCAGCACGCCCTTGGGCAACGCCGGCGGGGGATCAGCGGCGGGGACGTCCAGCACGAGCCAGAGCATCACTGCGGGGAATGCCAGCCAGGCCAGTCGGTGCAACGACATCAGCAATCTCCTTGGGCCACGATCCAGGCATTTGTTCGTAGTTCCGCCTTCAGATGCTATGAGAGGAAAAGGCCGCTGCTGGTAAGCTCCGTCAAGGAAGTCCGACT
>JAIEMG010000140.1 GCA_019752375.1 Gemmataceae bacterium | reverse complement strand
CGACGCGGACTTCATGTCGCGCTCACGCGGCGTGAAGTCCGCGTCGCGCTCACGCGGCGACGCTCGCCTGCGCTCATTTTTTCTCTCCTGCGCGCCGGCGATGCACTATAGTTGTCGAATCCACAAGACTACCGGAGGCGGCATGGCGAACTGGGGTAACTTCATTTCCGAGATACCGATCATCAACAAGCGATCGGAAGGGATCTTCGTCAAGGTGGACCACGTCATCGACCTGTGGGATGAGCGAAACAAGCTGAAGGCCGAGCTGGAAGCACTGCGGAGCGGTACGGGCAGTTCCGAAACCGCCGGTTCCGCACCGCCCGCGGCTGAAGATTCATCCCATGACGCCGCGATGCGCGAACGAGAACAGTGCGCCCGCGAGGTCGAAGAGTTCGCGCAAACGTGCGGCGTGGCGCCGGAATATGCCGATTTCGTAACGCAGCTTCTGGCCGCGGCTGCGGTGCAGTTACGTGAAAAGTACGGAGCCACGAACGTCGACTTCCTGAATAGCGTGGTCATCCCTCCTTCGCCGAGCGAAGTGCCGACGGCCGAAGCGTTCGACAATTCGGTACCGATGGCCGAGCCCATCGCCGAAGCGGAGCCGACCACCGCACCCCTGTACTCCGCCGATGTGGTCCCGGTGGCGCAGCCGGTCGGCGAGGGAGGTCGGCCCTTCCAGAGCTAACTTCGGGGCACGATTCCCCGCTCCTGATTTGTCCACCGATTCTCGGATTCGATGGTAAACTAGGAGACGGCTCAGAGACGAGCGTCCATGGCCGGACCGCGATCCATTTCGGAGGGACCTGTCGTGTTCAGCCGAACGAGACCATTGACGGCAGCGGCCATTGCGGCGATGACCCTGGTGGGGTTTGCAACTCCCCGTGCGGACGCTTTCTGGTTCCGCTGGGGCTACCCGACGCCGTGGGGATTCGCTCCCTATTACAGGCCGTTTCCGGTGTATCCTTACTTCCCCCCTCCGGTTTACGTGCCGAACTACTCGTTCGCTCCGTCGTTTAACCCGAGCTACTCGATGGGCGATCCGTATTCGGGATACCTGACCGGATCGGCCGACTTGACGCGTGCCCAGGGCCAGTATCTGGTCAACAGTCAGCAAGCCTACCTGCTCAAGGAGCAGGTGCGGGCGGCGCAGATCGAGAATCGTCGCAAGGCGTTCGACGAATGGCTCTACGAGCGTGCGAATACGCCGACACTCAATGACGAACGAGAGCGCACTCGCCGCGCCGAGGTCCGTCGCGACCTGAACGACCCGCCCGCCACCGAGATCTGGTCCGGCAAGACATTGAATGAGCTGCTCGCCGAGCTTCAGGACCAGGCCGGCCGGGCACCACAAGGGCCGAACGTGCCACTGGATGCCGAGACGCTGAAGCAGATCAACGTCTATCCCGCGAAGGGCATCGCCAACGCGGGCCTGCTGAAGGAGAGGGTGCCGCTCGCATGGCCCGTCGCGTTACGGCTCTTGTTGCCGGCCCGCGAAGCCAAGCCATTACGCGATCGGGTCGATGCCTTGCTCGCGGAAGCGAAAGCGCAGGCGCTCAAGGGACCGGTCAAGGCCGAAACGGTCGCCGAGTTGAACGAATCCGTGGCGAAGCTATCCAAGCTCTTACGGCAGAGGGCCGGAGACATGATGTTCAGCCAGTATACGGAATCGAAGCGATTCCTCGCTGAACTGGAAGGAGCCGCCAAGGTGCTCGAGCAAGCCGATGCGGCTGACTACCTGAACCGCAAATTCGCGGCTCGCGGGCGTAACGTGCGCGAACTCATTCAGCACATGACAGAGAACGGTCTGCGTTTCGGACCGGCACGGTCCGGAGACGAGCCGGCTTATAACGCTCTCTACCAGGTGCTGGCGACCTACATGCGCGACGCCAACGCCCCGATGCTGGATCGCTAGCCAATCCACCGACATGAACGAAGCGACCTCGGGTGGCAAGCCCGAGGTCGCTTCGTTGACACCACCGTGCCGCAGGCTACTTGTCGGACACTGGAGCCGCAGTGCTCTTGGACGGAGCAGCTTGCTCAGTCAGTTGAAATGCCTGGCGAAGCTCGTTGCGGTCGATGACGCCGTCCTTGTTCAGGTCCCAGCGATCGAAGTTGCGCTTCACGCGGAAGCGAGCATTCGCCTTGCTGATGCGGCCGTCCTTGTCTCCTTGTCGTTCCAGGATCGCCTCGACGCGATGCTCGCGAAACTTCTCGACGGCAACGTTCATTTCCTGGCGGGAGATCTTGCCGTCCTTGTTCGCATCAATCCCGCGCAACAGGTCGTAGACCATTTGCACCGGGACCAGTTCGGGTGATTCGCTGGTCATGACCCGAAAGCCAAACTGCAGCACGGTTGCGCGCCACTCCATGCTTTTTGCGGTGCGGGCCGCCTCACCCGTGCCGGCTTTCATCTGCTCGACATGCTTGCGCACTTCATCTCGGCTGAGCTTTCCATCCTTGTTCAAGTCCAGCTCATCGAACCGAGCGCGTAGTTCCGTGGGCAGTTCGTCGCGCTCGATGGAGTCGTTCTTGTTCTTGTCGAACCTGTTGAAGAACTCATCCACGTTGCTGGGCATGGGCGTCGTGTGGGCCGGCGTTGGGTTCGCGGGCTGGGGTTTGGCTGCCGGGGGCTGCTTCTCCGGCGGCGGCTTGCGGATCTCCCGATCTTCCTGGGCCGATAGTCCGCCGACGAAGATGAGGCAGCCGCCCACGAGCAAGGTTCTGCTGAGGTTCATGTTCTCTCCCTTGAATAAGAATGGAAATGTGACGGGCTTGGGCCTCTACCGTTGCAGACCCATGATCTTGACGCTGCAAATCGGGTGCCCGCATCTGCCGCTGAGCCACGCGATTGAGCGGAATTGCCATGGCGTTCACGCCCTCATGGCCGGGCAGAACTCCGTCACGAGGACAAACGCTTCTGTGCGGTGCTTGGACTGTGTAACGCCGCGTGAGTCCAAGATCTGGCTCATTGCTTTGCGCACTTCCATTCGCTATCATCGTGCCGATCAACTGCTGCGCAACGGCTTGTTTTTGCGGATCGCGTGCATCGTGACTATACAGTCAGATATTGGTGCCAATGGCATTCATGGAGCTCATCCCACGTCAGGTATGGGCCCGTCGAGCGGAATTGCGATGCCCGCGCCAGGCTGAGGAATTGTTCGCGTGCTTCCTGCCGCGCCCGTCCGGCTGTGTCGTCCTCCTTTAGGGGCGCACACTCCAAGAGGAGTACAATCGCCTCGATTCGGTCGCCCCGGTGGCAGGGAAGGTTTGCGAGGTGAAGCTCTCCTCCGGCTTCAATCGTTGTTTCCACTCATTCGACTTCGCCTGATTTTACAGCATCGTCAAATAGCGCTCTACTTCCCACGCTGACACCTGCTTGTGAAACTCGTTCCACTCCGCGCGCTTCAACCGGACGAACTCCGGCGCAATCGGTCCCAGGCCGGCCTGGATCACGCGGTCGCGCTCCAACTCGTCGATGGCCTCGCTCAGGCCTTGTGGCAGCGTGCGGATGTTGCGCCGGGCCATCTCCTCGGGCGAAGTCTCGTACATGTTGCCGCGATTCGGCTCGCCCGGGTCGATCTTGTTCCGAATGCCATCGAGGCCCGCATAGACGTACGCAGCCATCCCCAGGTACGGATTGAATGCCGAGGATACTGTGCGGTCCTCGACGTGGCCGGCGTCGGGCGTGCGGATCATCTGCGTGCGATTGTTGTCTCCGTAGGTGGCGAAGGCCGGCGTCCAGGTATAGCCGGAGCGAACGCCATAGAGTCCCTGGCCCAGCTGAAGGCGCTTGTAGCAGTTGACTGTTGGCGACGTCACGGCACACAGGGCGCGTGCGTGGGCGATGACGCCGCCCAGGAAGTGGTACGCCAGTTCCGACAGGCCCAGGCCGCGCGAATCGCGCTCGGCGCTGAACACGTTCTTTCCCGACTCGGCATCGGCCAGGTGGTAGTGCATGTGGGCGGCCGATCCCGTGCGGTCGGCAAACGGTTTGGCCATGAACGTGGCGATGGCCCCATGCTTCCGAGCCGTCTCGCTAGCGAGCATCTTGAAGAAAGTGAAGCGATCGGCTGTAATCAACGCATCCGCATACTTGAAATTGATCTCGTACTGGCCGTTGGCGTCCTCGTGATCGGATTGATAGACGCCCCAATTCAGGCGGCGCAGGGCGTCGTTCATGTCACGCAGATAATCGCACGCCTGGGCCAGGCCCTTGAAGTCGTAACAGGGCTTCACCAGGTTATCGACAGCGCCGGGGTCCCACGGCACGATCTTGCCGTCGGCGCCGCGGGTGACCAGGAAATGCTCGGGTTCGATGCCGACATTGAAGACGTAGCCGGCGGTGCGTAATTCGCCGAGCACGCGTTTCAGATTGACGCGCGGACAGAACGGATGTGGCTGACCATCGACGTGCAGATCGGCGGCAAAGCGTGCCAGGCCCGGCTTCCACGACAGCGGCGTGTACGTCGTCAAATCGGCGCGTGCCATCATGTCGTGCGCTGCCGCGTTCTGCCCCATGCCCCAGACCGCGCCGCCCGCGAAACCGGCTCCCGAATCGGTGACGTCGTCCAGGCAATCGGCCGGCACCATCTTCACCTTGGCCGAGCCGTGGATGTCCACGAACTGGACGAGGAGGTACTCGATGCCGTCTTTTTGGAGCTGGGCCTTCGTCGCATTGCGGTTCACGGTTATTCTTCCAGTGTAGGATGAGAACTCGGCGACTCCAGCGATTGCTAGGCGTCACGTCGAAATGGTGTATAATCATTGACGCTGACGGGTACAAGTCGCTATCAGAAAGCGGTAACTTTCTAAACTGCAAGCCAGCCGCGCCGATGGGAGTCGCATGGCCGGGACACAGACTACCGAGAGCTTCACGGAGGAGCTGGCTGCATTTTTTGCTTCGCAGCCCACACGTGAAGCGATCCTGGCTTACCGGCCGTCCAAGCGGGTGCAGCGCCGCGCTGCCCTTCTATTGCAGAAGCAAAACGACGGCGAAGCCTCGCATGAAGAGCGACAGGAGTTGGAAGCCTTTGCACACGCCGAGCGCTTGATGCGGTTGCTCAAGGCGCAGCTTCGAGGCAGCAAGAAATCAAAGGCATGAGTAAACGACTGCCGGTCAAACTGCGCGCACACGTGCGACAGCGTGCAGGCCGGTGTTGTGAATATTGCTTGATCCACGAGGATGACGTTTCGTTGTCACACCAGCCCGACCACATCGTCGCCAGGAAACACCGGGGCCAAAGCCAAGCAGACAACCTGGCGTGGGCGTGCTATGTGTGCAACCAACTCAAAGGGAGCGATCTGTCGTCGATCGATCTTGAGACCGGCAGGATCGTCCGATTGTTCAATTTCCGCAAGGATCGATGGTCACGACACTTTCAGTTGGACGGCGCCAAGATCCTGCCATTAACCGCGGTCGGCAGGGCCACCGAACATCTCTTGCAACTGAACGAGCCAAAAGCCGTGACGGCGCGCCAGGACTTGATCCAATACGGTCGGTATCCGCGCTGAGCAAGAGGGACATACCCATGTGCGGCATCGTCGGCTTTCTCGACAAACGCGGCGGACTGCACCAGCCGATCGGCCGAACCATGCTGGCCATGTTGCAGGCGCTGTCGTGTCGTGGCCCCGATTCTGCGGGCCTGGCGGTGTACGGGCCGCCGCACTCATGCTGGATTGTCCGCGCTGCCCTGCCCACGGACTTTCTCCTTGCGACATCGGCTCGGCAGAGTCTGGAGCGGATCAGCGGCCATGGCCATGTCCGGCGGCATGAGTTCGATGGCGCGTACGTTCGCTTTGAAATCAATGAGACACTGCCGACTCCCGCAGACGTGGAGCGCTGGGTAAGCGAGAAATTGCCCCAAGTGGAGATCGTCAGTCTCGGTCATCAGCTAGATATCATCAAGCAAGTCGGATCTCCCGAGCAGCTCGAAGCATCTTATTGCATCAGCCAGTCGACTGGCACCCACGGCATCGGCCACACGCGTCTCTCGACCGAAAGCCGCGTCGATCTGAGCCATTCGCAGCCGTTCTGGGCGCATGGCATGCCCGACCTGGCGACGGTCCACAATGGGCACATCACGAATTACCACAAGCTGCGCCGTCGGTACGAGCAGAAGGGCCATCGTTTCTATACTGAGAACGATTCGGAGGTGATCGGCGTCTACCTGCGCGACCGGCTAACGGCCGGACTGTCGTTTGAAGTCGCGTTGCGCTCTTCGCTTGACGACTTCGACGGTTCGTTCAGCTACCTGGCCGCCACGGCCGACCGGTTGGCCTACGTCAAGGACCGCTATGGCTTCAAGCCGTTGATGGTGGCGGAAACCGACGATTTCGTGGCGATCGCAACTGAAGAGATCGCGCTGCGTCGCTCCCTTGGGCGCGATTTCATGGCGCGGGAACCGGCGCCGGGGACGTTGGGAGTCTGGGCAACCTCCTTGAGCAAGGCGGTCGCTGAATGGCCAAGAAACTAATCCCGTGGCCGACGAAGTACCCGGGAAACCTGCTGCCGCGCGGTGGGCTTCGTCCGTTCGTTGCGCCCAAACAGGCGGACTGGGCGAGGAATAAGCCGCGTGGTCCGCGCGATGGATATATTGATAGAGATGCAAATCTCTGGATACCACACCCACCGAGTCCGTCCGGTTCGGTTGACGATTTTCACTGGGATGTTCAACATCCGGATGGTCAGCATACGAACGTCGCCCCAGATGGATCGATACACCACGGTCCCGACAATTTTCCGTAGGAGGGTTGGTCCATGAGCGTCATCCTGGAGTCCAAAATCGGGGACGAGCTGTTCAACCTACAGAGTTTTCACGCTTCTCCCGAAGGTCAGCCGTTTTCCTGGGCCACGAGCCGAAAATTCCGCGTCGGGGAACGTGTTCGATACGTTAGCTTTTTTCAAGATCAGCACTACAAGAACCATCCTGGTCTCGGCTGGATGGTTGTCGTCACTGCTTCGGATGGAAAGCGATACGCAGCTACCCACACGCAGTTTGTGACAAAGGAATGCTGGCAAGGGTTGAAAGAACTCTTCGCGCGCTACGCGCGCCGCAAGCTGAAGGCGCCTATTGCGTCAAAACTGAAGACACTGAAGTTGGAAAAGCCCCTTGCTCAGGGGTCTACCAATCGGAGTCGCCGCAAGAGTTCCACTTAGCTGCTTCGGAGAGGCCGACTTGACTTTTACCATCGATTGCCGCGATAAGCCGACACGCGCCATCAACCAGGAGCTGCGCGGCGCCATCGACACGGGCCAGCGCGACATCCACGTTCAGCAGCCCGACGGCCGGCACAACCTGGGAGTCGCCTTGCTGCAGCCGGTGCGTGTCGTGTTCGACGGCAGCGTCGGCTACTACTGTGCCGGCATGATGGACGGAGCCCATGTCGAAGTTCATGGCAGCGCGGGCTGGGGCACGGCCGAATCGATGCTGAACGGCACCGTCGTGATCGACGGCAACGCCGGCAGCGGCGCCGCGGCATCGATTCGCGGCGGCACTGTGGTCGTGCGTGGCGACGCAGCCGCACGGGCGGGCGTATCGATGAAGGGCGGCACGCTTCTCATCGGCGGCAGCTGCGGCTACATGGCGGGATTCATGATGCAAAAAGGACGCATTGTCGTCTGCGGCGATGCCGGCGAGGCGCTGGCCGACTCCATGTACGAAGGTGCTGTCTTTGTCGGCGGCAAGGTTGACTCGCTGGGAAATGACTCCGTCTACGTGGACCTGACTGCCGAGGACCACGCTTCCTTGAAAGAACTGCTCGGCACCTATCGCGTGCCGGCCCCGAAGGCGTTTCGGAAGATCGTCTCCGGCCGCAAGCTGTGGAACTTCGACCGCAAGGAACTCGAAACCTGGAAGGCAGCCCTGTGACCGCCGACTTTTCGCACCCACAGCCGAGCGGCACCTATACGCCGGACGTTATTGCGGACATCCAGACCAAGGCCGAGCTGGGCCGCTATCGCATCCGCGGCTTCGGCACGTTGCGGCCGCGTACCTGGGCGACGTTCGATGACCTCACGTTCATCCCGTGTGGGCTGACACGCATCCCGCTCGAAGGCTATCGCGAGAGCTGCTCGACGAAGACGGTGCTTGGCACCCGCTACGCTTCAAAGCCGATCCAGCTCGACATCCCGGTGATGATCACCGGCATGAGCTACGGCGCCCTTTCGCACAATGCCAAGGTGGCGCTGTCGCGCGGCGCGCGCATGGCCGGCGGCTCCAGCACGACCGGCGATGGCGGCATGTTGCCGGCGGAGCGCGAAAATGCGCGCGTGCTCATCTACGAAGTGCTGCCAAGTCGCTACGGCATCAACATTCATCATCTCCGGCAAGCCGATGCGATCGAATTGACCATTGGCCAGGGCGCCAAGCCCGGCACCGGCGGTCTGCTCCTCGGCTCCAAGGTCTCGCCGGAGATCGCGAAAATGCGCGACCTGCCGCCGGGCGTCGATCAGCGCAGCCCGTGCCGGCATCCGGACTTCCTCGGCCCCGACGACATGATCATCAAGATCGAGGAGCTGCGCGAAGCGACCGACTGGCAGGTGCCCATCTTCGTGAAGCTTGGCGCCAGCCGCGTGCGCGATGACGTGAAGCTTGCCGCCAAGGCCGGCGCCGACGTCGTGGTCATCGACGGCATGGAAGGCGGCACCGGTGCTTCACCCGACTTGCTGCAAGAACACACCGGCATTCCGACGCTAGCCGCGGTCTGCGAAGCGCGAGCGGCCCTGGAAGAGATCGGCATGTTCGGAGTCGTGCAGCTCATCATCGCCGGCGGGTTGCGACATGGCAGCGACATGGCGAAAGCGCTGGCTCTGGGCGCGGATGCGGTCTACGTCGGCACCGCGGCACTGATCGCGCTCAACTGCAACAAGCCGCTGTACATCGAGGACTATCACGCCATCGGCGCGGAGCCATATGCGTGCCATCACTGCCATACGGGTCGCTGTCCGGTCGGCATTACCACCCAGGATCCCGAGTTGACGAAGCGCCTGGAGGTCGATGCCGCGGCCGAGCGCGTCGCCAACTGGCTGCACGCGGTTTCCTCCGAAATTCAGATCCTGGCGCGAGCGTGCGGCAAGAACGACGTCCACGACCTGGAGCCGGAAGACCTGCGAGCGCTGACGCTGGAAGCATCGCTGATTACCGGCGTGCCGCTGGCGGGCACTAACGTCGTGTTTGGTGGCGGTCCGGGATGGAAGAAAGCGGATTGACCACGGAGCCTGCTGATCCTTGCATCGACGCCGATAGCCCCGAGTACTGCCTGGGCGAGGCGAGCATGGGCTGCGAGTCAGCAGGCAGTCATGGGCAACAACCCCAGCTGGTTATCGCACGCGGGCGGCGGGCATTCCGCTGGCACCAATGGCTCGGCCACGCTGATACAAGCATTCGGTCGACGGTCAGTTTTCCTTGAGTCAACTTGGCAACCGTCGAATATTAGCAAATGACGGTGGGATAGTAACAAGTTCGGTCGCCGGAAGGCGCGGCGCCGGAGAGTTGCTCATGCAAGATGATGTCGTGACCCTGTTCGCGTACGAGCGCTGGGCCAACCGCAAGGTCCTCGACGCTTGCCGCAAGCTGACCGCCGAACAGTATGTCGCTGAGCCGATCCCGGGGTGGCCGTCGATACGTTCGACCCTCTATCACATCGCCCTTGCGACTGAGTTCAACCTGCGCACCCTGGCTGGCGCTCCGGAGGAGAGTATTCCGACCGAAGGCGACCTGGCCACGGTGGACGACGTGGCCAGGTCGCTGGAGCGTGCCCACCTCCACTTCGAGGAATTGCGTCCCACGCTCACGCCCGAGCGGCTCAGCACCGTGCTGACGCTGTGCGCAATCGGCCGCTCTTTCACCCTGCCTCGGTGGGCGATCCTGCGCCACATTGTCAACCACTCGACGTACCACCGCGGTCAGGTTGCCGCCAAGCTCAAACGATTCAGGATCGATCCACCGAACACGGACTTCTTCTGGTGGGTGATCGAACAGATCCCCCAGGAGGCATAAATCGAGTCTTTAGCATCAAAAGAGGCATCTTGACGATGACTCAATCGGGCGAATGCTGTAAATTCCTTGGC
>JAIEMG010000039.1 GCA_019752375.1 Gemmataceae bacterium | reverse complement strand
CTTACGTTCGCGCCATGACCAGAATCGAGTGAACATTTGCTCCTAATTGAACGGTATTGGGCTTCAGCCTGCGGAGTGGAGTCTGCCGCCGCCGCGACGCCCTCCGCAGGCTGAAGCCTGCGGCTACAGAACGACGGATCGGCGTTCGTTGCCGTTTCAGCGGCCACCCCGGAAGTCTTGTCGAGATTTTGCTTCCAGGACCGCCAGGAAAATTTGACCCTCCTGTGGCACTTTTCGCCCGGCTGGATGCTGGACTTCAATTCCGGGGATGGTTACGATCTTCTCCGGACCCACGCACCTTTCAGGCACCTTTCTCGGAATTTGCGCAATGGCGAACGATCGCGCTGGCACCTTGATTGACCTCCTTCGCGACAGCCGGCTTCTGGAGCCGGCGGCGCTGACCCAGCTCAACGAGCTCGCGTCCAGCCCCGGTGCACGCGACGAGGACCCACACCTGCTGGCGCAGTGCGTGGTGGAGCTCGGCTGGCTGACGCGCTTTCAGCTCGACCTGGTGCGCGAACGCCGCGCGTCGGACCTGAAGCTGGGCGCCTACTTGCTCCTCGAACGCCTGGGCACGCCGTTCAACCCGTGCTACAAGGCGCGTCGTCCCGGCAAGCCCGGAGTGGTCTCCCTGAAGCTCATTCGCAAGAATCGGTTCCCCACCCCGGAAATCGCCGCACGGTTCATCCAGGACGTCCGCGTTGGTGCGGGCCTGCAACATCCCTATGTTGCTCCCGTGTCGACAGTCGGCCAACTCGGCAGCATGTACCTGTTCGCCCGCGAGTACGTGGAAGGAACCGACCTGGATCGACTGGTCCGCACCAAGGGCCCGCTTCCGATCCACCAGGCCTGCGAGTACGTCCGCCAAGCCGCGACGGCGCTACAGTATGCTCACGACAAGGGACTGTCGCATCGGCGCTTGAAGCCGGCGAACATCATCCTTTGCCACGCCGAAGGCGCCAGCCCCAACGGCACCGCCCTCGTCAAGGTCGTGGACTTTGGTCTGGCGCAGGTTCGCCCCGCACCGACCGTGGCGGGCGTCGATGTGGAAGCCGACTTGCTCGGTCTGGGCCGCACGCTCCATATGTTGTTGACCGGAAAACTGCCGGCCGCGGTCCAGCCCGCTGTGCCGACGCCGCCCGGCGCGACGGCTCCGGGATTCCTCGACAACCTGAGACCGGGCGTTCCCTCCGAAGTCCAGTCGATCTTGCGCACCCTGCTGAAGGCAGGCGGCGGGCCGGGCTTCCGCGGCGCCAACGAGGTGGCACTGGCGCTGGAGCCGTTTTGCCGCGAAGCAGTGGAGATCTCGATGCCAACGCCCGCCGTCAACGGTACGCCCGCTGCCGCTCCCGCGCCGCAGTTGGTGGAAGCCGCGACACTCGCGGTGCCGGTTGCCACGGCGGCCGCCGCCGCTGCCATGCCCGTCGAAGAAGTCCTGGCGGTGACTGAACCGGCCGAAGCGCCCCCCGAACCGCCGGCGCCGTTCACACCTGAAGCGCCGCAAGAGGTACTGACCGTCACCGCGGAAATTGCCGATGCGGTTCCGGTGGAAACGACATCCACCGTACCCGAATGCGCGGAGCCCATTGCATTGACCTCCGCGACCGAACCGGAACCCGTGGCCGCGATCGAACCAGAACCCGTGGCCACCGCCGAACCGGCGCCTGCGGCCGCGTCATTCGAGCCTTCGCTCTACGTACCCGAACCAGAGCCGGAACCGTTGGTCCTGGTCGGGATCGCGACGCCGGTGATGAACATGTCCGGCGTCACCTTCTATCCCGAGCCGGAGCCGTTCGACTTCGCGCGCACGCTCGGTCTCCATGCGATGCCGGACCTGCCCCCGGACGAGGAGCCGAAAAGGCCGGTGGAGGAAGTCATCGCGGCGACCGCGGCGGTTTCGACCGTCGCGGAACCCGTCCTCGAAAGCAGCCCCGCGCCGGTCGAACTGGCGATGCCCGTCGAACCCGAGGTGGCCGGGGCGTTCAATTTCGGAGACGCGCCCGCGAGCCCGGAAGCACCGGTACAGCACCTGGCACCCGCCGCACCCTTGGACGCCGGCTTCACCGAGTCGGCGCCGATGGGGCATCCAGCGGAGTCCTCGCCGTTCACTAATGAAGCACCTGTCGAGGACGATGGCGGGTTCCCGATGAGTCCTTCACGGTCCACGACGGCGACGGCCAAGCGGCCGCGCAAGAAGTGGAGCCGCGGCACGATCATGTGGCTCATCGTGGGCGGTGTGCTGCACCTGATCGCCCTGGTGATCCTCATCGTTGCCGTCAGCGCCATGTTCAACGCCAACGAGAATCCGCCTCCACGAAAGCTCAACGTCATCACCACCAAAACCAAGGCCCCGCCACCGCAGACCAAGGCAAAAACGACCGGCAAGGATGACGACGTGCCGCCGGACAAGGATCCTTGAAAGCGGGCAGTCTGTACCGGTCACGTCCAAATGCACAGAATGAGTAAGATAAAGAGCAAAAGTAGGAAGAGGAGCAAGAGCAGGAAAGCCTCATGTAGGGCCGGCTGTGCCGGCCGAACCCTAGAGGGGTCGCGTTCGGATGGCATACAGGTCACGCGACTGGCTCGTATCCGCCTGGGGTTCCGACGCTGGCCGTGCGCAAGCCGTGTGCCAGGGTGTACGACATGGTCCAGTGCAACCGGAACATTTCTGAAAGGGCTCCGGTCGGCTCTCGGCGGTTTGTGCTTGCCGCTGGAGTGCCTGGGCCAGCATTTGTTCCGAAAGCGCCTGTCTAACCGCGACGACCACGTCCTCCAACTCGGCCATCTGGGTGCCCCAAGGCGGCCCGTCTGGTCCGTAGAGCCGATCCACGAGACTTTTGGCCACGCCTTCGAGATAAGGCTGGACCTGTTCGACGACCGCGGGTGCCTTTTTCTCGCGCGCCATCCCGGGCTCCTCCGTGAAGCGAGACCGATCCACTTGCTGGGTTTGAAATGGGTGCAGCTGCTAATTCTACAGGATGAGCTTGAGTAGCAGATGCCCTGTTTTTCAGGGTCTTCTCAAAGCTCGTGTCAGTTTCGTGCTGCAATCGCTGCCCAAATTTGGGCATTAATGGTCGATTTTCCGGTCTCCGAATGGCCGAAAACCTTGTTTTTCCCGTGTAGGATTGCTGTTTCCCTTGTAGAAAACGCAGTTGCACCCGTTTGAAATTTCGAACAGGAGTGTACCAAACGCCCACGACCTCAAGCAAACCGTGTCGTACACCCTCATGGGCATCGCAAGAATGCGTCAGTTCGGCATCGGACCGCCGCCCGGCGTCAAGCCGCCACGTTCCATCTGTCGCTTTTCGGCTTCGAGCATCCTCTGGATTCGCTTGTCCTGATCGGCTTCCAGGTCCTTGGCATTGTCGCGGGAGGTGATGTAAAGCACGTCATCCATGATCACCAACCGCAGTTCGGCTTGGTCGGCCAAGACGCGCACGGCGGTGTCTATTGGCACGTTGGTCAGCGAAGTCAGGACTTGCTTCTTCGCCTTGCCTGCCACGCGGGCGTCGATGACGATGTTCAGGCCGGTGGTGTCGGCCATTTCTTGCAAGGCATCGTCAAGCGCCTGGCCGTGTCCGTCCACGTCCACGCGGGGGATCTGCTGGCGACCGTCGGGGGTTCCCCAGAGGCTCAGCTGCGGTGCGGCGTGGTAGGTCGTCGTGACTTCCACGTGGCCGTCCTTGAGGATGAACGCGCCCGAGTAAACGTCGCCCTTGATCTGGCTGAGCAGCAGGCGCAGGACCACGCGGATCGGCACCCCGGACATTTTCGGGAGCTGGACCGGCTGTTCCTCGACTTTCTGCACGCCGATGGCCGCGAAGGCGTTGCTGTCGACGATGAAGGTCAAATCATGACGATCGGCGAGAAATTCAAGGGCATCCTTGAGGGGCGTGTTCGGATCGATGCCGAATTGCAGATTGATCGGCCGGTCGAGCTTCTCCCGAATGGCGCGGTTCACCCCGCGGTCGGCGCTCCGGACGGGCAGGCCGGGATCGGGCGTGCCCCAGACCGGCTGCGTGCCCACGAAGACCATCAGCACGACCGAGACAAGAGCGGCCAGCGCGATGGCCCCGAATGCCAGGAGCAAGCTGAAAGGCAGGTTGGGCCGGGACATGTCGGCAATCTCCGAAGCGATGGTTCACTCGACACGGAAGTGCTTCACCACGTGGCCGAGGGCCGGGACCATGTAGAGTGCCGCACCGTAGTGCGTGCAGTCGTACCAGACGATTTTCTGCTTTCCGCAGGCTTCCCACAAGGCTTCACCCGCCTTGGGCGGCACAATTTCGTCACGCTTGGCGCAGATCATCAGCACCTTGCGGTCCTTCAGGTTGGCCGCACAGGTGATCGGATCGACCGGAGCAATCGCCTTGGCCAGCGATGCCTTGGTGCCGCCCAGCGCCTCCCACAGGCGGCGGACGTCGCCCCCGCGCGGGTCGTCGTAAAAGGCATCGACCAGGCCTCCGCCGCCCAGCAGCACGGCCACCCGGCTGAAACGCGGCTCCATCTCGGCGGTCAGGGCGCCCATGAAGCTGCCCAGGCTGGTGCCCAGGATGCCGATGTGCTTGCCGTCGATCTCCGGACGGGCTTCCAGCCATGCGGACGCTCGGCGAATGTCAAGCACCGTCTGTCGGATAGCTGCCATCGTTTGCCGTACGTCGGTCGACAGCAACCGCAGGTCGCTGCCCGCCGGTCGACGCGGCCCATAATACGCCATCTGCACGAACAGGGCCGCGATCTGGTTCTGAGCCAGGTGCGTGGCAATGCCCCGCGACAGCGCCTGATCGCCCGCGGTGATATCGAGGACGACCACGGCGGGGAATGGCCCCTTGCCGCGCGGCCGGTAATACTCGGCATGGACCGTGTTGTTCGGCACGCACTCGGTGACCACCGGTGAGGGGAAGCGAACCCGGTAAACGTCGAGGTTGGCGTTGGGTAATTCGTACTTGGCGTCCAGTTCGTAATCGAACGTGTGCGCTTCGAGGCGGTAGCGCTCCGGAACGGCCTTCGGATCGCCGAGGACACGGAACTTGACCGTGCCCTTCTCGACTTTGGCCGGCGGCTTATCGCCTTCCGCCACGCTGGCGCTGCAACCGATGGCGAGCAGACAAACGGAGATCGTCCGGGTCATGTCAAAGTCTCCCCTTGAGATAACGCGACGGTTGGAATTTCGTTGGCGCTGAGTGCTTCCGCGCTCCTTCCTCTGGAAGGAGCGACGTGCGGTTCTGTAGCCGCAGGCTTCAGCCTGCGGAGTGGGTCTGCTGGCACTGCAACCCCATTCCGTAGGCTGAAGCCTGCGGCATGGCGTCGCGGGTGCGGTACACTCGCCCCGCAGGCTGAAGCCTGCGGCTACAGGACTCCAGATCAACCCATCAGTTGCTTGAACTCTTCGAACAAGTACGAGCTGTCGTGCGGCCCGGCGGACGCCTCGGGATGATACTGCACGCAGAACATCGGCCAGCGGCGGTGGCGCAAGCCTTCGAGAGTGCCATCGTTCAGGTTGATGTGCGTCGGTTCCAGGTCGCTTGGCAGGTTGTCGAGCCGCACGGCAAACCCGTGGTTTTGCGTGGTGATCTCGACCTTGTTGGAGCGCTGGTTGAGCACCGGCTGATTGGCGCCCCGATGGCCGAACTTCAGCTTGAATGTCTCGGCCCCCAGCGCCAGGCTCATGAGCTGGTGTCCCAGGCAGATGCCGAAGATTGGTTTCTTCCCCGCCAGCTGCTGGATCGTGTTGATGGCGTAGCTGAGCGGCGCCGGGTCGCCGGGACCGTTCGAGAGGAAGACGCCGTCGGGCCGCTGGGCCAGCACGTCGTCGGCGCTGGCGGTGCCCGGCATGACGGTGACGCGACAGCCAACCTGTACCAGGCAGCGCGGGATATTCCACTTCATGCCGAAGTCCAGGGCCACCACATGATGCGTGGCCGGCCGGGCCGGCAGCAACTCGGTGGCAAAGGCGCTGTTGAAGCCGTCCTGCCAGGGGAACGTCGCGGGCGGCACCACCTCGCGAACCAGGTCGCGGCCAACGATATTCGGACTGCTGCGTGCCTTGCGAACCAGGGACACGTCGTCCAGGTCCAAGGTGGACAGGACGCCGGTCATGGCGCCGCGCACGCGCAGCCGGCGGACCAGGGCGCGGGTATCGATCCCTTCGAGGCCGATGATCTTGTGCTCGGCCAGGTAGGAGTCCAGGCTGCCGCCCGAGCGGAAGTTGCTGGGAACGCGCGTCAATTCACGGACAATAAACCCCTGCACGTGTGGCAGCCGAGATTCGAGGTCTTCTTCGTTGACGCCGTAGTTGCCGATCAGCGGATAGGTCATGGTCACGATCTGTCCCGTGTAGGACGGATCGGTCAGCACTTCCTGATAGCCGGTCATGCTGGTGTTGAAGACCACTTCGCCAAAGGTCTCGCCGTGTCCGCCAAACGCCCGGCCCGTGTAGACCGTGCCATCTTCCAGGGCTAGCTTTGCGACGGAGGACATGGATTCACCAAAGGACAAAGAACACGCCGGAGGCCGCGTGGGTCTAGGAATCGCCCGCATCATTGTATGCGCACCGGCTCGACTTTCCCGTGGTCTTCCTTGGTGTTCTCCGCGCGTGCGTCATGAATCATCGCTGCGTTCGGACCTGTTTGCCTGTCTTGCCCGCGGACCATTTCCTGCGCCGGTTGTATGTCATCGCCTTCGTGGCCTTTCGGCGGAAACCGGCAAAAAGCCTCAGGTTCCATCGGCTTCAAAAGGGCTTACCAATGCCGTCTCCTATCCCGATTCTCCTTGCACGAACCCTCTGCAGATTCCATAATTCCCCTGGAGCCCGATCCTTGGGGTTCCGAAGCGCCAGCGGTTTTCCGAAGGAAGGTCGGCGCCCGTTCTGGACTGGCACGATGCCCGGTCGCGGATCGATGCACCGGCCAAGCGTACCTATGCCCCGAAAGGACGAGGTGCCATGAAGTACGCGCGCGGACTGATTGCAGTCCTCATCGCGCTGGGCTGGGCTTCGGAGTCGTATGCCCAGATTCCCATCGGCCCCATCCCCGGCGGTCTGACCATTGGCCGGTCCGTTGGCTTCACGTTTTCCAGTCGGCGGATCACGGGATCGATCTATTTTGGCGGTTATGGTCCAGGGCCCGGTCCGTACTTCTACGGCCCGCCGTTGCCCTTCGGTCCGCCACCGATCAGCAGTGTCTCGGTGATCCTGCCGCCGGTGCAGCCGATCGTGATGCCGCCTCCGCGCTTTGCGAACAACCCGCCGCCGGTCGCCGTCCCACCGCAAGGCGAGATGGACCTGGTCGACCCGATCGTCATTCGACCGCGCAGGCCCGGACAAGAGCGCCTCCCCGAGGTACCCCCCGATGATGCACCGTTGCCCGGCGCGCCGGCCGGCAACTTCCGGCCCGTGCGCCCCGAGGACCGCGCCCGCGCTCAACAGCCCATGCAGCCCGAGCAAGCGCAACCGCCGCAGCAGCGTCCCGCGGCACAGGCGCTGCGCCCGCTTCAGCCGCCGGCGAAGGAATTGAAGCCGAAGGAAGAGGTGATGCGGCAGATTGCCCAGGGCCGCCTCGCCTTTGCTGCCCAGGAATATGGCCGGGCCGGGGGCCGATTCCAGGAAGCAACGCGAGCGTTGCCCGACGAGCCGCTGCCGTGGTTCCTGCTTGGGCAAGCGTATTTCGCCGTCGGTAAATATCGCGAAGCCGTCGTCGCCATTCACGAAGGCCTGCGCCGCGACGCCAAGTGGCCGACGAGCGATTTCAAGCCGGCGGAATTGTATGGACCCAACGTCGGCGACTATGCCGACCACATGCTCCAGATCCGCGAAGCGCTCGCGCGTCACCCCCCCGATCCGGTTTTGCTCTTCCTCCATGCCTATCAGCTGTGGTTTGATGGACGCCAGGATGACGCACGGCCACTCTTCCGCCAAGCCTTGCCGCTGGTGGCCGATCCGCGCTTCATCCAGTTGTTCCTGGACGCCGTGGCCGGTGTCCGTGTCGTGGTACGTTAGAAAAAGCCGTCAGCCATCAGCGATCAGCCGTCAGCATGCCGAACGGGTTCGGCGGATCGCTGACGGCTGACAGCTATTCTCCGAGCCATCATGCTGTTACTGAGCTGCTCGCAACTTTCACGCGGTTTTGACGAAGACCCTCTCTTCGAGAATATCGGCTTCGAGCTGCAAGCGGGCGAGCGCGTTGGGCTGGTCGGTCCCAATGGCGTCGGCAAGACAACGCTATTGCGCCTGCTCGCCGGCCTCGACCGCCCTGATGATGGCGTTGTCCGGCTTCACGCTGGCGCTCGCGTCGCGCTGCTGAGTCAGCAGCCCAACTTCGCACCCGGCCAGACGCTCTTCGCCGAAGCCCGCAGTGCCCTGGATGAATTACTCGCCGCCCACGACGACATGGTGAAGACCGCGGAGTCGCTGTCCAAAGCGACCGAGGAGGCGGAACACAAGGCCCTGGCCGCGCGGTACGATCGGCTCAACGAGTTACTGCGTCATCACGACGCCTACAACGTCGATCACCGCATCGAGCACGTCCTGGGCGGACTGGGATTCACGGCGCAGGATTATCACCGCTCCGTGGACACCTTTAGCGGCGGCCAGCAGAGCCGGCTGATGCTCGCCAAGCTGCTGCTGGGCGCTCCGGACGTGATGCTGCTCGACGAGCCCAGCAACCACCTGGACATCGAAGCCACGCGCTGGCTGGAAGATTACCTGTGCAAGCAGGGCGAGGCGATGCTGATCGTCAGCCACGACCGCTACTTCCTCGACCGCGTGGTGACGCAGATCTTCGAGCTGCACTCGCAGCGCATCACCGCCTATCCCGGCAACTACAAGCAATACGTCCGGCTGCGGCAAGAGCGCTATGAGCAGCAGATGAAGACCTACGAGGCGCAGAAGGAGTACATCGCCAAGCAGGAAGAGTACATCAACCGCGTCCATTACGGCCAGCTGCACAAGCAGGCGCAATCGCGCCGAAAGGTGCTGGACCGCCTGGAACGCGTCGAGCGGCCGACACTGGTCGAAGTGCCGCACATGGTGTTCGGCGACGTTCGCCGCACCGGCGACGTGGTGCTCCAGGTGGCCGACCTCACCAAGGCATACGATCGGCCGCTGTTCACCGACTTGAACTTCACGCTGGAGCGCGGCAAGCGCCTTGGCATCATGGGCGCCAACGGCAGTGGCAAGACGACGCTCCTGCGCGTGCTGATGGGCGACGAGAAGCCGGACTCCGGCATCGCGCAGATCGGCCACCTGGTGGATTTCGGGTATTACGATCAACACCTGAAGGGCCTGGACGAGGACAAGCCCGTCATCCGTGCCGTCTGGCCGGAGGAAGACCCCGCCACCAAAGAGCAGGAGATGCGCAACCTGCTCGGCCGCTTCGGGCTGATGGGCGACCAGGTCTACCAGCGCGTCGGCAACCTCAGCGGCGGCGAGCGCAGCCGGGCCGCCCTGGCGCGCCTGGTCGCGCTGGGCGCCAACGTCCTCGTCCTCGACGAGCCGACCAACCACCTCGACCTCTGGGCCTGCGATGCCCTGGAGCAGGCGCTGGCCCAGTTCGAGGGCACCGTCATCGTCGTCAGCCACGACCGCTACTTCCTCAACCGTGTCGTCGACTTGTTGCTCGTCCTTGAGGGCGACGGCCGTGTGGACGTGGTTCACGGCAACTACGACACATATGAGCTGATGCGAGCGCAAAAGGCCGCCGCCGCGGCTGCCAAGCCGCAAGCCGCTGCGAAGGAATTGGCGAGGGAAGGCAACGCACCGACGAAACCCGCCAAGCGCAAGCGGCGCTTTCCCTATCGCAAGGTCGATGAACTGGAAGCCGAAATTGCTCTCAGCGAGACGCAGTTGAAGGAACTGGAAGCCCTGCTCGCGTCCAGCGACCTGTACCGCGACGGCGATCGCGTCAAGGAAACGATGCGCAGCTTCGAGGACATGAAGCTACGCCTACAGCAACTCTACGAGCACTGGGAAGAGGCGGTCGAGTTGAATTGAACCGCCAGCACTTTCCATGATCCTGCCGTTGTTCGTAGTTCCGCCTTCAGATGCTATGAGAGGAAAAGGCCGCTGCTGGTAAGCTCCGTCAAGGAAGTCCGACT
>JAIEMG010000327.1 GCA_019752375.1 Gemmataceae bacterium | reverse complement strand
GGCGGCGCCTGCAGGCGCTGCCAGGCCTGGGCCTGACGATTGCGGAATATCCGTTCCCGGAATTGCGCGACGCCTTGCGCCGCTGACCGGCGCGGTCATTCCTTTTTCGCTCGTTTCAGGACAAGCAGGAATGTGTTCGAATCGGCATCGGTGGCGAACTTGCTCGGCCGTTCCCCGCCGGGCCGAGCCCAGCACATCTTCAGGGTGTCGCCGTCCAGATCGTAAATGCCGAGCACTGGCTTGTCTTCTTTCCCGGGAATGATGTCCATCGTCTTGGGTTTCTTGGTTGCATCGAGCTTGAACTCCGCGGACTCGTCCCGCTTGCCGTCGCCGATGGAGATCGTGCTTCCCTTGATGGTGATCTTCATTTTCTTGAGTTCGTCTTCGTCCACCTTCTTTCCGCGCTTCTCGGCGGCGGTTACCGTCCACGATCCCTCGAATTTCTCTTCGTCCTTGGGCGCCGCCTGGGCGCCGAGAAGGAGGACGACAAACGCGACGGCCGGCATCATTCGCAGCATGGATGATCTCCAGAAACACGGTGGTCTGAATCGTGGTGGGATTCTACCCACGCGGAGGCGGACACGAAATGAAATCTCGGAACGCGGACGAACCGAGGGAGTGGCCAATTTCCTTGGCACAGGGAAAACCGGTTACCTTCCGCTGATTCGCTTGCCGCCTTCAGCCGAATGGCACGTGGGTAAGCATAACCTCACTGCCGGTGACTGCGATCTCGTCACCGAGTCGGCGTCTCGCATCCGCGTTTGCACCATAGGTGCCGCACCGGGGCTGAGGGTGTCACGAGCGAACAGCTCGTGGCAGGACAGCCCGGGGAGTGTTCGCGTCATTCGCACCGTGGTCCGGATTTTATGCATATTCAATGCAACCGGACCACTTCAAGCAATGCGGATCGTCGCTTGTCCCCGCGTGCTCAAACTGGACCGGACTGCAAGCCGATGAGACCGATAGCTCACGGAAGGCACCTGGCCGGCATGGATGCGAATTAATCCGCTTCTCTCCGCACTCGAGACGCACCATGCTCCGCGCCTTTATCGCTGGCTGCGCCTTTGCGCTGGCCGGTGCTGTCTGCGCCGCTCCGCCGGTCCTGTTCGAAGCACCGCCGTCTGGCTGTTGCGGCCCGCCCGGACCGCCGATTCCGATTCCTGGCTCCGGTTACTCGACGTATCAGCCGCTCTTCTTCGGCTACAGTGCGTGGTCGCATGGCCCGCCGTGCGGCTACTCGTCCTACGGACGCTTTGTGCCGTCGTGTCCCGGGCCCGGATGCGGCGTCAGTGCGCCGGCGGTCAATGGCGGGGAACTCCCGCAGCCGAGGCCTGTCGAGAAGTCCAAGCCCTGAGGCGTTCCCCGTTGTGCGCCGTGCTCCGTCCGATAGAATCAACGCCGATCGCTTTTCTTCCCATCGGTCCGGACGCGAGACGCACCATGAGCGAAGACGCTCTCACCACCGTGAACATCGACGGCGCCGCCCGAGGCAATCCGGGTCCGGCTGCTTTTGCCTTTGTCATCGCCCAGCCCGGACGCCAACCGGTTGAAGAGAAGGGCTGCCTCGGGCATAAGACGAACAACGTGGCCGAATACACGGCTCTCGTGAAAGCGCTCGCACGCGCCGCGGAGCTGGGCGCCCGTCGATTGCTCATCAAGAGCGACAGCGAGCTGCTCGTCAAGCAGATGAACGGCGAGTATCGCGTCAAGAACGAGGACCTTCAGGAACTTTTTCAGGAGGCGAAGGAGCTGTCGCGTCATTTCGATTCGGTTCGGCTTCAGCACGTCCGGCGCGCGGAGAACGGCGATGCCGATCGGCTGTGCAACGAAGCGCTGGACGGGGTTGAAGGAAAAAAGCCCGCACCGGCCAAGACGAGGGAACGGCCCAAGACAGCCAGCGCCGATCGACGCGATGCCATCCGCGCCGATGCGGTGGAAGCCCTCGAAGCCGCGGCGCACGCCTGGGCGCAGGGGGACGCGCGGACGCCGCGACCCGTCGACGTCTGGGAGCAGCTGTGGAGCATCCTGGAAGACCACGGCATCATCCGCGCTGCGCGTGGGCGGTAAATTCCCCTCCGGCAATCGACGCGGCCAGATGGTACAATGGGCCATTGGCCTACGACGCTGGAGCTCAGCCGCACGGAAGTCGAGCCGGTCGCCCGTTCCGGGAGCCTGATACGGTGGATGATTTCAGCGCGACGTCCCTTCCCAGCGCCCTGCCCATACCGGGGTACGATCTGCTCGCTCCCATCGGCGAGGGCGGCATGGGCATCGTCTACCGCGGCCGCCAGCACGCGCCGTCGCGGCCGGTGGCGGTCAAGTTCCTGGCGCCCTTCCCCAGCAAGCAGCTTTCCATGGCAGCCTTCGAGCGCGAGTCGCGCCTGATGGCCGCGCTGAACCATCCGAACGTCGTCACCGTCTTCGACTGCGGCGAAAGCAATGGCCGCTATTACCTGGTCATGGAGTACGTGCAAGGGCCGTCGCTCCGCGGCAGCATGACGCCAAAGGAACCGTGGGACGTGGTCCGTGCCGCGCCCGTGCTTGACGCCATCGCCAACGCGCTCTGCTACATCCACGACCAGGGCATCCTTCACCTCGACCTGAAACCCGAAAATGTGCTGCTGACTCCGGACGGAAGCATCAAGATTACCGATTTCGGCCTGGCACTGCGCCGCGTCGATGCGCGCACGCTCTCGGAGCTGGGTTTGACGCAGGGGACCATCGACTACTGCTCGCCCGAGCAAAGATATGGGCTTCCGATCGACCAGCGCAGCGATCTGTTCTCGCTGGCGACGCTTGCCTATGAGATGCTGACAGGCTATTTGCCGGGACGGGTGTTCTATTCCGCTTGCCAGCGCAATCCCAGTCTGCCGGCGGGCATGGACGACGTCCTCCGCCGCGGCCTGGCCCGCGACCCCGACGAGCGCTACGCCTCCGTTCCCGAGTTCCGCCACGACCTGGCCGCCGCGTTCCGCCAACCTGCCGGGCCCGCCCCGAGAGGGGGAGCCGACTCATGAATCGGCCGGACGTCGAAGAACTGAGCCAGGCCCTCTTCGAAGAGGCCGGCGACGCCCTGTTCCTGTTCGACCCCGATTCGGAACAGATCATCGATGCCAATCCGATGGCCCAGCGTCTGAGCGGGTTCTCGCGGAGCGAGTTGCTGCGTCAGAAAGCGACCTACATCTTTCGTTCCGAGACGCCAGGCGGTCTGAATCGGCTTCGACAGGCGTACCGCAAGACGGGCATCTTCCATTCGCAGGAAGGCTACATCCTGCGCACGCAACGCGACGGCGTGTGGGTGCCGGTCAACTTGACGATCACGCGGTTGCACGTCCAGCCGCGCACGCTGGGGCTCATCACCGCGCGCGACGTGCGCGAGCAGCGCGAGGCGCACGAGCAACTTCAAAAAAAAGATGCCGAGCTGCAACGGGTCATGGCGTCCATCAGCGATTGCCTCTGGAGTGCCGAGATCGATGTGCGCGGGCAGTGGACGTATCGCTACATTTCCCCCGTTGTCGAGAAGATCACGGGCGAACCGGCCGACTTCTTCCTTGCGGGCATGAACCGCTGGTGGGGCGCGATCTTGCCCGAGGATCGGCCGCGCTGGGAGAAGACGCTGCTCCGCATGCGCGGCGGCCGATCCAGCCAGGAAGAGTATCGCATCCTCCGCGGTGACGGCACGGTCCGCTGGGTGCGCGACAGCGTCATGGTCAGTCGGGTCGCTGACGGACAGGCGCTAAAACTCGATGGCGTCGTCACCGACATCACGGAGCAGAAGAGAGCCGAGGATGCCCTGCGCGCCAGCGAGGACCGCCTGGCGCGGATTGTCGAGACGAATGCCGACGGCATTCTGATCATCGATTGCGACGGCAGGATCACCCAGGCCAACGCCGCCGCGGAGCGCATCCTGGCGCTGCCCCGCGCCGAGATCACGCGCCGAACCTACAACGATCCGGCCTGGCGCATCGCCACGGTGGACGGCAGGGCCATCGCGGATCCCGAGTATGTGGTGGCAAGGGTGCTGCGCACCGGCCAGCCCGTTTACGGCACGGAGCGGCTCATTGGCCGGGCGGGCCAGTTTCCTGTCATTGTGTCGATCAATGCGGCGCCGCTGCGCGACAGCAGTGGCGCCGTGATCGGCGTCGTCGAGTCGATCAGCGATATCACGGAGCGAAAAAAAGCGGAAGAGGCGCTTCGCCGGAGCGAGGAGCGCTTCCGTACCCTGGTCGAGAAGAGCACCGACGTCATCACGCTCGTTGCTCCTGATGGATCGATCATCTACACCAGTCCGTCGATCACCCAGGTGCTCGGCTATACGACCGAAGAGCGCATCGGCCATGACGCCTTTTGCGACCTTCACCCCGACGATGCGGCTCGCACGGTGGAGCTCTTCCAGCGCTGTGCGTCCGAACCCAGCCGCGAGGTCCAGGCGGAATTCCGCATCCGGCACAAGGATGGCCACTACCTCGTCCTGGAAGGCACCGCGATCAACCGCCTCGACGACCCCGCCGTGCGTGCAGTCGTCACCACGGTGCGCGATATCACGCAGCGCAAGCGCACGGATGAACGGCTGCGCTTCCAAGCGAGCGTGCTGGCCCAGGTGCGCGACGCTATCCTGGTGCTCGACCGCGACCATCACATCACGTACTGGAACCAGGGCGCGGAGCGGCTGTACGGCTACGCCGCCGCCGAAGTGTTTGGCCGCAAGATGGAAGACGTGATCCAGTATCTCTGGCTTCGGCCCGGGGACGAGCAGGAGGCCGTCCACGCGCTCGCGGCTGCCGGCACCTGGCAGGGCGAGAACATGGCATTCCGCAAGGGCGGCGCCAGGATCCACGTCGATTCCACCGTCACTGTTTTGAAGGACGCGCACGGCCAGCCTTCCGGTGTACTTGCCGTCGTTCACGACGTCAGCGAGCGCAAACAGGCGGAGGAGGCCCTGCGCCAGGCAGAGCTGAAGTATCGCAGCATCTTCGAGAATGCCGTCGAAGGCATCTACCAGACCACGGCCGACGGCGCTTATCTGACTGCCAACCCGATGATGGCGCATATCTATGGATTCAGCTCGCCGCACGATCTGCTGACCAACGCGGCCAACACGCCCAACCACTTCTACGCCGATCCCAACCGGCGCGCCGAGTTCGTCCGCCGGGTGCAGGAGCAGGGATCGCTGACGGGATTCGAGTCGCAGATCCGCCGCCAAGATGATTCCGTGGTCTGGGTGTCGGAGAACGCCCGCGTGGTCCGCGATGCCGACGGCAGGATCCTGGGGTACGAAGGCACGGTCGTCGATATCACCGAACGCAAGCGGGCCGAGGAACGGCTGCGCGAAACCAACGAACGGCTGCGGGCCCTCATCCAGGCGTCGCCGCTGGCAATCCTGGCGCTGGATACGGCCGGCAACGTCCGCAGCTGGAACGCCGCGGCATCGCGCATGTTCGGCTGGGCAAACACCGAAGTGCTGGGGAAGCCGTCGCCTTTGGTGCCGCCGGAGCGGCGCGCGGACACGGAGACGCTCCGCGGTCGGGTGCTGCGCGGCGAGTCGTTTGCGGGCGTCGAGACGCAGCGCTGGCGCAAAGACGGGTCGCTCGTCGATGTCAGCATCTCGGCCGCGCCGCTGCACGACGCGAGCGGTCGGGTGAGCGGCGTCATGGCAGTGCTGACCGACATCACCGATCGCAAGGCCGCCGAGCAGGCGCTGGCGCGCGAGCGCGCCATCCTGCGCGGCCTTATCGACTCGATCCCCGACCTGATCTTCTACAAGGACCGCAACGGGGCGTACCTCGGCTGCAATGCGGCCTTTGAAAAGTACGCGGGCCGCGCCGAAAAGGAGTTGGTCGGCCTGCCGGACCCCGAGCTGTTCCCGCTGGAGGCCGCCCGGCAGTATCAAGTCAAGGATCGGCAAGTGCTCGCGGAAGGCAAGCCGCGGCGCGACGAGGAGTGGATTGAGTATCCCGATGGGCATCGCGTCCTGGTCGAGACGTTGAAGACGCCGTTCTTCGGCCCCGACGGCCAGGTGCTGGGACTCATCGGCATCGGCCGCGACATCACGGAGCGCAAACGCCTGGAAGATCAGCTCCGGCAAGCGCAGAAGATGGAAGCGATTGGCCAGCTCGCCGGAGGCGTGGCGCACGACTTCAACAACCTTCTCACGGCCATTCTCGGCAACATCGGTCTGCTATCGCAGCAGTTCGCGGGGGATGGTCCCGTTCGCGAGATGCTCCAGTCCACGGAGAAGGCGGCCCAGCGCGCCGCGGAGCTGACCGGTCAGCTGCTCGGCTTCTCGCGCCGCACCATGTTGCGCCTGGAGGTGACCAACCTCAACAACGCCATCCAGGAAATCATGGGGATCCTTCGGCGGACCATTGATCCGCGCATCAACGTCGAGATCCAGACCACGCCGGCGTTGTGGAACGTCCGGGCTGATGCCGGCCAGCTGAACCAGGTGCTGATGAACCTGTGCCTCAACGCACGCGACGCCATGGCTCAGGGCGGCACCCTGCGCCTGGAGACGGCCAACGTCATGCTCGACGAGGAATACGCCCGGCTGCATCTGGAGTCGCGAGCCGGCGAGTTCATTCGCCTCCGGGTCAGCGATACCGGACATGGCATCCCGCCCGAGATTCGGCCGCGCATCTTCGAGCCGTTCTTCACGACCAAGCAACCGGGACAAGGCACGGGCCTGGGCCTGGCGATGGTCTTTGGGATCGTCACCCAGCACCAGGGCTGGATTGAGTGTTCCAGCGAGATGGGACACGGGACACGCTTCGACATCTACTTGCCGCGCCACGGTACGGACACCGCGGTTGTCACCGCGTTGACCGCGCCACCCGCGCCAACCGGCGGCACCGAGACCATCTTGCTGGTGGACGACGAGCCCATGATCCGCAACCTGGGCCGCACCATCCTTCATCGCTACGGCTACAAGGTGCTGCTGGCCGAGGACGGACTGGAAGCGCTCGAGATCTATCAGCGCGAGACGGAGCGCATCGACCTGGTCATCCTCGACCTGACCATGCCGCGCCTGGCCGGTCGCGACACGCTCCATCATTTGTTGCGGCTGGATCCCCATGTCCACGTGCTGTTTGCCAGCGGCTACAGTGCCGAGCACGTGACCGAGACGGAGAAAGATGGTGTGCTTGGCTTCATCAACAAACCGTATCGGCCGCAGGAGTTGGCCAACACCGTTCGTGCCGTGCTGGACAAGTGCAAGACGTGTCCTCTCCCGTGAATTCTCGCCCGAGTCGGAGAATAAGCGATGGCGGTAAAGCGCATCCTGCTGCTGGTCGGCGACTATGTCGAAGACTACGAGGTCATGGTGCCCTTTCAGGCGCTGCTGATGGTCGGCCACACGGTCCATGCCGTCTGTCCCGGCAAGAAGGCCGGCGACAAGGTGCGGACCTCGATCCACGATTTCGAGGGCGATCAGACCTACAGCGAGAAACCCGGCCACAACTTTCAGCTCAACGCGACGTTTGCCGACGTGCGGGCGGAGCAGTACGACGCCCTAGTGATCCCGGGCGGGCGTTCGCCCGAGTACCTGCGTCTCAACGAGGACGTGATTGCCCTGGTGCGACACTTCGCCGAGAAGAACAAGCCGATTGCCGCCATCTGTCACGGCGCCCAGCTGCTGTCGGCTGCCGGGGTGCTCAAGGGCAAGACTTGCTCGGCCTACCCCGCGGTTGGGCCAGACGTCCGCGTCGCGGGCGGTAAGTACATCGATCTGCCGATGGACGGGGCGCATGTGGACGGCAACCTAGTCTCGGCGCCTGCATGGCCCGCACAGGCGCAATTCCTGGCCAAGTTGCTGGAATTGCTCGGGACCCGCATCGAACCGTGATACGGAGGGCGCCGCATGGAGCTGGCCGACCTGATTGCAGCCCTGTCGCAACCCGTCGCGTACCCGTATCCCGTCGAGCGCGTCGAAGTCGTGCAGACACACATCTCGGCGGTGTTCCTTGCGGGCGATTTCGTCTACAAGGTCAAGAAGCCGGTGACGCTGGGCTTCCTCGATTTCGGCACGCTTGACCGACGTCGGCACTTTTGCGATGAAGAAGTCCGCCTCAATCGACGTCTCGCTGCATCGGTCTACGTCGGCGTGGTGCCGATTGCACGATACGGCAGCGGCCTCCGTGTCGAAGGGGATGGCGAGGCCGTCGAGTGGGCGGTGAAGATGCACCGGCTGCCGGTCGCCGCCACGCTGCGCGATCAGTTGCAGCGCGGCGATGCAGACGCTCCCCGTTTGCGGGCGCTGGCCCAGACTGTTGCCCGGTTCCACGTCCAGGCAAACCGTGGCGAAGCCATCTCCGCTTTCGGTCGATTCGACGTGGTGCTCCGCAATGCGCGCGAGAACTTCACGGAATCGACTGCCCAAATTGACGACACCATCAGCCAGACCGTGTTCGAGCGTCTACGGGTCCTGACCGAGCAATCGCTGGCGCGACTGAAGCCGCTGATTGACGTTCGCGCCGAGCGCGACGTCCCCTGCGACACGCACGGCGATCTGCGGCTGGAGCATGTCTACCTCTTCCCCGACCGGACCGCTCCCGACGACCTGGTCATCATCGATTGCGTCGAGTTCGCGGAGCGGTTCCGTTACGCCGATCCCGTGGCCGACGTGGCGTTCCTCGTCATGGAGTTGATCTTCAACGGCTGGGAGGACCTGGCGACGGTCTTTGCGGATGCCTATTTTCAGGCCGCCGGCGACGCGGAGGGCCGCACGCTGCTGCCTTTCTACACCGCCTATCGCTCCGCCGTGCGCGGCAAGGTTCAGGGCATGAAGGCCGTGGGACCGGAGGTGCCGGACGCCGAACGGGCGCGGGCGCAGGCGCGATCGCGTGCCCACTGGCTGCTGGCGTTGGGGGAATTGGAAGCACCGGCGCGACGGCCGTGCCTGGTCCTCACCGGCGGATTGCCCGGCACCGGCAAATCGACCCTGGCGCGAGGCCTCGCCGAGCATGCGAGTTTCGAAGTCATTCGCTCGGATGTGGTTCGCAAGGAGTTGGCCGGTGTAGTGGGCTCGACGCCGGGCCCATTCCGCGAAGGACTGTACTCCGCCGAACAGACCAAACAGACCTATGCCGAGTGTCTGCGCCGGGCCAAGGAACTGCTCTTCGAGGGCAGACGCGTCCTCGTGGATGCGAACTTCGGCGAAGACCAGCACCGTCGGGCGTTCCTGGAAACTGCCCGAGAATGGGGCGTGCCGGGGATACTCTTCATCTGTGAGGCTGAGCCGCCAGTGGTGAAGCGCCGGCTGGAGCTTCGGCGCGGCGACGCTTCGGATGCCGATTGGGCGATCTATCAGGAAAAAGCGCGCCAGTGGGAAGCAGCAAGCGCGGAGACGCACGCGTGCGCGATCGGGGCGAACGGGAGTCCGGGGGAGGCGCTGGTCCAGGCGCTGGATCGGCTGCGAGACGTGGGACTCGTGTAAGGTGCGACGCCGCCTGCGGCGGATCATGGTTCTTCCTTCAAATGGAAGTCGAACCGGTTTTCGCTCGTCGAGACTTCGGAAGTCAGCTGGGTGCGCGCGTTGAATCGCTCGGGAATGTACATCTCGCGCGGCGCCATGCCCATGGCCGGATCAATCTTGTCGGTCGTCGCGCGCGTCGCGTAGATCTCCACGCGTTTTGTCCCCGGCAAACACATCACTTCGTACTTGCCGTTGACGATCTTACCGCTGATGGCGCCGTTGCCGTCGAGCTCGATGAAATTGATGTGCCCTTCCTTGATCGGTTCGTCATTCCACGTCACGGTGCCTGACACCTTGCGCTCCTTGCCGCCGATGCAGCCGCCGAGCAGGACAAGCACCATCAGGCCAAGCGTCCAGTACCTTCGCTTCATACGCCCCTCCTGCTATTCGCCCGGCACCTCGCCGCCATTGCGTGAGCCCAGCGCCTTGTAGATCGTCGCGTCGATGGTGTCCGGCACGAAGCGCACCGAGCCATCGACCATCGCCATGTTGACGCCGCCTTGGTGATAGCTCCGTGCCAGGGCGAAGATGTTCGTGCCGCCATAAATGTAGCTGTCCATTCTGTGCGCAGGGCAGAGCGGCCTGAGCGCCTCAGGTTCACTTGGCCGCCCTTGGAGGTTTCCAG
>JAIEMG010000028.1 GCA_019752375.1 Gemmataceae bacterium | reverse complement strand
AGTTTAAGTTTTCGTACGTAATGGATGTGGAGTGGCCTATCAAAGCATCAGGTTTAATTCCCAGACAAGACATCATTTTTTTCGAAAATTAACTTAACTGTTGCTTCACATGTTGAAAATACTCCCGCGACCCTTGACGGGCATCATTCATTACAAATCGGTAAGATATTTAATTGTAAGACGTTAAGAACTGGCTATTTTTTAACCACCTGCAACGAGGCGACTCGCGTCCCTCGTTTTTTGGGAAGGGAATTACTCGGTGTGATCCGTTCGTGCGCCTAGCGCAGCGTCGCGGACGCGGTGCGTCGTCACGCGGTTGGCGGCTTCAAGTCGGGGAGGGGCAAAAGGAGAAAGTGGGCATATGGCGAGACCTGCACAGCGCAGCAAAAAACCTCCACCTGTGCCGTTTGGACGGTTTTGAGAACCCGCTGTTCACGTGGGCGGCCTGACTCCCAGTTTTCGGATCCCACTACAAAGGTGGGCTTGCAAGCCCTGGGTGTCTAAATGGAAGGCCCCCATGCGGGTAATCATCGGTTCGCCAAAATTACGTCCGTTCACGAACACCGCAGAGGTTTGGGACGCCGTTGCCGGCGACCCATTACGACTGTAGCACTCCCCGCGTCCCGTTGCAAGCGCTGCGTACACTGGAATCCCCGCTTACGGACAACCCCCGCGGAACGGGCAAGAAGTGCAAGGCAGACGCCGATGGCGAATCTCGTTAAGATGACCGCAGGGGATCGGACCGTTCGCGCTTCACAGAAAGGCACTCGACTAATGGCCACTATCTCCGCCAAGCACAAGGTCGCCGCTGGCCTGGCCGCTCTGTACGGCGCCCTCTCGATCACGGGGGGCATCTTCGGTTATGTGAACAAGGGCAGTTCCGCGTCGCTGTACGCGGGCTGCGGCGCTGGCGCGGTGCTCCTGCTGTGTGCCATCGGCACCTTCAAGAAGCCGACGGTGGCGATGATCGTGGCGGCGCTGGCGTCGATCGCCCTGCTCGGCCGCTTCGTTCCGCTGGTCATTCGTTCGTTCGACGATGCCGAATCGTCGGCCAGCGACCTGGCGGTGCTGATCGGACGACTGATGGTCGTTGGCGGCGTGTTGGTTCTATTCTCCTCGGCCTTCGCGCTATCGAAATCGTCCGGCGGCTGAGGGCCGATCGACTGCGGTCGTTGACCGCACCGCCTGTAGCTACATCGCCATTTTTACTCTTCGGCGTTGAAGTGTAATGACTAATGACGAAGGACCAATGCCTAAGGAATGACCAATTACCCAATGACGAATGAGTATCCGTAGGGTGCGTAAAGCGTACTCGCGCGGACGCACCAAAATCCACGCTTGCTGAACGACCTTCCGACGCGTCTGCATTCCGGTGCGTCCGCGCGAGTACGCTTGACGCACCCTACAACTACAACGACAACTGCGGCGGCCCCTACCACGCGAATTCCAGTCCCACGTTATAGCCTTGTGCCCAGAAGAAGTCTTCCTTGAACGGAATCCCTGGCCGCGCGGGCCCCGCCAGCGGCCCGTTCAGTTGACTGGTGTTCACGACCAGGTCTACCTGATCTCCCGAGCGGATTGGACTGTCCCACATCAGCAGCGTGTAGCCGACGAAGGCACGCCAGTGCGTGCCGATACGTCGGCCCACATTGAAATTCAACTCGTAAATGCCGTTTAGCTCGGTCCGCGTAAAAGTCCCTGTGTTGCTCGGCAGCACCGACAAGCCCACCGGCGTCACCATGCGCTCGGCGGGTGTATGGTAAACACGCTGGCCGAACGTCCGCACCTGTTGATCATTGCCGCCCAGCGCCGCCTCGCCGCGGAAATTGACGAACCAGCGCTCGCCGCCGTACTCGCCGCGCAGGCCAAGCTGGCCGCCGTAGAAAAGATCGTGAACGCGGTAATGGTCGCTCTGCCCGTAGACGACCGCCTGGTCGGGCAGCAACTTGCCGGCCGTGGTCAGGTCGGTGCGATCGCGCATTTGCAGGAAGCGCACGCCGGCAAGCAAGTCGAGGCGAAACGACGCCGACGACGTCAATCCGAACATCAAGTTCGCTTCCTGGTCGAAGAGCTCGATTCGCGAGTACCCATTGAAGCCGCCGCTGCGGATGCCGGCAGGCGTTGGACCAGCGACGATCTCGCTGCCCGCGCTGCCATCAGGGTTGAAGTACGGCCTGGCCAGGAGTTGGCTGCCATCGGACGTCGCGCGAAACCACGTCGAATCGCGCTCCAGGAAGACGGCTCGGCCTTCAATTCCAATCGTTTGCTCGGGATCGAACCAATAGCCCACGCCAAACCGCGTCCCGATGAAACGGTCATTGTGGCGCGTCTCCAGCCGCTGGTCGCCGTAGACGACGCGCGTGTCAGGCTGATCGAGTCGGCCCCCCGACGCGAAGGAGCTGGTGGTCAAGATCGTCGGGACTCGGCCCTGACGCAGCCACCACATGACGTACTCAACCTCGGCTGAGAGGCGCTGGCAGGGCGGTTGCGACTCCGCGTTCAGCACTTCGGACGCCGGCTCGACCACAGCGGGCGGTTCAGCCAGGGCGGTCGAGGTTAGCAAGGAACCTGCGAGGACGGCACACATCAACTGGCGCATAAGGCGGCTCCTTCGAGGAACCGGGGCAGGGAAGGAAAGCTGCGGGGTCTCGATGCGAAGCAGGGGATAGGCCTGGAATTAGTTATCGGCGATCTTTGCCCAGTGCATCAGTCCTGGCGAAGCTTCGGACTCTCGGGCCTTTTCCCGGTCTGCTGTTCCTGGGGGACGCAGGGAACATGATGAAGCGAGGGTGCCCTGTCCGTCGATGGAGATAAGGCGAGCGGTGCGTGTGAACGGCCCGGTTGGTTTTACATCGCTAGTTGAAAGCACGATTCACGAGAACAGTCTGTAGCCGCAGGCTTCAGCCTGCGGAGTGAGGTTACCGCACCCGCGACGCCATTCCGCAGGCTGAAGCCTGCGGCTACAGAAGGGGAAACGCATGAGTGTTTGTAGCCGCAGGCTTCAGCCTGCGGAGTGAGGTTACCGCACCCGCGACGCCATTCCGCAGGCTGAAGCCTGCGGCTACAGAAGGGGAAACGCATGAGTGTTTGTAGCCGCAGGCTTCAGCCTGCGGAGTGAATGCTCGCAAGGCTTGGAGGGGCAACGATGGCAGCCTCGGGGGATGGCCCGCACCCGACGGGGTTTGAAACCATTCGGCATGCACTGCAGACTTATCGCGTGGTTGCGATGCTGACGGTCGTGCTTGCGCACGCGGCGTTCAGTCTCATGACCAACAGCAGCCTGGTCGCGCTGTGGCCCGCGCAGGACTGTCGGGCCCATGTCGCGTTCGACGTGGTCTTCTACGGGATCAACGGCGTTGCCATGCCGTCGTTCTTCTTCCTGGCGGGAATCTTCGCGGCACAGACCTACGACAAGCGTGGCCCCACGGGCTTCTTGACGCAGCGAGTGCGACGTCTGCTGGTGCCGTTCCTGTGGGGGCTGGTCCTCATCACGCCATTGATTTGCCTTGTGTGGGCATACGGCTTCATGGAGTCCGGTCTGCTCCGGTTTGACGACGCCCTCGGCTTCACGCCGCCCGACGACCTGGGAGAAGAACTCTTCGGTCCGGCCCACCTGTGGTTTCTGGAGCAATTGCTGATCCTGTCGCTGTTCTACTGGGCGTACCGGCAATCAAAGAGTTCCGGCACGGCATTCCCGGGGCTCGTCGATCGCCTGGTGACGTCGCGCTGGCGTTTTCTGTACCTGGCGGCAGTAACAGCGCTGGTGCTTTTGTTTGGGGTGGAATCGATCGTGCGCCTGCGCAACACCTACTTTCAAGACCCGGTCCGCCTGCTGTATAACGGCGTGTTTTTCTTCGTGGGCACACGGTGGGCCCTGGTCCGCGATCCGGCGAGACATCTGTCCGGAGGGAGTACATTGGCGCTCGGGTTGTCTCTGCCCGCGTTCGCCGCCATGGCCTGGCTGTATCGGCTGCACTACGCCCACGCGCCGCTGCAAGGACCGTGGCTGATGCTGATGGCGGCGTGTGCAAGCTTGTTCACGTGGTCGTCAATCTTCGGCCTGATCGGCGCGGCGATCCGTTATGCCAATCGGCCCAACGCGGTCGTGTCCCGGCTGGCGGACGCGTCGTACTGGATCTACTTCGCGCACTTGCCCGTGGTCGGACTGCTGCAAGTCTGGCTTGCGCCCCTGGCGTGGCCCGCGGTTATCAAGTTGGGCGTGTTTTGCATCGGCGGCGTCGGCTTCGGGATGGGCACCTATCAGCTGCTGGGGCAGTATCGTTGGTTTCAGGCGGCGTTTGGTGTGGAAGGCAGCGCGCGGCCAGCGCCAGTACCTTTGGGACCGATGCGCTATCGCCGTGCGGGCTAACTGGGCGAGCCGGGAGCGTGAGCGACCGGAGTTCCTCAAGCGTCTGCACTCTGGAAGACGGCTGGGCGAGCCGGTTGCGTGTGCTACCGTATTTCTACACGCTTCTTAACTATTTAATACCTCGGGTGGCTCACGCTCCCGGCTCGCCTCCATTATTCAAGCCTTCGGAAACTCCGGTCGCTCCCGCTCCCGGCTCACCAAGGACCTCGCTGGGCGCAAACGCGTCGTCGGACCAGCGCCGCCATCGCGAGTTCGACAAACATGAAGACGCCGGCCCAGCGGATTGGCCCCTCTTCGTAAACCACCGTGCCGTTAAAGATGATGAAGAGCAGGAAGGCGTGCAGTCCTCGATCGATCCCGCCCGGCCGCCGAGCGTAAAGGAACGGCCACAGCCACCACCAGGCAACGTCGGCCGTCCAGACCGCGGTAAAAAAGTGCGAGAAGTAGATGCCTTCGCCGAAACCGCCCGTCACGTCCGCCGTATGTTGCACCGCATCGGCGTGCGACCAGTGGTGATAGAAGTGAAACGCCATGCCCAGGTGGATGACGTACGCCGCCCACGCCAGCGTCCAGCAGTAACGCGCCAGGTTGCCTCGTCCAACACCCGGCCATTCCGCGGGTCGCAGCCACAGCATCAGGTTGACGGCGAGGAACCAGAAGAGCAGCGACAGGCGAATGGTGCCGCGAATCAGGTGATCGCCAAGGTCGGAGATGGGGACGAGCGCCGGCAGAAAGAAGATGACGTTGAGCAACACCACCCACGCAGCCAGGGCGCAGGCCGAAAGCGGGGCCGCCGTCTTGGGCAGGGAGTTGGCGTCGGGACTGGCCATGGCCGGCGACTCTCGAACGAAGCCTACGGCGCTACCGCGGTCTGTTGCGGCAGGTACAGGATGCGCCCGCAGTTCTTGCACATCACGAACATGCCCTGGAACAGCTCATTATATTGCTGGGCCGTGATGCCCGTGTAGCATGCGGTGCAATTGCGGTCCTGCACCAGCGACAAAGCGTCCTCGCCGCGCGACGCCACTTCGCGTTCGTACAGCGAACGCACTTCGATCGGCACCTGTTCCTCGACCGCCTTGAGCTCCACGGCGACCGCGGCCAGCATGGTGTTCAGCTCGGCTTGGCGGGCTTTGCTGATCTGATCGAAGTTGGCCACTTCCGACTGCGCCTGCTTCAGCGCTTTCTCGAGTGCCGGCAGCTGCGCGGTGCGCTCATCGACATCGGTCATGCCGGCCAGGATCTCGTCTTCCAGCTCGGCGCAGCGAGCCTTGGCGGCTTGCAGCTCGGAGCCCAGGGCGTCGTATTCCTTCTTGACCGTCGCCTCGTTGCGTTGCTTCTCGAACTTGGCGCTATCCTGGTGCTTCGCCTTGAGTTCCTTTTCCTTGTCGCTGACCGTGACCTTGAGCTTCTTGAGGCTATCCTGCGCCTGGCGAATGACGTTTTCTTGATGTGTGACCTTCGCTTGCTGCACCTTGAGCATGCGCGGCAAGCGCTCGATCTGGTCCTTCAAGTCCTTGGCGTGGTTGCGGAGCCGATGCACTTCGCGCAAGATATCGGCCGTTGCGGCCATGAATGCCCTCCCTTTGAGTACTCACCACGGAGAACACAGAGGACACGGAGGAATCACAAAGAAAAGCCAGGAGGAGCAATTCAAACCCGCGAGTTGCTCCTACTGAGACTATTCGGTTCTTGTCTTCCTTCGTGTTTCCTTTGTGTCCTTTGTGCCCTCCGTGGTGAATACCCATTCCAAAAGAAAACCGCCGGCTGTTGGCAGCCGGCGGTGACGAAAGTTAGCGGCGAATGGTGCCATCGAGGAAGCCCTCGAGCTGGCGACTGCGTACGGGGTGCTGGAGTTTCCGCACCGCCTTGGCCTCGATCTGCCGGACGCGCTCGCGCGTCACCTTGAAGATGCGGCCCACCTCTTCCAGCGTGTAGGTGTAGCCGTCGCCCAGGCCGTACCGAAGCTTGATGATCTCGCGCTCGCGATAGGTCAGCGTCTTGAGGACGTGCTCGATCTTGTCCTTGAGCATCTCCTGCGTCGCGGCCGACACCGGCGATTCGGCGCTGTCGTCCTCGATGAAGTCGCCGAAGTAACTGTCCTCGCTCTCGCCGACCGGCCGGTCGAGGCTGATCGGGTGCCGGCTGATCTTGAGCACGCGGCGCGTTTCTTCGACCGAGATGCCGGCGGCCTTGGCCGTCTCCTCGATCGTCGGCTCGCGGCCCATCTCCTGTAACAGCTTCTTCGAGACGTTGCGGAGCTTGGACATCGTCTCGATCATGTGGACCGGGATGCGGATCGTGCGAGCCTGGTCGGCGATGGCCCGCGTGATCGCCTGGCGAATCCACCACGTCGCATAGGTGCTGAACTTGTAGCCGCGACGATACTCGTACTTGTCCACGGCACGCATGAGGCCCGTGTTGCCTTCCTGGATGAGGTCCAGGAAGCTCAGGCCGCGGTTGCGATACTTCTTGGCGATGCTGACCACCAGCCGCAGGTTGCCGCCGGACAGGTCGCGCTTGGCCTGTTCATACTCGGTGAATCGTTTCTTCATGATCTCAACGCGCTTGCGGAGCATGAGCGGCTCCTCCAGCGTGATGAGCATCAGATCGCGAAGTTCTTTCTCGAGGTTGGCGCGGTCTTCCTTGGCGGAACGCAGACCCTTGAGGTCTTCGATCTGCGCTTCCAGCTCGGTCATGCGGATGGAGATCTGCTCCAGCTTCTTCATCAGAGGCTGGACCTTCTGCGTGCGGATCGAGAGTTCCTCGACCAGCGTGACGGCCTTGCGGCGGCGGATTTTCAGGGTGCGGCGGAGCCGGCGTCGGTCGTCGTCGGTGGCGCGGGGATCGATCAGCGCCGAGAAGTCGGCGACGTTCTGCTCCATCAGGTGCTCGAGCGTCTTCAGGTTGTGCGGCATGCGCTGGAGAATCTTGTCCTTCTCCAGGTTCTCGGTCAGCGAGACCTTGACCGTGCGGTCGAAGGGCAAGTCGCCGCAGTGAACGCGCTTGAGCGTATCGACGACGTTACTGAGGGCGTAATCGCACTCCAGCACCTTGCGGCGGAAGCGCTTGCGGGTGACTTCGATTTTCTTGGCGAGCGAGATTTCCTCTTCGCGCTTGAGGAGGGGGATTTCGCCCATCTGCGTGAGGTACATGCGCACCGGGTCGTCGATGCGCCGGCTCTCCTCATCGTCCATGAAGCTGAGGTCGAGCTCCGCGTGCGGTTCCTCGTCGGTCGCCGCGTTCGGGTCGGGGCCGGCTTCTCGCTCTTCGGCTTCCGACTCGTCAATCAGCTCGATGCCGTGTTCTTCCAGAACCAGGAGCAGCTGGTCGAGCTTCTCAGGATTGACGGCGTCGTCGGGCAGATAATCGTTGACCTGGCTATAAGTCAGGTAACCTTTCCCTTTGCCCGATTCGAGCAAGGCCTTCAGGCCCTCGTCCAATTTCAATTCCATCAAACCCTCCTCTAGGGGATCCTTGACTCACCGATCCACGGGCTGCGGCCGGTGGGTTTGGGATGGTCAAGGATCAGCGCCAACCGACTGGTTCTGTAGCTGCCGGAGCAGTTCCAGGGCCGTCGAATCGTCGTTGACGGCGCGCAGCTGGTTTTTGAGTTCCTGTTTACGAGGCTCGTCGCGTTGCTTGCGAAACGACGCGGCCAGACCCCGCAGACACTCGGCACGATCCGGAATTAACCGCCCCAGCTCCTGAAGGCCCAACGCGGCCTCCGCCAGGCGCGGCACATCTATGATACGCGTGCGGAGGGCGTCGAGATCTGGAATCTGCCCTTCCGCGCGCAGCCGGTACAATCCATCCAGGAGACGACGCAGGCCGGGATGCTGGACCTCTTCCAGCTTGATCTCCGTCGCTGCTTTCTCCACCAACCCCGGCTCGGCCAGCAGCACTTGCAAGAGCTGTCGCTCCCGCGGCGCTGCCGGCGCCTCTCGCTTCTCCTCGGTCACTTCCTCGCTGGCTCGTTTGCTCGCTGCTTCGCTTGCGGGGCGAGCCGCCCGCAGTTCACTCAGCCGTGCCCAGACGGTTTCTTCCTTGAGCGCCAGACGCTGGGCAATCCGGCCGACCACGAGTTCCCGCTTCACTTGCCCGTTCTTGCCCGCCATGTCCGGCGCCAGGGCGATGATGCCGAGCACCGCATCCACCGCTCGTCGCCGACCTTCAAGACTCGTTGCCGCTCCGTCATTCAGGAGTTGACCGAGCTTGAAGTCGAGAGCATCGACGGCCTTTGCCAGCACTTCCTTGAACCGCTCGGCCCCTCCCTCTTGACTGAGCAGGTCGCAGGGGTCGAGGCCTTCGGGCAAGGTGGCGATGGCCAGGTCCACTTCCTGGCTGACAAAGATCTCCAGGGCGCGATCGACGCCGGTGTTGCCGCCGGCATCGGCGTCAAACACTAACACCACACGTGGCACAAAGCGTCGCAGGTGCTGGACGTGCCGCACGTTCAGCGCCGTGCCCATGGTGGCGACCACCTGGGCGACACCCGCCTGGTGCGCCATCATCACGTCCGTGTAACCTTCGACGACGGCGAGATACCCCGCCTTTTCCGCCGTCTGCCGCGCCAGGTCCAGGCCGTACAGGTGCTCGCTCTTGGTGAAGAGCGGCGTGTCGGCCGAGTTATAGTATTTCGGGGCCCGAGCCGCTAACGGCGACGTCGGCAAGATCCGTCCGCCAAACCCCACCGTCTGACCGCGCGCGTCCCGGATCGGAAACATGACCCGGTCGCGAAAGCGGTCGTAAAAGCCGTTGCCTTCGTTCCGTCGCGCGATCAGGCCGACCTTCTCCAGAAGCTCGGTCGACTTGCCCGCCGTGGCCGCTCGCTGGACGAGCCAGTCGCCGGCCACCGGAGCGAAGCCCAGGCCGAAGCGACGCACGCTTTCGCCGCTCAGGCGGCGCTCCCCCAGGTAACGGCGTGCCGTTTCAGCCAGCGGCGAGTCGAGCAGGCATTGCTGGTACTGTTCCGCGGACCAGCGTGCCACGTCAAGCATAGCCGCCCGTGTCTGGTGGTGCGCGGAATCAGCGTTTTTTTCTAAAGTTATTCCGGCGCGCCGCGCCAGCAGTTCAAGCGCTTCCCGAAAATCAATTCGCTCGATTTCTTGAATGAAAGTGTAAACGTCACCGCTCTTCCCGCAGGACCAACACCGGTAGTTCTGCCAGCGCGGGTCAACGAGGAAGGAGGGGTTGTGGTCGCCGTGGAAGGGACACAGGCCTTTGAACTTGTCGCCGGCCGGACGAAGGGAGACGTAACCGCCGACGACATCGACAATGTCGTTGGATTCCTTCACCTGCTTGGTCAGGGACGCCCTGTCGTTGCCCAAGGGACACCCATGTGCAGGAAAGCAATAGGGAGCGCGGTCCGGCCAATTCTAATGTGGCCAGGATCGGGACATCCCGCGGCAATCGAAATTACGGGGAGGCAATCAATCAGCGGTGGGAGCCTACCGGAAACCTGTACAAAGCGAAATCGGGCCCAACCCCGTGAAAGACGGGGACTGATCCAGGGCCATCCATGGCTCCATTTCCCGCTCGCCTCACACTCCTCGGCCTGAACCGGGGAGCGTTCTCATCCTTACCGGCGTTGCGCACCTTCGCGGGGTGCCTGAATCCGGGCCGGCGCTTCGCTTCTCTGCTGTCCGGCAGTCAGCGCAAGTTTAATCTCTTTCGCTGTTTAGTCCAACGCTGTGCACTGCGCGTCGAAATTATAGCTGGACCCCGAAAAAGAGTCAAGTTAGGCAACGGACCCTGTTTGACCGCGACGGGGTGAGAGGTGTGTAGCCACGCAAGCGGTGCATGGTGGGCCAGACACTCCTGT
>JAIEMG010000088.1 GCA_019752375.1 Gemmataceae bacterium | reverse complement strand
TTGCCCACGCCGCTCTCGCCCAGGATCAGGACGTTGACGTCCTGCGGCGCGATGCGGCCGATCGACTTGCACATCTCCTGCATGATCGGGCTGTGGCCGACGATGCGGTCGGCGGTTTCCTCGGACGGCAATACCGCCGGTGTGTCCATCAGCCGGGCAGCCTCGAACGCGCGATCGAGCACCTGGGTAAGACGTTCCAGGTCGATCGGTTTGACCAGGTAGTCGAAGGCGCCGCCCTTCATGGCTTCGATGGCAGTGTCCGTCGTGCCGTGCGCCGTGATGAATACGATGGGGCGGCGCGGGTCCAATGCGTGGATGTCGCGGAAGACGTCCAGTCCGCTGCGGTCGGGCAACTGGAGATCGAGCACGACGACATCGGGCCGCTGCGCGTGGAACTTTGCCAGTCCCTCGCCCGCGGTAATGGCAGTTACGACCGTCCTCTTATTGCCCTCGAAGATGCGCCGGAAGGTGTAGCGGACGCCTTGCTCGTCGTCAACGACCAGGAGAGTGGGCATGGAGTCCTCGGTCTCACGCAACGAGATGGGGGGTGGCTCCGACCGGAGCTTGCGGAAGGGTGATGGTAAAGCGTGTGCCGCCTTCGAGCCGGCAATCCGCGACGAGGTGTCCGCCGTGTTCCTCAATGATACGCTTGGAAATGCACAACCCCAGGCCGGTGCCGGCCGGCTTGGTGCTGGCAAACGGAGTGAACAGGCGGCCCGCCATTTCGGGGGCAATCCCAGGCCCCGTGTCATCCACGGTAATGCACGCTCCATCGGCTGCGGACGTTCCCAGCGTGACGTCGATGGCCCCGCCACCCGGGAGCACGTCCAGTGCATTGAGCAGCAGGTTAAGCAGTACCGACCGCAGCTGCACCGGGTCCGCGTAGGCCATGATGGGCTCGTCGGCGTCCTGTTCGCCCCAGCCGTCCCTGGCGCGGACGCCGATGGCCACGTCCTGTTGGCGGGCTCGGGTGCGAACCAGGTCCACCGACTGATTTGCCACCTGGCGCAAGTCTGTGAAGGTCCGCCGAGGGGCCGGCGGCCGAGCGAAATCAAGGAATCCTCGGACTGTCTGCTCGAGGCGGGACACCTCCGAGTGAATCACCTGGAGGTCTTCCTCGATCAGCGGTCTGCGGTCGCCTGGTCGCAATGCGGCCTCGACGAGCAACTTGATCGACGTCAGCGGATTACGCACCTCGTGGGCGACGCCGGCCGCGAGTTGGCCCACGGCGGCCAGTTGTTCGGCCCGGAGCATTTGCCGCTGGTGCCGCTGGATTCGCTCCCCCACTTCCTCGACCCGTTTGACAATGTACTGCAGTTGCTGGTCGAGATGCTCGATGTCGCCATCCACGGCCACATTCATGGTGGCGACCTTCTCATCGAGGTGCTGGGCAACGTCCTGTATCCGCACGCTCAGTCCGTAGATCGAGCGCCGCAGGCCGCGTGCCACACCGTAACCGAGGATAAGTCCTCCGGCCGGGCCGCCGAAGCCCATCAGAAGTAGCCACAGGCGCGCCTGCCGGCTGAATGACTGGCTTTCCGCCGCGGTCTGTTCCATGGCCTGCTTGTTGATGCGGAACAATTCGTGGCAGGACGCCGTGAGATGGCGAATGGGATGGGCATCGGACAACGTACCGAAATCGGTCCGGGGACCGTTCCTGAGCACGTCTGCTCGGAGATCGGCCATCTCGCCGTGGTAGTGCTGATAACCGAGCCGGATGGCCTCGACACAGGCCTGCTCCTCCGGCGAAGTGGCCGAGCGCTCCGCCGCCTGAAGCGCCCGCTCGAAGCGGCGGTTGTCTTCCTCGACGGGCGCGAGCCGGGCCGGCGTCGGCTCGACCAGGTAGACGAAGCAGTGGCTGCGCAGCTGTCGGACGCAGATCTCCAACTCCTGGGCGGCCTCCAGGCTGGTGACGTTCTCCGAGAGGATGCTGGCCAGGTTCGCTTCGAGCCGGCTGATGTGCCAGGTGCCGAGCAGACAGACGACGAGCAGGACCGCACCGATGACTACGGCAGGCGTGGCAACCTGGAGGAGCAGGCGTCGGCTCATCGCCATCGTGTCCTTTCACGTGTCGTTTGGGTCAGACGCAAACTCATCGGCGCGCGAGGGTGTCGGGAGCGAAGGGACGTCCGTTACACCACGAGAACCGTCAGCGGAGCGGAATCCTTCTGGCAACCGCTCTTCCAATGATGTAACGCGCTGCATGGAGTCTTGACGGTCAACGCTCGGAGTCTGTTCTCGCCATGGAAAGACTGTATCTGCGAATGGTTTGGCCAACCTGCTCTTCCACTTTGCGGGCCACCGCACGCACGTCGCCCAGGAGCACTTCGCTCCGTGCAATGAAATGGAGCAATCGGTGGGCCGAAAGGTCTTCGGGAGGGGCTCGACATTCGGCAGGCCAGGGGTGTGCGACCATGATTTGACGCCGTTGGTTCCGAATCGGACTTGGGCGCCTTCGTCATTCTCCCCGACGCTGAGGAGCAAAATAGGGCTGCGTGCTACTTAGGCCGGTCCTGGGCGAGGTTGTATTCTTCCGCAGCCTTCGCCAAAGCAAGCAGGGCCGAAAAAGGGGGCCACAAGGTGTGGTGGTAAATCCCTCCAACGCGCTCCGCAGTGGCGGCCAACTCCATGAGGGCAACCAGCGCCGGTGCGTGTCCCTTGCCACATACTCCGCAGACCACGGCTTCTCGGTCGGTCCTGACTAACTGCACTCCCCCAGGCCGAGTCCGTCGGCCACATAAGTCGCAGGAGCCTTCCACCTTCGCCGGAACGAATCGGAGAACCAGAGGCACCATAATGGGATTGAGCCCTGCGCCCGTCGTGGGTCGCCAATGGGAACATCCGAGCCGGTGATGTCGCGCACCACATGCCCCCAGCGGAGGCCACGAGATGGAGTGCAAACGGTGTACCAGCTTGCACGGATATGGGAGTGCGGAGCGCAAAATATGCAAGGGAAAAGACATCGGATGCAGAAGCCGACGCGTACCACACGGGTGGCCTCAAGAGCAGGGAGCGCCTTTGGCCAGCTTGGCCAATTACTATCCAAAGGCGGGGCCGGTCAGCGCCCAAGTCGGGGCGGTCTTTCCGGGTAGGGCCTATCGCGAGGCAGCTACGACGAGTCCCCGGACCACGGTGAGTGCTTCGGATTCCGACAGAGCGGCAGGTGCCGGATTTCGGGCGCTCTTTTACCACAACGGCCAACAATACGCCGGGACAAAGCGGATTTTCACCTCGCGGTTCCGTCCCTTACCAACTCAGAACCGCATACAGAAATATGACTTGCGACCCAACAGCAGCAGCGAATCCCTAATGGCACGATACTTGCCTTTCACCCGACCTGCCTGAAACCGCAAGCACTAATGCTCTCGGGCTGCCATGGACGGCTTGTCGCGCAAAACCAACGACCTTCCTTTGTCCGAGGAGTTTCGCATGTCCCATCCATGGTGTCTGGCGTTTCGAGTTCTTCCGTGCGTCCTCGTCGCGGCAGCGTATCTGTGCGAACCTGGTTCCGCTCACGGTCAATACGGGTTCCCTGGTGGCGGCTATGGTGGTGGCGGCTACGGCGGTGGCTATCCCGGCGGCGGCTACGGCGGTGGCTATCCCGGCGGCGGCTATGGTGGTGGCGGCTACGGCGGTGGCTATCCCGGCGGCGGCTATGGTGGTGGCGGCTACGGCGGCCCAGGCGGAATGGGCATGCCCCAGGGAGCCCGTATGCGACAAGACCGAGCGCACATGTACACCGGCATCACCGGTTCGGGCGTCAATCGTGGACCCCTACAGCTCGTCACCCAATTTGGCGGCACGGGCGGGATGGGCGGCGCCAACTACGGCGGCGGCATGGGCGGCATCGGCGGCTATGGCGGATTCGGCGGCGGTGGCTACGGCGGCATGGGCGGCGCTGGAGTCGGTATCGGCGGTCTGCATCCGCCAGGCGTCTCGCTGAATCAGGCTTACAACACCCTCGTGGGTCTGCCCGCTTCTCAGGGGCAGATGCAGGGCTATGGCGGGGGTGGCGGATTCCCCGGCGGGTTTGGCGGCGGCTACGGCGGTGGCTACGGCGGGTACGGCGGCGGATTCCCCGGCGGGTTTGGTGGCGGCTTCCCCGGCAAATTCGGCGCGTTTGGCAACGGTGGTTACGGACTGTGAATGGCCCAAGGGCACTTCAGAACCAATGATGAATATCAATCACTTGGATCCCGTTATCGAACAAGTGCTACGAGTTGTGCACGAGTCCTGTGACTGGCCAGCGGATGAACCGGACCCTGCCTCCGAGGAGGAAATTGCGGCTGCCGAACGCGAACTCGGCATAGTGTTCCCCGAAAGTTACCGGGCCTTCCTCCGCGCGTTCGGCGCTGGCAATCTGCACTCTCACGAGTTCTACGGACTGCCGAGCACGACCTTGCGCGGCAACGTCGTCATGATGAACCAGCTGTGTCCGCAGCCCGCGGATTGCCTTCAAATCACGGAAGATGTCGGTGACGCCTTTTACTGTCTTGATACCTCTCGCAGAGACGCCCGAGGCGAATGTCCGGTAGTCATTTGCGACAACGGTCGCGCCCCAAGCGTCGTGGCGGAGAGCTTCCTCGAGTTTTTGCGAAAAGCGAAGGCAGGGCTGCTTTGATAGAGCAGCTAATGGAACCTCGAGTCGCTTTCGAGATACAAGGCGACCTCGAGTCTCCCTCCCCTCAGGCAGGGTCGTGAAAGCATGTTTCTGGCGGTGAACGACTCGCGGCTAATTCCCGTCCACGACGGGCAATCAGACGCCGCGCACACGATGCGGCGTCTGATCCGCCCGCTTTTGATGTTGGACTTATACTATTTCCTTGCAAGCGCTTAGGACGGCACGGTACGCTAAAGTCAGGTTTGGCGTTGGATTTGCGTAAGGTCACATGACTCCGCGAACTCAATCGAAGGGACGAGGTGGTCTGTGGGAATGCGATCCAATCCGATTAACTGGAAATGGTGGATGGCGGGCGGCTCGTTTGTCTTAAGTGTGCTCATTGGTCTCTCGGCGTATACGTTTCGCAAGGGGCAGCCGGCCGCTCACGCTCACGAGACGCATGCGGTGAGCGATCGGGGCGCCATGCAGGTACTGGCGGTTCACCCGCGTAACGGGGCAATGGAACGGACCACCACCCAGCCAGGCTCGATTCACGCCTACGAATCCGTCCAGCTCTACGCCGGTGTCTCAGGCTACCTCAAGACACAAGCGGTGGACATCGGCGATCGCGTCAAGCGTGGCGATGTGCTGGTAACCGTCGATGTCCCCGAACTGGAAAAGCAGGTGCAGCGGTACAAGGCCGGCGTCGATCGCGCTCGGGCCGTCGTCATTCAGATGAAGGCCCGCGTCGCCAGTGCCAAAGCGGATCGCGAGGCAGCCCGTGCCCTGGTGCCGCAGGCGGAAGCCACCGCGAAGAGCAAGGCGGCCGAGTTGCGTTTCCGCGAACGACAGCTCCTGCGGATGAGAGAACTGCTGGCGCTCAAGAGCGTCGATGAGCGATTAGTCGACGAAAAGATTGAACAGCGCGATGCCGCTCGGGAAGCGGAGATTTCCGCGCAAGAGGCCGTCAACAGCGCCAAGTCTCGGCTCGCCGCGGCGGACGCCCACGTGCAACAGGCCGAGGCCGATGTGGTCGAGGCCGATGCCGAGGTGAAGGTCACGCAGGCCGACCTGGAAAAGGGAGAATTGCTCGTCAAGTTCGCGACCGTCACCGCACCGTTTGACGGGGTCGTCACCCAACGAAACTTCTTCGTCGGAGACTTCATCCGCTCTGCATCCGAAGGCACCCACCTCCCGCTGCTGACCGTGCAGCGCACCGACCGCATGCGCGTTGTGGTTCAGATTCCCGACCGCGACGTGCCCTATGCCGACCCGGGCGACCCGGCGGCGGTGGAGTTGGACGCGCTTCCGGGCCAGAAGTTCCAAGCCAAGATTTCTCGTGTGTCCCACTCCGAAGACCCCTCTACCCGCCTGATGCACATCGAGATTGATCTCCCCAACAAGGCGGGCAAGATCCGCAACGGCATGTATGGACGCGTCACCATCATGCTCGATCACTTTGAAGGCCTTGCCATTCCCGTGTCTTGTTTGACCGGAAAGCCGCAGGAGGGAAAAGGCAATGTCTTCGTCATCCGCGATGGCCACGCCGCTCTCGTCCCCGTCACCATCGGCGGTGATGATGGACTGCAGGTCGGTGTGCTGAGTGGACTACGCCTCGAAGATGAAGTCATCGTTCATCCCCCCACCGGACTGGCGGACGGCACACCTGTCCAGGTCGATTCGGCCGGCACTCTTACCACCGCCACGGCGGGCCATTGATGGCTGGCGTCGGGGTTACCCGGGCGGCGGGTGACGGACCCTGCCGCCCGTTTTCATTGGTTGAGGGAGGCGTTTCGCGCGATGAATGGCCTGATCCGCTTTTCGCTCGGCAACTGGTACGCGGTCGTCGTCATGGTGTTGACGGTCGTCGTGATTGGTCTGCTGACCATCACATCGATCCCCATCGATATTTTGCCGGCGTTCAAGAGCCCTGCGGTGCAGGTGCTGACCTTTTACGGCGGCATGCCCGCGGCCAATGTCGAGAACGACATCACCAACCGCATGGAACGCTGGACCGGCCAGGCTGCCGGCACCGCCCGTCAGGAATCGCGCTCCATCGTCGGCGCCAGCATCGTCCGCAACTACTACCGCAGCGACGTGGACCCCAACGGCGCACTGACCCAGGTCAATTCGCTCGCCTCGGCCGCCATCCCCAACCTGCCGCCCGGCACGCTGCCGCCCGTTATCCTGCCGTTCGATCCCACCGGCACCACGCCGGTCTGTCTCATCGCCCTCGACAGCGAAAAGGAGTCCGAGTCGATCCTCTACGACACGGGCCGCTACGAGGTCCGCAACATGATCATGGGCGTGCCGGGTTCGGTAGCGCCCGTGGTTTACGGCGGGCGCCTTCGCGCCGTCCTGGCCTACATGGACCGGGACGCCATGCAAGCCCGCAACCTGTCGCCGCTCGACCTGATGCAGGCGATCGACAACTACAACGTCTTCCTGCCCACCGGCGACGCCAAATTCGGCAAGACCGATTACGCGCTCGACTCGAACTCCATGTACGAGATCATCGATCGCATGGGCGACATCCCGGTCAAGAGCGAGCATGGCAAGATCGTCTTCCTCAAGGAAGTAGCCAAGCCGAAGGACGCCAGCCTGATCCAGACCAACGTGGTCCGCGTCAACGGCCGGCGCCAGGTCTACATCCCGGTCTACCGCCAGATGGGCTCGAGCACGCTGGACGTCGTGGACGGGCTCAAGGAATCGCTCCCGGAGATGAAGGCCAAGCTGACGCACGACGACATCGACCTGAAGCTGGTCATGGATCAATCGGTCTACGTTCGCCACGCGATTCACAGCCTGGCCGAGGAAGGCGTGCTCGGCGCCATCCTTTGCTCGCTGGTCATCCTGATTTTCCTCGGCGAATGGCGGATGACGCTGATTGCCGTCATGACCATTCCCATCTCGGTGCTTGGAGCGCTAATCTGCCTCAAAGCGACCGGCAACACGATCAACGTGATGACGCTGGCGGGTCTATCGCTGGCGATCGGTCCTCTCGTCGATAGCGCCATCATCTGCCTCGAAAATACCCATCGACATCTGGGACTGGGCGTGAAGCCGAAGGAGGCTGCATTCTTTGGCGCCAGCGAGGTGGCCATGCCGGAATTAGTCGCCAGTTGCTGCACGCTGCTGGTCCTCGCACCGCTGGCGCTGATGCCGGGCCTGGGCGAGTTCCTGTTCCGGCCCATGGCGTTTGCCGTGGCGTTTTCCATGATCGCCGCGTACTTGCTGTCGCGCTCGTTCGTGCCCGCGCTGTGCATGCTCTGGCTGCGCGTCCATCCGCATGCGCCGGTGCTGCACGGCGAGGACTACGGCGACCGCAGCGAGCACGAAAACCCACCGCCGCGCAGCGCGCTGGGCCGCTTGTTCGTGCGCTGGGAGTCTTTCATCAATCGCTGCATCGGGCGTTATGTCCAGATGCTGGCCGTTGTGATGCGACGGCGCGGCCGGACGGTCGGTATTGCCGTCGCGCTTCTGGTGGTGGTCCTTGTCGGACTGGGATCGCAACTCCGGCGCGAGTTTTTTCCGGAAGTGGACGCCGGCGCGTTCGAGATCTACGTCCGGGCCAAGACCGGCACGCGCATCGAGGAAACCGAACGCCGCGTCGGCGAAGTGGAAAAGTTCGTACGGTCTCAGGCCGGTCCGGACCTGGACCTGATCATCAGCGAGATCGGCGTGGTCGCCGACTGGTCCGCCGCTTACACGCCCAATGCCGGTCCAATGGACGCGGTAGTCAAGGTGCAGCTCAAGCCCGATCGGCAACACTCGGCGCAGGAGCTGGTGCAACGCCTGCGCCAGGGCTTCGCCCACGCCCCCGGCTTCGACGACCTGGAATTCGCGTTCGACGCCGGCGGCATGATTCGCGGCGCTATGAACGAAGGCAAATCCACGCCCATCAACGTCCGCATCACGGGCAAGAACCTGGAAAAGGCGTCGCAGATTGCCGATGCGGTGCGCCGCGAGGTCCGAAAGGTCAATGGCGTCGTCGATTGTCGCATCATGCAGCGGCTGGACTACCCCCAGTACGTCATCGAGGTCAACCAGGCCAAGGCCGCGGACCTGGGGCTGACGCAGGTCGACGTGATGAAGAACCTGGTGGCCTGCCTCAACTCCAGCATTGCGTTCAACAAGAAGAACTTCTGGATCGATCCGTTGACCCACAACCAGTACTTCGTCGGCGTCCAGTATCCCGAGGAAGAGATCGCCTCCGTGGATACCATCCTGGACGTGCCGATCACCAGCACGGCGCAGAAGAAGTCGATTCCACTGCGCAACGTGGCGACAGTCCATCGCGCCACGGTGCCGGCGGAGATCAATCACACCAATCTGCAGCCGACGATTGACCTGGCCATGGGCGTTCACGGCCGCGACCTGGGACACGTTGCCGACGAGGTGGCGGAGGTCGTCGCTCGCTTCGGCGTGCCGAAGGGGCGCGACGCCTGGGTGCCATTCGATCCCGCTTCGGCCGAGAAGAAGCCGCTCGAAGGCAGCCGCATCACGCTCAGCGGCGAGTACTCGCGAATGCAAGACACGTTCCGCAACCTCGGCCTCGGCCTGATCCTGGCCAGCTTGCTGATCTACTTCCTGATGGTGGCCCTGTTCAAGTCCTGGCTCACGCCGCTGGTTATCCTGTCGGCCGTGCCCATCGGTCTGATCGGGGTGGTGACGATCTTGTTCGTCACCGGCACCGCGCTGAACGTGCAGTCGCTCCTGGGCGTGATCTTCATGGTCGGCATCGTGGTGTCCAACACCGTGCTGCTGGTCGACTTTGCCGAGAACCTGCGGAAGACGGAGAAACTCTCCCCGACCGAGGCGATCGTCAAGGCGGCATCGGTGCGTGTGCGACCGGTGGTCATGACGGCCCTCGCTGCCTTCTTCGCGCTGCTACCGATGGCACTAGGCCTGGCGCGCGGCAGCGAGGCCAACACGCCGCTGGGCCGATCGGTCATCGGCGGATTGCTGGCGGGCCTGGTCACGACCCTGTTCGTGGTACCAGCCCTGTTCTCCCTGGTCGTGCGCGACCAGCCGACGGTCAGCGAAGAAGATGCCACGCTGGAATCCAAGTGGGTTGAACCGGCCCTTTAGTTCCAGTGAGGCTGGCACGGTAGAGGAGCAGGCGAATGTCGGGCCAAAACGCGAACCTACTACTAATCGAGGACAACGAGATCACCCGCGAGGGACTGGCCACCGTGCTGCGCAATGCGGGCTATGCCGTGTCCCCGTGCACCAACGGCCGGCAAGGGCTCGACTACCTACGGGCCGGTCATAAGACGGAATTGATCCTGCTCGACATGCTCATGCCGGACCTGGACGGCTGGCAGTTCCTGGACGAACTGGGCCGCTGGCCTCGGGCCCTCGACGTGCCCATTGTGGTGGTCACCGGCACAATCCTCACGCGGGAGTGGGCTCACTCGCATGGCTGCCGGGGTTTCCTCCGCAAGCCGGTGGATTGCGCCGAGTTGTTGGAACAAGTACGACGTTGCTTGGGTGAGTCGTTGTGAAAGCCGGCGGGATCCTGGTGCCTTGGCATAGGAAGGCTTTCCCAGTTTCACGGCAGACGCCTGCATCCCTCGGGAATCTGGTGACCGGTGAACCATAGAAGCGCCGAAGTATAGAGGATACTGAGACGTTCCGAGCCTGAACCCGCTTCAAAATGTCCAGGCTCGTGGGCCCCGATTTGCCACCTTGTCCTTACTCCGCGCCCGCAACATGTGCCTAGCTTCTCACGACACACGGAAGTGCTGCGAGGAATGTATGCGCGTTCGCGGTTTCATTCAATGGTCGGCGGCTGCATTGGCGCCGGTGGGCCTCGCTGCCGTTCTGGCCGCTGCTCCTCCCGGAGCTGAAAA
>JAIEMG010000031.1 GCA_019752375.1 Gemmataceae bacterium | reverse complement strand
TCCCTGCTAACTGGTTCTTGGTCGAACTCAAGGTAGCAGATGGCTGTGACTTGCGCCTATTTGAACGGTATTGGGCTCGTGCCGGCGCGGAAGACACCAATCTTGGTGAAGCCGGTGCCGTCCCAGTCGCCCACACGCGCCTGGTCGCCGACCGTGCCGAAATTGTCGATCTGGAGCGTGTTCCCCGCGGCGTAGTTGGTGTTCGTCGTGCTGAGGAACCACTGGCCGGTGCTCGGACGGAAGACGCCGATGCGGTCAATCGTGCCGCCCTGCCATTTGCCGATGACCGCCACATCCCCCACCCGGCCGAAGTTGTCGATCTGGAGCGTGTTGCCCGGCGCGTAGTTGGTGTCCGTCAGGCTCAGGAACCACTGTCCCGTCGACGGGCGGAAAACGCCGATACGCATGCGGCCGTCGCCGACCCAATCGCCACGCACCGCGATGTCGCCCACCGCGCCGAAGTTGTCGATCTGGTTGGTCGTGGCGGGGTTGTAGTTGGCCTGCACCTGGTCGAGGAACCACTGGCCGGTGCCGGCGCGGAAGACGCCGACCTGGGCGCGGCCCAGCAGCTGGACCGCGCTTGTCGCCGCTGCACCGGCGGTGATGCCGTCATTCGCGGAGACCGTGATGGTGCGGGTCGGCTGCGTAATCGGGTTGATCGATGCGTTGTCGTATCGGAGCGAGCGCAGGACTTGCTGATAGTGGGCAACGCTATCCATTCCGGTGAGGCTCAGCACGCCCGTGGCGCTGTTGTACAGGGCACCGATCAGCGTGCCGCTGGTGTTGACGCTGAGCGTCTCCAGACCGGCGTTCTGAATGTTGGTCAGCGTGACGGTGGCGGAGACAAGACTGCCGCTGTCCGCGTCGAGGACGCTCAGGCTCAAGGGATCGACCACCGCGGCAGACCCGTTCCCCTGGCCGAAGACGGCCTGGAAACTGGTGCCGGTCCCCGGTCCGTTGAGATCGACGATGGGCGGATTGTTGAAGTTCACCCACGAAACGGTCGCATCGGCGGCAAGGAGGTTGTTCGTCCCGTCCTTGATGCCCGATCCGGCCGCGGTCAACCGGACGGCGTAGTTCCCCTGGCTCCCCGTGAGCATTGTCAGGTTGCCGAGGGTCCACGTCTTGTTGTCGCTGGTCGTGAGCGACTGGGCGGCCGTCAGGAGATTGGCGCCGCCATTGAACGTCAGGGCAAGGTCGCTCCGGTCGAATCCGCTGACGGCCTCGCTGAACGTGATGACGAGGCTGGCAATCGGCGTGTTGCGCGGGTTGGGCACAATGGCCGCGATAACGGCGGTCGGCGGCGTGTCCTGCACGGTAATCGTGAAGCTGCCGGTCGAGACATTGCCGGCCCAGTCCGTCGCCGTGACGTTCACGGTCGTGATGCCCAGCGCGAAGGTGCCGCCGCTGAGGGGCGCCCAGTTCACGATCGGGGATGGGTCCAGGTTGTCGGTCGCCGTGGGATTGGCGAAGGTGACCACGGCGCCCGCACCACTCGTGGCTTCCACCACGATATTGGCCGGCAGCGTCAGCACCGGAGGCGTGGTGTCCACCGTGGCCACCTGGACGGTGCTGCTGCTAAGGCCGTTGCTGGTAATGTAGGCATTGAGGGCGCCGTTCCCCGTGAGCGCGCTCGTGAAGGTCACGGTCATCTGCGTCCCAGCCCCATTGACGCTGGTGACGGTGCCTGCCGCCCCGAGCGTCGTGAAAGTCACCGAGTTGTTGGCTGCGGTGGGATCGAAGCTGACGCCCGTGAGGAGGATGGTTGTGGCGTTGAAGGCCAGGACGGTCGTGCTGGAATTGAGGGCCGGGTCGACCGTCACCCCGAACGTCATTTGCGAGAAGTTGCTCTCCGCGTCGGTGATGGTGACGGTGACGGTATAGCTCCCGGCGGCTGCGTAAGCGTGGCTTTGGTTGCCCAGGCTGCCCTGGCTGGTCGCGCTGAAATCGGTGTGGGAGGTGCTGTCGCCCCAGTTGACGTCGATGCTCCAGCCGCCCGTGCTGCTGCCGGTATAAGTGAAGGAACCGAGGTCGATGGAAGCGGCGCTGCCGGCGTCGACGGTGGGGTCCCCCGGCGGCGTGAGCGCGAACCGCTGGGACTGGTTCTGGTAGGCGCCGATGTCGATGGCGCCGTTGACCACGCGCTGGAAGCCGCGCTGGTCGGTGGCCGGGGCGCCGGTGATATTGCCGGCACCAAGGGCGGGGCTGCCGGGCAATTCCCCCAGGGTCTGTGTCGGGCCGCCGTTGTCTTGCAACGGGCCCAGGAGCGGATCGGCCGTTGGAATGTCGCTGCCCAGCCAGGTAATCCCGCTGCTGCTGCCGTAGAGGTTGTTGCCCAGGCTGGTGGAGGCCGCACCAGTCCCGGTTGCATTGAAGAAGTCCGGGCCATTGCCGGCCGTGTTGGCGGCTACGATCGTGTTGTAGACGGTCGCAGTGCCGATCCCCGTGTTGTCGATGCCGCCGCCGTTGCCGTCCGCCGAATTGGTGGAGAAAGTGCTGTGGCCGACGGTGAGCGTGCCGCCATTGCTGATGCCGCCGCCATTCCCGTTTGCGGTGTTCTCCGCGAAGGTGCTGTTGCTCACGGTCAGGGTCGAACCGCTGCCGCCGTTTTCGATGCCACCGCCGTTGGTCGTTGCCGAATTGCCGGAAAAAGTGCTACTGCTGACGGTCAGCGTGGAGCCTCCCGAGTCGTTTTCGATACCGCCGCCGCCCGTCGCACTGTTACCCGTGAACGTGCTGTCGCTGACTTCCGCCGTTCCAAGGAGGTTGTAAATCGCCCCACCCTGGTTCGTGGCCGAATTGTCCGTGAAGGTGCAATTGCTGACGGTCAGCATACTGCCGGCGACGTTGCTGTAGATGGCGCCCCCGAAACCGGTCGTCGTGTTGTCCGAAAAGCTGCAGTTGGTCACCTCCAGCGATCCGTTGAACGAGATCGCCCCGCCTTGCACCGCCGAATGGTTGTCCGAGAAGTTGCTGTCGCTGATCGTGAGCGTACTGGCCTGGGCGGTGATGGCGCCGCCGCCGCCGATCACGGAAGAGTTGCCGGAAAAGGTGCAATTGCTGATCGTTAGCTCGTTATTGGATTGGCTGGCGATGGCCCCCGCGCTGGCGATGGTGGCGGAGTTGTCGGAAAATGTGCAGTTGGTGATCGTCACCGTGTTATTCGAGTCGATGAAGATGGCGCCGCCGCCGAAGACGCCGCCGGCCACGCCGTTGCTGATGACCAGGTGGTCGAAGTCGACCGTCACGCCGGTGCCGACCACGAACACCTGGGCATTGGCCGCCGCTCCGGAAACCGTCCCACCTTGAATGATAATGGAGTTGTTGCTCGGCCCCGGATCGTCATGTCGCCGCTCAACGTGAGCGTTCCCACGCCGCCGCTCGCGGTGCTGAGGTTGATGGCCCCCGACAGGCCGGATTGGAATACGATGGTATCGCCCGCGTCGTCGGCATTGGCCTGGGCCACCGCGGCGGCAAGCGTGGTGGCTTGCTGCGTGCCGGAATTGTAGGTGCCCGCGCCGCCTCCCGTCCCCGTCACCGTGATGGTGATGCCAGAGGGGAGGTTACGGTCTTCCAACGCTTCCAGCCACGGCACGACGCCCCGGCGCAGCGACTGGGAAACCGAGGGGCGGGAGACTGGGAAGATGCATTGGAGCAGCCGGGACCAGGAAAGGGCCGGGCGGGAGCGACGGGCGCAGGGCATGGGGTGTCCTTGTGTCGAGAGGAAAACGCTTCGGTGCGAAGGTCAAAAAACGCGTTCCGAGGGTAAGATTCCCATTCCGTAGGATGATGTCACTCCCGTGACAGTCGCGAACCACATTCTTGCCGAGAGGCGGCCGGACGCAACATCTCACGGCTTCTCCACCGTCACAGCCATCACCACAGGCGACGTGATGTCCCCCTTGTCGCCTTTCGTGAATTCAATGGTCTCAATCTTGGCGTCGGTCTTCTTTAGCGTGATCGCCAGATAGCGCACCTGGCTGTGCGACCACGAGCCGTTCGGGCCGCCGGGCACGGGTAAGGGAAGCTTGAACGCCTGCTTGGACTCGGGAACATTGGACGTTGCGTTCAAGTTGGCGAAGTGGACGGCATTGAGCAGTTCGTGGTCTTCCTTGCCGCCGTCCGCATAGTGGAGCCGGACGACCATCGCCAGGGACTTTTCCTTCGTCTGTGGGAAACCGGCTCCGGACACACCCGTCAAGAGATGGATGGTCTTGCCGGCGTGGCCGCACGTGACGGATGCCTCGTTGGGGTATGGGTTCTTGGCAAGCCACCCGGCCCGCAGGACGATCGCGTTGTTCTTTCCGTCCCTCGGGTCAATGAGGTGGAAGGGAACCTCGCCGTACTTCTGCTCGCCCCATTTCGGGAAGATCAACTTTTCCTGAGGCGTGCCCCACAGCGCCTCGGTGGTCCTGGCCGTCGCCGCAGCCGCAAGGGAGAGAGGCTGCAGTTTCCCGGTCGCCTTGGGCGGTTCCGTTCCGGCCTCCGCGATGATCTTGCCGTCCTTTTCCACCTCCACGGACGCCCCGGGCGGAAGCTTGATCTCCGTTTCGCCGTCCTTGTTCTTGATGCGGACGATGATCTGGGGAAGGCCCCAGCTGCCGCCGCCGACGATGAGCGCGACCAGCAAAACGGTCAGGAGCCTGCGGTGCAATGGGCGGCCAGGGAGCATCTTGGTCTTCGGCCCGGAAGTGGGTAGCCGTTCCTCGATGGTCCGCAGGGCGGCGACGACTTCCCTGGCGGACTGGCAACGGTCCGACGGCTTCCGGGAGAGTAGCTTCATTACCAGGTCGGCGAGCGGCCTGGGAATCGATGGATTGAGCGAAGCAACCGCTTTCGGCGTCTCGGTAGCCAGTGCCGCCAGGGTGGCCATCGTCGTGTCGCCACGAAAGGGCAGCTGGCCGGTACACAGGCGGTACAGGACGCAGCCAAGGCTATAGAGGTCGGTACGGTGGTCGGTCGTCGTACCGCTGGCTTGCTCGGGGGCCATGTAGGCGGGCGTGCCCACGATGGCACCCGGCTGGGTGATTTGCGCCTGGTCGTCCGCGCCGCGGACCAGGCCGAAGTCGAGGATTTTCACATGTCCCCGCGGCGCTTCCAGCCAGATGTTGGCCGGCTTGATGTCGCGATGGATCAGGCCGCGCTGGTGGGCGGCGCCCAACCCCTCGGCGATTTCCCGCCCGATACGGAGGATCTCGCCGAGGCTTGTCGGCGTCCCTTGCTTCAAGTGCTCCTCCAGTGACGTTCCTTCCAGGACCTCCATGGCGAGGAACGGCACGCCGCGGTCTTCCCCCACCTGGTAAACGGTGATGATGTGCTCGTGCTTCATGGACGCCGAAGCCTGGGCCTCGCGGACGAAGCGCCGCTTGGCGCTGGCACTGGCTGCCAGCGCCGGCTTCAGCGCCTTGAGTGCCACCACACGATTCAACAGGGTGTCCTCGGCCTGAAAGACCACGCCCATGCCGCCGGCGCCCAGGATTCTCAGGATTCGATACTGGGCCAGCCGGCCCAGCTCGCCCGCCCCCTGTGCGGGCGCCAGAAAATCGTAGTTCTCGGGATCGATGCCCGAGGCACTTGAACCCACGATCAGCGGCTGCAGGCCGCGCAGGCGATTCATCATGCTCTCGAGCACCGCGTCTGGCGCTTTCGCCCCGGAAGCAGGCTGGCGACGGATCAGTTCCACGAGCGTATCGTCCACATTGAGCAGCTGGATGGTGTGGACACAGCGCCTGCACCACTCGACGTGCTGTGCCATGGGTTCGACCTCGTCGAAGGGCAGCCGCCCTTGAACGAGGGATTTGAGCTGCTGCAGGTTGGGACAGGCAGCTACCAGATTCATGGGCTCGCTCCTTCAATGGCGCAGGACACCGGGCGATGCGCAAATCGCAAGCATCATGAATGAGTATGCGCCTGGGGAAGCAAATCTTACGCGGAAATGATTCAGTCCAGAAGTCCGGCGAGCTCCTGGCGCAACCGGGCCAGCACGCGGAACTTAGCGGCGTAGACGGCGCCCGCGGTCATCGACAATTGTGCCGCCACCTTCGCGGCGGGCAGCCCGTCGACGACCATCAACCAGCAGGCCCGCCAGGACTGCGACTCGAAGTCCGTCTGCATGACCCGCAGCGCTTGCGCGATGACGTGCTGCCGATACTCACCGTCCCAGAAGGCGTCCGAATCCTGCGTCGGCAGGTCGGGAACGGGGCCGGCCACTTCGCGCCGTGTGGCGGGACGCCTTTGGTTCTCGCGCCATTTGTTGAGCGTGATCGTCTTCAGCCAGGCGCGAAAGCTGCCCTGCTGATCGTAGACGAACGACGGCATCTGCTTGATGAGAAGGATGAACACGTCCTGCACGAGGTCCGCCGCATCGGACTCCTTCAACCCGACCTGGCGGCCCCACTGGTAAATCACCGGCGAGTAAAGATCGACGAAGCGCGACCAGGCGTCCTGGTCCACGGGTTGCCGAAGTCGTTCGAGAAGGCTGACGGGGGTCGATGTCATGCCAGGCGAATCCTGATCGATGAACGGGACAAAAGGGATTCCTCGACTTCAAGATATGCATTCGGAAATGCTTTGTAGAAAACCTTGCCCTCATGACCGGACTCCGCCCGATCGCGCACCACCCGCGAGGGTTTGCCTCTCGGCAACAGACCGTCCGTCGGCTGCCAGTCCCATCAATGTACGCTCGCGCGCACGGGCAAACGACATCCTTCGTCCTCTGATCAAGCGACCCGCAGTCCGCACCCCGCCCCCGGGTGTAAACCCGTATCTGCGCGATCAAGGAAGCTCGCAAATGATCTCGTCGGTCATCGACTCGAAGCTGCCTTGTAGAAAACCCTGGTTTGACGGAGGTCCCTCGTCCCTCGTTACCGGGCTCTGCCCGGTAACGAGGGCGATGCCAGGCATTTCTACAAAGCAGCTGCGTCTTGCTTTGTAGAAAACCCTGGTTTGACGGAGGTCCCTCGTTACCGGGCTCTGCCCGGTAACGCACTGGCGGCGAGGCTCTGCCTCGCGAACCCTTCCCTGGCTGGACCAGCAGATGGCGGACCGTTCACTGCCGCGAGGCAGAGTCTCGCCGGCAGTGCGTGACCGGGCAGAGCCCGGTCACGAGGGCGAGGGCTTCGACCAAGCATGTCGCGCAGATACGGGTTTACACCCCCCACCCCCCGCCCCTTACCCGCTTGACAGCCCCCTTCCGCCGGAATAGCATCGAGTTCTTCGTAATACGCGACAGCCTGACCCTGCTTTTCTCCCTGCCCTGGACGTTGATCCCCCGGCCCTGGCGCATCGCGCGGCCGGCGACAAGCGAACCGTGGTCCCTGGTGTGTCATCATGCGAAAGTGCTTCGGACTGATAGCCGCATGCGCTCTGCTGGCATCCTCGATTCCGGTGCGGACGGCGGAGCCGCTGAACCCGGCCGGGGTGGAGTTTTTCGAGAAGAAGATTCGGCCGGTGCTGGTGGATCAGTGCTACAAGTGCCATTCGGCCGAGACGAAGAACCCCAAGGGTGGACTGCTGCTCGATACCCGCGACGCTCTCCTCAAGGGCGGGGAGAGCGGGCCGACCATCGTGCCGGGTAAGCCGGACCAGGGGCTGATGCTGAAAGCCCTGCGTCATGCCGACGGCTTGAAGATGCCGCCCAAGGGGAAACTGGCCGATACCGTGGTGGCCGACTTTTCCAGGTGGATCGAGATGGGGGCTCCCGACCCGCGCGAAGGCAAGGCGACCTTCACCCCCAAACGCATCATCGATCTCGAAGCGGGCCGCAAGGCCTGGGCGTTCCAGCCGATCGGCACCGTGACGCCGCCGGCCGTTCAGAACCAGGCATGGCCGCGCACGCCGGTCGATCGCTTCATCCTTGCCAAGCTGGAAGAGAAGAAGCTGACGCCCAGCCCGGCGGTGAGCCGCGAGAAGCTGGTTCGCCGGGCCTACCTCGACCTGTGGGGACTGCCGCCAACGCCCGAACAACTCGATGCGGCACTGGCCGACAAATCGGAACAGTGGTTCGACAAGGTCATTGACCAGCTGCTGAGCTCGCCGCGCCATGGCGAGCGCTGGGCCCGGCACTGGCTCGACGTGGTCCGCTTTGCCGAGAGCGGCGGCTACGAGTTCGATGGCGACCGGCCCGGCGCCTATCTCTATCGCGACTTCGTCATTCAGGCACTCAACGAGGACATGCCGTACAGCGAATTCGTCCGCCTGCAAGTCGCCGGCGACCACATTCGGCCGGGAGATTTCCGCGCTGCCACGGCGACCGGCTTCCTGGTCGCCGGGCCGTATCCGGGACAGACCACGCAGCACACGCTGGAGATTATCCGCTACGACCATCTCGACGACATGGTCTCGACGCTCGGCACCTCCATGCTCGGCCTGTCGCTTGGCTGTGCTCGGTGCCACGAGCACAAGTTCGACCCGATCCCCCAGGAAGACTACTACCGCATGGTCGCCGCCCTCGGCCGCACCGATTCGTCCGCGGCCAAGCTCGACCCGAACCCCGAGATCTACCGCCAGGCAAAGGCAGACTTCGACCAGGCCCATGCACCGCTGCTGGCGGCAAGAGACAAGTTCGCCAAGGAGGCCCTTCCGACGCGCGTCCGCAAGTGGCAACAGGCCGAAGTGAACCAACCGGCGCCAACCTGGCTGGTCCTTGATCTGGCGAATGCAGCCAAGACGGTTTTCAAGAAACAGGACGACGGCTCGCAGCTTGCCACCGGCGCTGCGCCCAAGACGGAAACGTATGTCTTCACCGCTCAGACTTACCAGAAGGGCATCACCGCGATCCGCCTCGACGCCCTCGCCGATGCGGCTTTGCCCAAGTCGGGCCCGGGCCGCGGTCCGGACGGCAACTTCCTCCTGACCAGCGTGTCCCTGACGGCTGCACCACTCAAGGACGGCGCCAAGGCCAAGCCGATGCCGGTCAAGCTTCGTGCTGCCCAGGCGACGTACGAACAGAAAGACCGGACGATCGCAGCCGCCCTTGCCGGCGACAAGAAGTCCGGCTGGTCCGTGGGTGGCGAGACGGGCAAGAGCCACACCGCGGTCTTTGAAACGGAAGCCGAAGTCGGCCACGACGGTGGCACCGTCTTGACGGTGACACTGAAATTCGAGAACGACGGCTTCGCCATCGGCCGGCCGCGCCTGGCCATCGCCACGACGCCCCGTCCGGTCAAGCGGGACGGCCCCACGGCGCTGCAGAATGGCCGCGAACTCCTCGCCGTTCTTGAAGCCAACCAGGGGCAGCTGGACGACAAGAACCGGACGCAGGTAGTTCGCTGGTTCCGGGCGCTCGATGCCGAGACGAACAAGGTGTACGACGCCGTCGATCAGCACGAGAAACGAACGCCGCAGCCCAAGTTGAGCCAGGCCTTCATTGCCACATCGGGCCGGGGCGGCGATGTTCACTTCCTGATCCGCGGTGAGACCAACCGCAAGAACGGCGTCGCCAAGCCCGGCTTCGTCCAGGTGCTGATGAACGCCCAGGAGCGCGATCAGCGCTGGACGACGACCGCTTCCCCAAAGGGCCTGGCACCCGTCGAGCCGCGCACCGCACTGGCCAACTGGCTCGTGGACACCGACCACGGCGCCGGCCACCTGCTGGCCCGCGTGATCGTCAATCGCCTCTGGCAGCATCACATGGGCAAGGGCATCGTCGCCACGCCGAATGACTTTGGCGTCCAGGGCGAACCGCCAACGCATCCGGAGCTGCTCGATTACCTGGCCGGCGAGTTGATCAAGGGCGGCTGGAAGCTGAAACCGATCCACAAGCTGATCATGACCAGTGCGGTCTACATGCAAGGCAGTCAGGCGACCGAAGCCGCCCTCAAAGCCGACCCGCCGAACAAGCTCTGGGGCCGCCGCCCGGCCCGCCGCCTGGAAGCCGAGGCGATCCGCGACAGCATGCTCGCCGTCAGCAGCACTCTCGATGCCGCCATGTACGGCCCCGGCACCCTCGATGAGAACGGCCCGCGCCGCAGCGTCTACCTGACTGTGAAGCGCAGCCGGCTCATCCCGCTCCTGCAAATGTTCGACGCCCCCGAAGCCATCCAGAGTATCGGCGGCCGGCAAACGACCACCGTGGCGACCCAGGCGTTGGCGATGATGAATTCTCCCTTCGTTCGCCAGCGCGCGGAGAAATTCGCCCAGCGGGTGCGGCCCAAGACTGTCGAAGAACTGCCGAAGGCTGTCGATGACGCCTACCGTGTTGCATTGGGGCGACTGCCCAGCGCCGCCGAGCGCGAGCGCATGCTTGCGTATGTGGCTCAACAGATCGAGGGGCACGGCAAGAATCCCAAGGCGCTCGATCTGGCCCTGACCGACTTCTGCCAGGTGCTGCTGTGTTTGAATGAGTTTGTGTATGTGGATTGAGGGAACAGTGGCCAAAGTGAGAGTCCACTACGAAAGTGTCTTGCGACAATTGCTCAGGTGGATTTGGCGAGCGTCGAGGCGTTAGCCCGACGTGTCTGGGTGCAGGCCACGACCGGC
>JAIEMG010000012.1 GCA_019752375.1 Gemmataceae bacterium | reverse complement strand
AATGGACGCTGCCCCAGGACGTAACGATGGGCCCCAACGGCAACGTCTGGGTGACCTTCGTCGGCGCCGGCATCGGCGAGGTGACGCCCGACGGTACCATCATCGAGATTGCCACACCGACGCCGAACAGCGGGCCATACGACATCACCGCTGGTCCGGGCAACACCATCTGGTTCACCCAGAATTCGGCGTCGAAGATCGCCGCCATGACGCTGGACGTCTGCCCGCGCACCGTCTGGTGGGACGGCGGCGGCGACGGCGTCAACTGGACGGATGCCCTGAACTGGAGCACCGACCAACTGCCCGGCCCATGCGATGACGTATACATCCGCGCGAGCCCGAGCGTGACCATCGTGCATGCGGCGGGAAGCGAGTCGATTCGCAGTCTGCATTCGGATAATGCGATTAGTTTTAGCGGGGCGCTCGCCGTCGCCGAAGGCGGATTCGTTCAGCGAGCGTTCGATCTGTCTGGCGTGCTTGACGTGCAAAACGCCGTGATGGCACTCGCCGGCGGCGGCACGCTTGCCGGGACGATCAATGCCGCCGCCAGCGCCACCGTAACTTTCACCAGCGGCCTCTTCCAAGGCAACACCGGTACAAACCTCCAAGGTGCCGGTACCTATATCGTTGGAGCGACCGCACCGAATCAGACCAACCCGATACTTCTCGTTGCCGCGGCGAACATCAACGCCACAAATTTCAAATTACTGCCCTCAGGCGTCATCAGCGGCCCCGGGACGCTCACGATTACCAGTTCGGGCGAGTGGATGGGCGGCACGATGATGGGCAGCGGCATCACTCGAGTGGCCGGGGCAGCAACATTGACCGTTTCCGGAGCCGGCGCCAAGCTCCTGAGCGAGCGGACATTGGAAAATGCGGGCACGCTTCAATGGAACTCGCACGGCCAATCGATCACCATGGCTTCCGGAGCACAGCTCAACAATCTGGAGGAGGCCACTTTCAACATTAGCGGCGACTTCTCGTTCTTGAAGGGCGAAGGCGCCACTCCTCAGATTTCAAATGATGGCACTTTCTTTTTCGGAAACGGACAAGTTCTATGCACTTTTGAGGTTCCACTTGTCAACGCCGGCAACCTCGGGACTGGCCTGTTTGCGCAGGTTAACATGCGGTCCTTTACGATGGATGTCGGCGAATTCAATACCGGTGCCATGATCACGATCGCCAGCACTTTCGTCTGGCGCTCCGGGATCATTACCGACTCGCTCGCGAACTTCGGTCAGTCTCATACCATCGTCATTCTGGGGACCGCCAGCTTCGAAGGCAATTTCCTCAAGACGATGGACAACTTCAACATGGTGAACGAGGGCAGCGTTGTCCTGAGCGGTCGCGGCCTGTCTCTGGACGGTAATTCCCGTTTCACGAATGCCTGGGGCGCTCGCTTCGAGATCCGGGGCGCCGTGGAACTTCGGGGTACGCCCGGTCAGTCTTTGTTCGTCAACGAGGGTGATTTCGTCAAAACGGAAGATGGCACTGCGGCCATTCGCACTCAATTCAACAACCTCCTCGATCCAATACTGGGACCCGCCCGCGTGAGCGTGGAAGACGGCAGCCTGGCGTTCCGAGCCGGAATGCCGACGATGGACGGGGACTTCTTCGTCCGCGACGACGCCGTGCTGGAACTGACCCGGTCCCTCTATGGTCCGGCCATTACCACCTCAGTTTCCGGCGACGGAACCTGGATCGTTGCCGACGGCGGACATCTGGTCCTACCGGTCCTTCCTCAGAACCGGGAATGGCGATTCGAGAACTTCCAGTTCTCCGACGCCGGCATCCTGGACGGCCCAGGGACGATGAGCGCCCACGTGTTTGACTGGCTTGCGAACGGAAGAGTCCAAGGCGCCGGCATCACGCGGATCGGGCAAGGCGACGTAATGAACATTGCCGAGGGCGTTCTTCCCGACGTGAATATCAAGGTTTTGGACCAGCGCAAGGTCAATAATTTCGGCACCATCACATGGTCTGGAAGCACAGACCTGACGATGCAGAACGGGGCGATGATTGTCAATAACGGGAGCACTGGACAAGGCCTCTTTATCGTCCGAAACAACCAGAATCTGAACAACGGAAACGTCGGTGTGGTTGTGCCTAAACTGGTCATGCAGAATGGCGGCGTCTTTACGAAATTGGCCGTAGGAGGATTCGTTGGTACTACAAATATCAGGATTCCGGTCGAGAACAATGGCGGTTCAGTCATTCTGCTCGGCCTTCTCGATGCGCCAGTGAAGTTTGTAGCACAACCTGTGCCTTACAGCCAAACGGCCGGTAGTACTCGAATTGAGGCGAGCGTCTTTGGCGGGACGGGGAAATTCGAAATCAAGGGCGGCACGTTTGCCGCGCTTGATGGGAGCACAATTGAGGTTGCAGGATCATTCACCAACGAGGGCGCTTCCCTGATGTTCGACGCATCGACCCTGGACGTGTCTGGAGACTTCGACCAGACGGCGGGGCATACGACCTTTGCTCAGAGCGTCGTCGAGGTTTTGGGCACTTTCCTCGACAGTGGCGGAACCGTCCTGATGGACGAGAGTACGCTAACCGTGGCCGAGGGCATTGAGGTCGAGGCAGGTGCCATTCTGGCGGGCTCCGGAGTTATCCACAGCGACCTGCTCAATGCCGGCGAACTACACATCGGAGGAAACGGGCAGGCGGGTACGCTCGTCGTTGACGGGGCTTTCTTTCAGATGTCCAGTGGAATACTGAGCATTGAGATCGGCGGGGAGTTTGCTGGGAGTCAGTACGACGTGCTTTATGTGACTGGTGCCGCTGACATGGCAGGAACTTTGAATGTCAGCCTCATTGACGGCTTCATGCCAGAGTTGAATGCGACTTTTCAGATTATCTCAGCCGCTTTCGTCTCGGGCGCATTTGACGCCGTCAATGGGCTCGACCTGGGCGGTGAAGCTTCCTTTGTGCTCATTCAACAAGCGAACGGGTTTGTTCTGGTCAGAAATTGGTAGAGATTCCACCTTGTGGAGGTCGGGCATGTCGAATGTAAGTTTGTCCATTTCTTGGTTCAGCGTCATGCTCATCCTGAGCGGCACTGTTAGCCATGCCCAGGAACAGAAGCAGCTGCCACGCCATGTCAACACAATTGGCACCATGTCACTGTCCAAAGATGGAAAGACCTTGGCGACCTCGGTGGCCAATTTTGTGGCACTGTGGGACATCGAGACACTGGAGGCCAAGGGAGAAATCCAAGGCGAATACAAGGAGTGTTCATTCCTGCCTTCGTATTCGGGACGCCGGCCAGTGCACGCAGGGTTTTTGTCTCCCGATGGCAAGTACTTGGTCGCCAATACCTCGGAATTGTACGAACTAAAGGAACCAGGTGTCACGGGATGGGGAGCGACCCCTTTTGTGGCCGTATGGGATCTATCGACCAAGAAGGAATTGCGGAGGATGAAGGGACTGTATCCTCGGGCAATCTCTCCAGATAACAAGACGATCGCTTGCACCAAACTTGAGGCCCCGCTCGGTGAGGTATTGTTGTACGACTTCATCACCGGAAAAGAATACGGAACCTTAAAAGTTCACAGAGATGGTGTAGGCTCTGTGGCCTTTTCCTTCGATGGTCGGCTCCTGGCCTCCGGCAGCTTTTTCGACCCGGCCGTGCGCGTGTGGGATGTTGCCAAGCAGCAGGAGTTGCTTTCCTTCGATGCACCTTGGCAGGGTGGGGGAGGGACGCCTGCGTTTTCGTTTTCTCCGGACGGAACGCAGATCGCCATCGGCGGCTACCGACCGATCGATGTGAATCTCAAGGACGAGCCGGTCTCGGTGGTCAAGGTTTATGACCTCTCACCCAAGAAGGCGTGGATTCCACTTGTCGTCAAGAATCGGTACGTCCATGCCATGCAATTCTCGCCGGACGGAAGGAAGCTGGCGGTGGGGCACGACGGGCGCGACGTCGAGGTCTGGGACCTGAAAAGTCGGGAGCGGTCCGGGGTCTTTCGAGGCGGCCAGGGCCGCAAGCACTTGGCCTTCACGCCCGATGGCAAGACCCTGATCGTGGCATGCGGCAGGACCGTGGAACTGTGGCCCGTGCCGAAGGAGCAGTGAAAGCCAGCTGTGTCGGAACGCTAAACGGGGAATGTCAAACGGGGACTTTCTCGGTCACGTCGCGTCTGTTTGCTGTTTCAGATGAATTGCTCGTGCGTTCCCGTACCACCGTTTTCCATTCTTGAAAGATGTGCGCGCCTTTGAACCCCTCCCGTTCCTCCGTCACCAAACGGCCGTCGCGGTGAAGTTGCCGTCAGTAAACGGACTGTGACGGAGCGCAGTGGACCGCCGCCGCGAGCGACTCGCCGTAGCGACGTTGACGCTTGACCGTTGCTGGTCCCAGAATTCCTGTTGTGCCACGCCTCGATTTACCTTCGGAAAAGACCGCCCAATGCCTGTGTACCCGATCCTCGTGCCCTCCAGCGCAGCAGGCAGCAAGCGCCGGTCGAACCGGTCCGGCAGCAGTTTCCGCCCCGGCACGAGGGTCGGGACCGGAGCGGTTCGCTCACGGCAACGGGCAACTCGGCGGGTACTACTCTTCCGGTCGAACGTAAGTATGCACCACCTCACGCACGACCCAGTCCTGCGCGCGGGCGTCCTACTGGCCCCATCGTGGCGTGCTCGTAGAAGCCTCTCAGCAGAGGCGAGTCGAAGCCTCGGTGCAGGAGCACCAACAGGCTGAGCACGCGCTCAATGTGGGGCCGGCTTCCAGCCGGCCAAAATGACCGGCTGGAAGCCGGCCCCACAAAGTGCTGATCACTTTTTCAGCTCCACCGGCAGTTCGTCGATCTTCGCTGCCACAATGAAGTCGTTTTCGCTCAGCCCGTTGATCGCGTGGGTCCAAAGCTCGATGGCTACGTTGCGGTAGCCGGTCAGGTGCAGGTCGGGATGATGGTCCTCGGCCTCGGCCAGGTCGGCGATGCGGCGGAAGAAGTCCATCCCGGTCAAGAAGTCCTTGACGCGCCACTCGCGGCGAAGGCGCTGGTGATCCGGAGTCAATTTCCACTCTGGCACGGCGCTCAGCAAGGTCTTGATTTGCTCCGGTTTCAATGGGGGAACGCCGCTCTCGCACGAAATGCACTTCTTCTTCGTCAGCTCGGTTGCAGTGCTCATCACCATCTCCTTCCCGGTTCGAACCCCGGATGAAGCTCTTTCAGCGTTCGTGCCAGCAACGTGGATACTTCTTCGATCAACTTGCGATTAATCCGCCGACCGTAATACGGCCTCAGATCGACCGGCGTTCCAAAGCGGATCCGGACACGCGACGGCAGGAGCCACGCAGTCAATACACTTGACGTCTGCGGGCCGCGGACGACCGCGACCGGATACACCGGTGCCTGGCTTCGCAGCGCCAGGTAGGCTGCTCCCGCCTTGAAGGTTCCCAGCCGACCCCGACCGGCGTTGCTCAGGCCGGCTTCGGGAAAGATACACAAGATGCGGCCTTCGCTCAATCGGCGCAAGGCCTGTCGCGCGGCAGTCACGTCGCACACGCCACGTCTGACCGGCACACAGCCCATGTACTGGAAGAGCCGGGCAAGCTGCGGGTTCCGAAAGTATTCGTGGGCAATAAGGAAGTTGGGCAAACGTCGCGTTGCCGCGATCAGGAACACCGGATCGGCGCTGCAGGTATGGCTGGCCATCAGGATCGCCGCGCCCTTCCTGGGCAACGCCGCCGGATGCCTGCTCGACCAGCCGTGCCAGAGACCCGTGTAAACGCGCCACAGGCAAATGCCCAGGTAATCGATGAGGGGCAGCCGCGAGCGACGCCAGCGAACGAGCACAATCGCTGCCGCACCCAGGCAAAACATCCACGCCCACATGGAAAATCTCCGCCTTCCTGCTTGTTATACTTCGCGCGGTAGAGAGTGGTTGTGTTCGGTGGGCCAGACACTCTTGTCTGGCCGGCCAGACAAGAGTGTCTGGCCCACCTGGCCAGGGATCAGATTGACCCGCGTGCAGGATAGACGGATGTCCTTCGCGGCTTTCGTGAACTCGCCATGTTCTCCGCGGCCCGTGGCTTCGGCTTTAAATTTGCTATCCCTTCGCAAATCCACTTCTGATAGATTGCCGCCGCCCAGCCTCTGGGTTTCCGCACACGATCGGGCGTGCTTTTCGGGTTCCTTCAGGTCCGCGGGCAAGGAGGTCCGTGCTTGGCCTGCCACTGGCGCATTCGCCACAAATTGATCCTGGGTCTTTGCCTGGTCGTGGGCATCCTCGCGCTGCTCCTGGCCGGGACCTACAAGGGCCTGGCCTCGTACCGCGACACGATCAATAGCATCGATAGCAAGCTCGTCGAATTGCACCACGCCCAGAAGCTCAAGGAAGCCCTCAAGCTGCCGCTGGAAGCGAAGTCCTCCCGGGCCGACGGCCCCGACGAAATCCTCGAACGCTTCAAGCCGGCCCGGGTTGAGCTCGTCGCCTATCAGGGCGCTCTGAACGATACCTTGATCCGCCACCGCGATCCCAATCGCGGCTACAACGAGACGGGGCTCGTCGAAGAGCTGAACAAGAAATTCGGCGACCTGGATCGCGCCATTGCCGGGATCAAGGCCAACCCCGAGGCGCGGCCCTTGCAAGGGAGCGATTCGCTCCTCGATGCCGATCCCGCCACGCGCAAGGCCGTCTTCAACCTGGTGCTGGCGACGGACGGTCTTCACGCGGCGATTTACGACAGCCTGTTCGACCGCATCACCGCGGCGAAAAGCGATTGCCGAACGAGCTTGATCCTGGTCGTGGCAACGAGCGTCATCGGCGTGCTCCTGATGACCAGCCTGCTGCGCTTCTTCTATCGCTGGACGTTCTACCCGCTCCGCGATCTGCAACTGGGCGTGGGCCGAGTGGCCCAGGGCGATTTCGAGCACAGCATCGAAATCCACAGCGGCGATGAGATGGAGGAGCTGGCCGCGGCCTTCAACGACATGACCAGCCGCCTGCGCGACATGTACCGCGACCTGGCCCGCCAGGTGAACGAACGCAGCCGGCAACTGGTGCGCTCGGAACGGCTTGCGGGCGTCGGCTTCCTGGCCGCCGGCGTGGCGCACGAGATCAACAATCCGCTCGCCAGCATCCTGTTCTGCAGCGAAGCCCTGGAGGCGCGGCTTGCCGATCTCCTGGGCGCCAAGCCGGCCCCGGTCACCCGGCCGACGTTGCGCATGGAGCTGCGCGATCCCGAGCGCGAAACCGACCGCGAGGTCGTCGACAAGTATTTGAAGATGATCCAGGAGCAAGCGCTGCGCTGCAAGGGCATCACGCAACGGCTGCTCGAGTTCAGCCGCGGCGGCGAAAAGCGCCGCGAACCGGCCAACCTGGCCGACGTCGTCCAGTCCGTCCTCGACATGGTGCAGCACTTGCCGGTCCTCAAGGGCAAGAATATCGTCTATCCCCCGATTCCGGGTGGCAAGCTTGTTGCATGGGTCAATGCCCAGGAGGTGCAATCGGTGGTGGTCAACCTGGTCATCAACGCCCTGGAGAGCATGGACGAGGGCGGGACACTGACCATTGGCCTGAAGCAACGGGACGGCATGGCCGAGATGCACTTCACCGACACCGGCTGTGGCATGAATGACGAAGTATTGGAGAACATCTTCGAGCCGTTCTACACGCGCAGCCGCACGGGCACGGGCACGGGCCTGGGCCTGTCCATCAGCCATCGAGTCATCACGCAGCACGGCGGCGAGATCGAGGCGAGCAGCCCGGGCGTCAACCAGGGCAGCACGTTCCTCGTCCGCATCCCACTGCAACCCGTCGAATCCGCCCAGGAAGATCCGCCGCTCCGCGCCGCCGCATGAACTGAACCATTCTCTCCCGCGGGTCGCCCCCCACGGGTCGGTCAAGAAGCTGGCAGGTGGTATGGCCGATGCAAGCACAACCCGGCTCTCGAGCCGGGAACGAATCGAGACCCACAAGAGCCTGCGCGTTCTCTTCGTCGACGACGAAAAGTCGTTGCAGGAGTTCATGCGCTCCGAGCTGCCGCGCCTGGGCCACGAGGTGACCGTCTGCCCCGACGGCCGGGCCGGCCTCAAGGCGCTGGAGAAAAACACATTCGACGTCGCCATCCTCGACCTGCGCATGCCCGGCATGACCGGCATCGAGGTGCTGGAGAAGCTCAAGCAGGTTGCGCCCGATACCGAAGCCATCGTCATGACCGGCCACGCCAGCCAGGAGACCGCCATCGAGGCGCTCCGCTTGGGCGCGTTTGACTACATCACCAAGCCGTGCAAGCTCGCCGAGATCGAGGTCATCCTCAACAAGGTGGCCGAGCGGCGCGTGCTCCAGAACAAGAACCTGGCGCTGGAAAGCCGCGTGCAGGCTGCCGAAGGCCCGACGATGCTGGTCGGCAACTCGCCGCCGATGAGTGCGGTGCAACGCCTGATCAGCACGGTGGCGCCGACCGATTCGACTGTCATGATCCTCGGCGAAACCGGCACGGGCAAGGAGTTGGCCGCACGCACTCTGTGGCAGGAAAGCAAGCGCGTGGACATGCCCTTCGTCCCGGTGAACTGCGGCGCGCTGGCCGAGCACCTGGTCGAGAGCGAGCTGTTCGGCCACGTGAAAGGCGCATTCACCGGCGCTGACCGAGATCACAAGGGGCTGTTCGAAGTCGCCAACGGCGGCACGCTGTTCCTCGACGAAGTCGGCGAGCTGAACAAGAACATCCAGGTGAAGCTGCTGCGTTTCCTGGAATCGGGCGAGATCCGCCGCGTCGGTGAGACCAAGCCGTTCAAAACCGACGTCCGCGTCCTGTGCGCCACCAACCGCAACCTGCGCGGCATGATCCAGGAGGACGAATTCCGCGAGGACCTGTACTTCCGCATCAACACGTTCGAGATTCGCCTGCCGCCGCTGCGCGAACGGCGTTCGGACATTCCGCAGCTCGCCCGGCATCTCCTGAGCCGGGCTGCACGGCGTCCCGTGGAACAGGTGGCCGACCTGCTCACGCCCGAAGCCATCGACGTGCTGCTGGAGCACGAATGGCCCGGCAACGTGCGCGAACTGGCGAACGTCATGGAGCACGCTTACATCATCGCGGGCGGTCAGTCGATCACGCCGGAGCATCTGCCGCATCACATCCGGCTGGGACAGACTGCCGCTCCGCCAAGCACGAAGACCGTGCGCTTCGATCCGCCCAGCGCCAGCAGCGTGCCGACGCCGGGGGCGCGCACGCTGCGCGAGATCGAGATGGAGCACGTCCTGCGCGTGCTGGAGAAGCACAAGGGCCACAAGGCATCGGCCGCCGCGGAGCTGGGGATCAGCTTGAAGACGATGTACAACAAGCTGAACCAGCTGGAAGAAGACCGCAAGGCTGCCGGTTGAACGGAGGCGATCATGCCGTTTGGAACTCCCCTGGCGGCCAGCGCTGTCGAATTCCTGCAGAGCTTCCGCGGCGAGATGAACACGCTGTTCTCGCTGGCATCGGCCGGCATGACCGCCTATTTCTGGCTGGTACGCGTCAACCGCGAGCGCGAATCGGTCCGCGTCTACCAGGTCAGCGATTTCGCCGGCACGCTCGAACCGGGACAGGTCGGCTACTGGGTCGGCAAGATCTTCCTCGCCAACCGTTCGATCAATCCCACCGCCATCGTCGAAGCAAGTGCCGAGCTGTACTGGAACGGCCGCTGGGTCCCCGGCGTCGTTCACACTGCCGATGACGTGGACTTGCTCTGGAACCTGACGCCCTTGCAGGTGGTCGCCCGCAAGGTCGGCGCCGCGTTTCCGCTCGATGCGAAGACGACGCGTGAGCAGGTCTACGCGCCGCAGAAGCTGCGGGTTACGTTCGTCACGGTCGAGGGCAAAAAGCTGGTTCATGAAGTTCGGGCGGGCGCCGAGATCGGAACGAACGCGATCGCCGCGTAGGATTTCGGAGATGTAGAGTTGCGCATCGTCCTGATCGGTATTCTGTCCGGATGCGTCATGCTCCTGATCGGCAGCTTGTTCCATGTTGTCTGGCCCATCTTGCTTCCAACCCTTTCGGACGAATATGCCGCCCCGTCGCTCTTCCGCCCCTGGGAAGGCGGCACGCGGGCGTATATGCTCATTCACCCCTTGGTCGTTGGCGTCCTGCTTGCCGGCGCGTTCGCTTGGCTCGTCCGAAAGGCCGGACCGGACAGTCCGCTGCGTGGGGTCTGGGGCGGCGCACGGTTTGGCCTGGGTGTTTGCCTGATCGGCAGCCTGCCCATCTTTGCCCTCGACTTCGCTTCTTTTCGTGTGTCGGCCTTGGTGATCGCGACGTGGGCCGTACAAAACGCCATTCAGTATGTCGCCGCCGGAGCAGTGCTCGGGCGCTGGCTCACTTGAGGGCAGGCCATAACGGCAACGGCTTCGAAAGCGTCTCCCAGACTTTCCACTGTTCAACATTCCTTGCCAGTCGGTTCACATCCGGCCGCGATTTTGCACCTTCGGCGCGAATACCGAAACGAAGCGCCGCGTGGGTGCAAACCCGTTTCTGCACGCTTGAGCGCGGTCGTGGGGCCCCCCCCCCCCCCCCCCGAGGAAAAGAACACCCAAGAGCGGGGGGGGGCCAACCCC
>JAIEMG010000302.1 GCA_019752375.1 Gemmataceae bacterium | reverse complement strand
GGAGTTCTTCAAGTCTTGAGGACCCTGGAAAAACTCCGGTCGCTCACGCTCCCGGCTCGCCTACCCCCGTTGCGGACCGACTCTCAAATCGCGAACGGCGGCGCCGTTCCCGGTAGTGCACTCTCGGCCGACTTGCCGCTCCCAATAACTCGAACCACGCACCGGTTTCGCCCCGTCGCTTTTGCTTCACTCAAGGCAGCCGCTGCATTGTGTTTCAGCTGATCGTAGGTCGCCAGCAGGTCGGAGTCGGCGATGGCGAAGCCAACGCTGACCGTCAGCTTGATCGGTTCATCGTTGTAAACGATCGGAGTCAGTTCCACGGCCGACCGAATGCGCTCCGCCAGAATGTTGGCCCCCTCTACCGTCGTCTCGGGTGCGACGACCATGAATTCCTCGCCGCCGATGCGTCCCACGGTGTCCACCGACCGGACCGAATCGGCCAGGATCTGCCCGAGGCAAATGAGGACGTGATCGCCGCCCGGAAGCAGATAGCGCTCGTTAATCTGCTTGAAGTGGTCGGCGTCGATGAGCCCCAGAGCCAACGGATTGGGATAACGCGCTCGCCGCCGCTGCTCGGAGCGAACCAGTCGATCCATCGCCCGACGGTTGGGCACGCCTGTGAGCGGATCGGTGAGTGCCAGCTTCTCCAGCATGGAGTTTTTTTGCTGTAACTGGCGATTGGCCTCTTCCAGCTCGCGCGTCCGTTGCTGCACGCGCTCCTCGAGACTGAGGTTCAATCGACGCAGCTCGTCCAGCAGCTGTTCGTGGCTTCGTTCCAGGAGAAACGTGCGCGCCGTGCTGCGGAGGATTTGCAGTAACTCGTTCGCTCGCCAGGGCTTGAATAGGTAGCGATGGACCTGGCCGCAGTTGATCGCGTCCACCGCGTCTTCCAGGCGAGCCAGGCCGGTCATCACCAGGCGCATGGTCTTGGGGGAGTGTTCGCGGACCCATTCCAGGAGTTGCACACCGGTCATGCCCGGCATCTTTTGATCGGTGAGCAGAACGTCGATCTCGCGCTGGCCGAAGACCTTCATGGCGGCCTCGGCGGAATTGGCCGTCACGACTTCGAAGTCCTTGGCGCAGAGCGCGGATAGTGTGTTAAGGATGTACGGTTCGTCATCCACCAGCAAGAGGGAGCACTTGACGGGACTCACGGAAAGCTCCCAGGTCGAGTTGTCAGCGGGGGTGGTCAGTCGGCTTGGACCGTTGGGAACAAGAGACTCCTTCCATCAATTATAGCTTATGAATGGGCTGAGCGCAGCCAATGTCGGAGCGAAAATTTCGTCCGTGGGCTTAAGTTTGGAGCGGAATCGAAGCTCAGGGTGAGGAAAAATCCGATCATCCGTACTTTTCGATAATAACTCTTGATATGCGAGAAATGTGATTTTACAATGAGACAGATTAAACAGGAAATGCGGGCGATTAGACATCCGTAGGACAGCCAGGGACGCGACCGAAGTGGCCAGTATGAGGGCGTACCCTGCCTCAGTACTGGGCAATCACACTGGATGGATGGGCGTTTTTGAGGGAATTGTCGCCACCTTCCCTCTCGGCTACGGTTTCATGCTGAGCTTGGAGTTACGTTCCAAGCAAGTCGTGCTTGCCGCCACTAGCCTGAGCTGGACAGACACCTAGATTTGGGAAGGACGGCCAATGAAGCTCCAACGACGCAAGCGCCGACCGGCGGCGCAAGGCAAGCCTGTTGCCATTCCGCTACCGCTGCCGACCACCTTTTCCTCGGATTTGTTGACTCCCGAAGAAGAGCGCGAGTTGCTCGCTAGCTTTTGGGATACGAAGACGGACTTGGTCAAGGGTTTGATTCGTTCGTTCCCCCGGTTGCGTTCGCACCGACCGCCGATGGAACCGTGGCCGATGGCCCAGTTTATCCGGGACCATTGCGACGGGGATGCACGGCGAGTCGCAGGCATCCGGCGTATTCACGATCGCTACATCCATTTCAAGCACCGGCTGGCCTCTGCTAACATACGCCTGGCGGCCCACGTCGCCAAGCGGTTCCGCCATCACGCACTGGGTTATTCGGACCTGCTCCAGGAAGCGGTCTGCGGCTTGATGCAGGCAATCGATCGTTTCGACGTCAGCCACGGCACCCGCCTGGCAACCTACGCCACGTGGTGGATCCGTCAAACGCTGCAAATTGCAGTGGCACGGCAGAGCCACCTCGTCAGCCTGTCTCCGCATCACTTGCAAGAACTCGGTCTGCTCCAGCAAGAGTCCGAGGCGCTGGCTCACGGCGGCAAGCACCTGCCGAGCCCGCAGGAATTGGCTTCCCGCACCGGTAGCAGCCTGGAGCACCTGACCCATCTCCAGACGGCCACGCGCACGCCGGTCTCTCTGAACGCCGTCCTCGACGACGACAGCGATTTCAAACTGACCGAGGCGATGCCTGACAACGAAAGTCAGACGCTGCGCGACAACTCGGAGCGCCAGGAGGCGCTGGGTTTCCTGATGGAAAACCTGCGGCCACGCGAACGGCGCGTCCTCGATCTGCGTTTTGGCCTGACAGGTCACGGCACCCACAGCCTGCGTCAGATCGGCCACCTGCTCCGCATCAGCAAGGAGCGTGTCCGTCAAATTCAAAATCGTGCCTTGGAGAAGCTTCGGGCTTCGGCCGAACGCGTCGGTTGGGAACCGAGCCTGCTGCTCGAGTAGTTCAGTAATCCGGAATTGCACGAAGCCCAGGAGTTTCGGCTCCTGGGCTTTTTCATTTCCTGGTAGCGACGGGGGCGCAGGTTGGGAAAGCGGTTCTGCGAGGGGGGCTTCCCGCCGCTCAACGGTCTTTTGACAGAATGAGGTCCATGGCCCAACAGCCGCGTGGGTGTTCGGGAGCACGGAAATGCTCGGCCAAGCGTTCGTCTCCCGCCTCCAGCAACGCATCGTGCAGGGCAAACGCGCAGTCTTCGCCGGCGTACATCGCCTCGGCAAGCTGCACGATCGTGTACGCGCAGGCAGCGAGCGGCTCCGGAGGATCGAAGGGATTGCCGACGATTTCGCGAAGCAACTCGGCCTGCAGGGCTTGCTCGGCAGCCCGCGCCTCGGCCGCGGTCGCGTCGCAATGCGCCCAGGCGCTCGAGCGCGATTCCTCCGGTGCGCCCGTGCAGACCGCTGCATAAGCAGCCGCCTTGGCCGCACGCGACTCCATGGCTGCCACCGACAGTGCTGCATGGGCCGCGGCGTCGCTCGCGGCCTGGATGGCCTTCGGCCCGGCGGCGGACACGGCGGCCCAGTTGCCGTCCGTGAACAGCGGCTTGGCGTGCTCCGCGGCGGCGTAGGCGGAGGTGAGTTCTTCAATGCCTGCTTCGCGATCGGCAAAGCGCAGCGCCGCCTCGACGGCCTGTTGGCAGAGCCGGTCGGTCAGCAGGTGGCCGATGCGAAAACAGCAGGCGCAAGCGAACAGCCGCAGCTTCCGGTCGCTCACCCGGCCTTCCAGAAACTCCAGCATCACGTCCGGGTTGTTGCAGGCGCGCCAGTCGGCGTCGGTCATGGAATCGATTCCTCGGGACGGGCCAGCTTTGACCCTACCATTCCCGGACGGGCATGCAAATCGAAAACCGAACGCTGAAGTTGCCCAGTTCCCCGCGTCGATGATCGCCGGGGAGCATTGCGCGCACAACCGGGAGAATCCGATGCGGTACTGGGCAGCGCTGGCGGCGGTATCGATCGCGTGGAGCACGGCGGTTGCCGGTAAACCGGTGGTCGCGCTCCCTTCCCCCGCGTACAGCGCGGGGCTGACCATCGATCAGCTCGTCCACATGAGCCGCGAGGAACTGGAAGCGCTCTACTGCCAGGCGCAGCCCGGACCAGTCCCTGAGGGCTATTTATGCGGTAAGGCGATCCGCTGGGCCGGCACGAAGTGGGCGGCACCAAACGCCAAGGTGACAGGGTGCCTGTGGAAGGGCAAGCAATTCGACGCTTGCGATGCCGCGATCTTGAACAAGTGGTGCGGTGGCGTGCTGGCGGTGAAGGCCCGCGTCTACTGCGCCGAGAGCTGGCTGGACGGCAAGCCGGCGATCGTCATGGACTATCGGGGCGTGTCTAAGGTCATCTGGAAGGACGTGCGCGACGAGCTGCGTCAGGTGGCGCCGGGGATCTACCTGGGCGTGATGTTCCAGGAGAAGTGCACGGGACCGAAGTTCAAGATGTTCTTCGCGCTGGAGACGACTGCACCCTGCGAATGAAAAGGGCGAGCGGAGACCCATGTCTCCGCTCGCCACTGCCACAACGCGGACGCCAATCGCTCACGGCCGGACCGACGGCATCATGGGCCGGGTCGGCGCCTCGGCGGTCGTGGGGCGTCGTCCATCCTGCTGAAACAGGAGCAGGCCCATGCCTTCCGGACGCGGGGTCACGTCGGCGGGGACCGACCACGCTTGCACGCCGCGGCCCGGCACGGTTCGCACGAGGTTGCACGCCCAGGCGCGGCCCGGCGTGACACCTTCGGCCGATAACTCCGCCAGCGGGATCGCAATTTCCACCTGCCAGCTGGTCGGCTCGCTGCGGAGGGCAACGAACCAGCGCGGGTTCCAGGTCTTGTCGCCCCAGCAATCTTCGCACAGACACCCGCGCTGATCGACTTCCAGGCGGAAATAGGTGCTGTAGTCGCGGTCCAGGTCCAGTAGCACACTGACGCGATCGAAGGCACGCAGGTCCTCGTCGCGCTTGCGCTTGGCCATCGGCGCCACGTAACGATCCGCCGGATGGCGGCACTTCACCGCCACGTAGAGGAACTCCTTGTCGTAGGCCAGGTACGCTTCCGTGCCGTACTCCGGCTCGGACGTGTCGTCCGCGGTCTTTTCCGTGAGCGTCTTGCCGACGGCATTGCGGAACTTCAGCGGCTTCTGCCCCTTCCAGCACTCGTCGGCAAAATCGCCGTCGAGATGCGGCCGCTTGTCCGTGAGTCGGCAAAGGGCGACTGGCTTGGGCGGCGTCCCGGTGCGATTGATGAGCCACAGCTCCGCTGCCGCAGCCGCCTGCCACGGACCGTCCGTGTGATCGGTCAGGAAGCGCGTGTACCACTGCCGCGCATCGTCGAACTTGCCGAGATTGCGCTTTGCCGCTTGCAAGCAGAACTGCATCGCCGGATCGTTCGCGAAGACACCGCCAAAGCTCGCCAGGCGCGGCTCGATTTGAAGGCTGCCTTCGTACCATTGCCGCGCCTGCTTGTGATTGCGCAGCAGGGCCAGGCCCTGTTCCTTGGCCACCTGCGTCCCGCCGTGGATCGGCGAGTCGGGGTTGTCGCTCGGCGCCTGCTGGAAGTCGCTCTCTGCGACCAGCAGGAACTGCCCAAGCTCCTGCCGATGCCGCGCTTCGCTGCTGCTGTTATGCCGGATCAGCCAGCGGTAGGCGTCGGCGGACAGCGGATGCGCCGGGTAGCGATCGACCATGAGCAGGTATGCCTCGCGCGCCAGCGCCCACTGCCCGGCCTGGGCGAACTGGTTTGCAATTGCGAGTGCAGCCGGAGCGCCGTGATCGTCCGGCAAGCCGTTCAGCACCGGTCCCATCTGGCCGATGAGCCGATTCGCATCGGTCAAAGCGCCGGCCGGCGACTCGGTCAAGCCCTGTAAATTGCGGCGCATGCGGATGGCTTTTTGCAATTCAGCATCCGCTTCGGGGCATTCGCCCAGGTTGCGACGAGCCGTGCCGCCCGGCGCCAGTGCGATGCCCTGCATCAAGTCGCGATGGCCGGCAGCGCCTTCGACACGGGCAGCGACGAGCCGATACATCGCGGTTGCCTGAAGCCTGGGCGGAGCGTCCTGCACGATCCCCGCAGCCGCGCTTGCATAGTCGCGTGCGGTGGATTGGAGCCGCGGTCGCACATCCATCAGGTCGAGGACCACCGGAGCATTGGCGCGGTCGTCGCTCCGCGCGTACAGCTTCGCCACGCTGCATGGCTGGAGTCCTAGCTTCTCGATCTGCTCCGGAAACGCCTTGGGATCCGCCGCGCGTTTGTACGCTTCCTGCACCGCCTCCGCCACCAGTTCATCCAGCGCGGAATCGGACTTGCCGTCAATGAGGACGACTGCCGGCTGCCACATGCGGAGCGTGAGGACGAGCTGCTGCAAGAGCTGGTCCGCGGCATGGCCGCCGTGCAGCCGGTCCCACGCGGCCACAAGCTCAGCGCGGTCGGCACGGCCGAGGTGCTCGGGCACCGGGAACTGCCAGAGTGTCTCACCCGCCGCCCCAGCGCTCTGGCGCATCGCGAAGGCCAGGCGCTGCGGATCGCTGGCACGGGCGAACGAAGCCGAAGTCGGATCGCTGCCGGCCACGCGGAGCGTCGCGGTCAGGTAGCCCTCGTCCCCCGCGAGCAAGGAGACGGCATCGAAGGGCACGCCATCGGTTCGCGCATGGATGCAAAGCACCGCAGCGCGCTGGCCGCCCTGTCGCTGCTGTTTCCACGACTTGCCGCCGTCGACCGTGGCTAGCACCGTGCCCAACTCGCCGACCGCCCAGCCGTACAGTTCGTCGAGGAAGGCGACGCCGTTGAGCGGCAACGTCTGCCCCGTGGGCCGAAGTTGCCAGGTCTGGCCGCGATCCGCGCTGTGCAGGATCATCGAGCCCGGACGCCCGGCCACCCACGTGTGATCGCCCCGGCAAGCGACGGCGTGAAAATCGAGGCAGGCGGTCACTTCACTGGGCAGGCGCAGATCGGCATAGCCCCAGCGAACACCGGCACTGGCGGAGCTGACGAGCACCAGCCCACCCTGGCCGACGGCAACGGCGCGCGTGCCGGCGACCTGAAGTCCGCGCACCGAGCGCCCGCCGAGCGTGTCCACGTCCGCGGCGCCGAGGACGCCCTTGCGTACCGTTGCCAGGCGGCTCCAGGCGCCCGCCAGCGCACCGGTCTGCAGGTCCTGAAAATCGGACGCCAGCCACGACGGACAGCGCGGGCCGGCGACAGGCTTCCAGGTGCGGCCGCCATCACTGGTCGCATGCAAGCCCGTCGGATACTGCTCGCTGCCGTCGCCCGCGACAATCCCGTTGCGATCATCGAAGAAGTGGACGCGCTGCAGGCCGGGCAAGGCATTGGCGCTCATCCGCTGCCACTTCAGCCCGCCGTCGCGCGTGACCAGGACCACCCCAACGCTGCCGGCTGCATGGGGCAGCTCTTCGCGGCCGACGGCCCAACCGGTGTAGGGATTGAGGAAGTGAACGGCACGAAGCGACGCGCGCACCGCCGTCGGCTGCCGTTCCCAGTGATCGCCGCCGTCGATGGTGTGCCAGACGACGCCCTCGTCGCCGACGGCCCAGCCTTCATTGCGATCGACAAACTGGACCGCGTTCAACGCAGCATCATTGAAATGGCGAACGTCGGCAGCGCGGACAGGCACCGCCAGCGCGGCCATAACGGCCAGCGCGGACAGAAGGGGTCGCATCGGAGGTTCTCCTCTGTTCCGTAGAGGTGATGGGATATCAGAGATCAGAAGTCAGAAACTGCCTCACGATCGCTGACATGTTACTCGTTCCCAAGCTCTGAAGCCTGAGAGCGAATTGCCAAACGGGCTATCGCGCGCCGTGTAGCGGAAGTCGCCAGACTTCCGTGCGACACAGTCCGGTTCGGAACTCGGGCGAGTTCCGCTACAGGAGATGAAGCGCGCCGTGTAGCGGAAGTCGCCAGACTTCCGTGCGACACAGTATGAAGCGCGCCGTGTAGCGGAAGTCGCCAGACCTCCGTGCGACACAGTCCGGTTCGGAACTCTGGCGAGTTCCGCTACAGGATATGAAGCGCGCCGTGTAGCGGAAGTCGCCAGACCTCCGTGCGACAAGATCGCCCTCGTTCTCAAGATCCCTCGGACCCAAGCTCTGGCTTGGGGACACACGGCCGAGAAGTTCCAGCTTCTCGCCGTGCGGGTCTTACGCGGCTCGGCGCCGTACGTGCAGCGTTGCGTTCCGAGAAGCTGGAGCTTCTCGGCCGTGTGTTCCCAAGCCGGAGCTTGGGAACGAGAGGTCAGGAGACAGGAGTCAGTAAAGCGTATTGGAGGAAGGGTCGGCCGCCTCTTGCCCTGACTCCTGACTCCTGATTCCTGACTCCTGATTCCTGAGTCCTGCTAGTCAAGCCACTTGTAGCGCAGGATGCAATACAGGGCACTGAAGGCGTCTTTCAGGCCAATCTTCTTGCCTTCTTCGTAGGTACGGCCGGAGTAGCTGATGGGCACTTCGTAGATTCGCCATTTCTTGTTCCTGGCGATCTTGGCCGTCACCTCCGGCTCGAAGCCGAAGCGGTTCGAGCGCAGGGTGATGTCTTCCAGCACCTCGCGACGGAAGACCTTGTAGCAGGTCTCCATGTCGGTCAGGTTCAGGTTGGTGAACATGTTCGACAGCGTCGTCAGCGCCTTGTTGGCGACGTAATGCCAGAAGTAGAGCACGCGATGGCATTCACCGCGGAAGCGCGAGCCGTAGACCACGTCCGCGCGGTCGTCGATGATCGGCTGAATGAGTCGCGGATACTCGGCGGGATCGTACTCGAGGTCGGCATCCTGGACGACGACGACGGTGCCGGTCGCATGGACGAAGCCTTCGCGCAGTGCAGCGCCCTTGCCCTGGTTGTAGGGCTGATAAAAGACGCGGATCCCTTCCTGGCCTTCCATGCGGCGCAGGATGTCGCGCGTGCCGTCGGTCGAGCAATCGTCGACGAGGATGATCTCCTTCGGCAACTGCACCGCCTGCACCCGGCGAATCAGATCGCGGATCCACAGCTTCTCGTTGAAGACCGGGATGACGACCGAGAGCTTGAAGCCTTCGGGCAGCGGGGAGAGTCCGAGCTGTCGGCACACTGCGTCGCCAAGGAGGCGGCGAAGCACCGGCAAGCGGTCGTCCGGCGAGCTGGCCACCTGATCGAGAATGACGTCGAGCGCTTGTTCGGTGCGGGCGGGCAGGAGTGCTTTGGTCATGGTACGTCCCTGTACTGCGCGGTGGGGTCTCCTCCGAGACCGTCTCAGGCTGTCGATTATTGGAAAAACAGGGGATTCCAGTCAAGATGAGTTCGCGCGCCCCCGCGCCCGCGCGCCCCAATGTGAAGACGGCTGATCTTGACTCTCCGCGGCGCTCGACATACTGTCATCGCGCCCGTCGAATGCAGCCCATCGCGACATCCCACCGGATGGCTGATCTTTCCAGACCCATGTCCCCTTCGGGAGCCGGCGCATGAGTACAACGCGCGGAGTCGGAGTGCCCTTGTGCGATCTCCAGGCCCAATATCAAGAGCTGCGGCCGGAACTGGAAGCCGCCGTTTGCCGGGTGCTTGCCTCGGGCCAGGTCATCCTCGGGCCGGAAGTGGCTGCACTGGAGCGGGAGGTGGCGCAATACTGTGGGGCGGCCCATGCGGTCGGCTGCGGCTCCGGGACCGATGCGCTTCTGCTGGGCCTGCACGCGCTGGGCATTGGTCCGGGCGACGAAGTCATCCTTCCCCCGTTCACGTTCTTTGCCTCGGTCGGCGCCATTTGCCGCGTCGGCGCCCGTCCCGTGTTCGCCGACATTGATGCCGCGACGTACAACCTCGATCCGCATCAGGTGGAAAGTAAGATCACGCACAGCACCAAGGCGATCATGCCCGTCCATCTCTACGGGCAATGCGCGGACATGGAGCCGCTCTGGAACGTCGCCCAGCGGCACAACCTCTGCATTATCGAAGATGCGGCCCAGGCCATTGGCGCCGAGTACCAGGGCAAGCGGACGGGCACTCTGGGCGCGGTCGGTTGCTTCAGCTTCTATCCATCGAAGAACCTGGGCGCTTACGGCGACGCCGGCATGGTCGTAACCAATGACCCCGAGTGGGCGGCGCACATGGCCTGCCTGCGCGTGCACGGCATGGAGCCAAAGTATTATCACAAGTACCTGGGCTGGAATGCACGACTGGACGCGGTGCAGGCAGCCTTGCTGCGCGTCAAATTGCCCTACCTGGATAGCTGGGTCGAAGGCCGGCAGGAAGTGGCCCGCCGTTACGACTTGCTGATTGAGGAGGAGCACCTCGGCCACTTCTTGCAGCGACCGATCACGCGGCCACACCGGCGCCACGTCTACAACCAGTACGTGGTTCGGGTCGGCCAAGGCCGGCGCGACGCACTGGTCCGGCATTTGAAGTCCGAGCACATCGGCTGCGACATCTATTATCCGGTGCCATTGCACCTGCAGGAGTGCATGCGTCACCTCGGCCACTTCGCCGGCGATTTCCCGGCGAGCGAGGAAGCCGCCCGCAACGTGCTGGCATTGCCGATGTATCCCGAATTGACCATGGAGCAACAGCAGCGTGTCATTCAGAGTTGCGCACGGTTCTTGAGGCAAGGCTTGCGCCAGGCGGCCTGAGCTTCGATTCACGCACGCTGCCGGGAATTGAGAAGCCCTGGTTGGGGCGACTCAATTCCCGGTTTCTTGATTGCTTGTTGCAGAATCACACGCGGTCATCCATTTCCATAGTCTTCCAGCACTTTTGCCTGGGGTGCCAGCAGCGACGTGCCGGTCGTCGGCGATTGGGACGGCGACGGCGTGACCGACAGTTTGGGATCAGACAATAGCTTCTGAGGACAAACGCGCGGGGGCGCCTAAGGAGCCGCGTAACAATAAGTTGAACAATTGCACGTAGGACGGATTTCCAATCCGTCCCTAGAAAACCGGACGG
>JAIEMG010000227.1 GCA_019752375.1 Gemmataceae bacterium | reverse complement strand
GCTGCTTGGAGAGCAGCGCCCACGACGGCGGTGTGCAGATCGAGAAGAGCCCGAACCGGCTACGCTGCATCGCTTTTTGGCGACCGCCCTCGAACCTGGTCCAGGGAATCCTTCAGCTTGCGAATGGGTGACACGAGTAATCGTCCGCTTCGCCACGTCCACGACGACTTCAGGTCGACAATTTCCTGACGGGTCTGATCGAGGATTTCCTTATGATACTCGAGATTGCGTTGCAGTTCCTCGACTCTGGTCCGCAGCGTCCCATGGTTCCGAGCCAACTGTTCGGCGTACACGAGGATCGACCTTAAAGCTCGCGAGTGCTCATGTTCGATCGCGGTATGCAGCAGTTCGCCGCCCTGATAGCAGATGGGGTCATCCACGAGCTTGGGCGTCACGCCCTCGGGAAACTCGGCCACATAACGCATCGCGATGTCGCGGAACTCGTGAGCCGTCGTCTCCGGATCACGTTTGAGACGATCGAACGCCGCCTTCCAATGGTAGCAGATAGGAACCAAGGCCCAGTCCATCGCGTAGACCTGGAGCGTGCCCACCACCATCTTGGCGAGATATTGGTCGGCGCTTCGGAGCGGAAAATGGGCCAGATGGCCCAGTTCAACATTTGCGGGTTCGATCGGTTTGTTGTTTATGGTCAAGTCGTGGCTGCCGGTTCCCAGTGCCACTTCCGGCCGTAGCGCCAGCGCTGCGGGCACCACGACTTTGATCGTTCGCCGTGGCTCCTCTGCCAGGCGGTGACGAATGCGCACCACGGGGTTTGCCTGTCCAGGCTCGTCGCTCGCCGATGGCACATACGAATGCCACGGCAAACAGAGCGGCCGTTCCGGGTCTGCCTCCGCGAGAATGCGCTCCGCCTCGGGCGACAGGACCAAGAATTCGTCTGCGTCCAGGGGCAGCGTCCAATCGGCGTCGTGATAGTGCGGCGCGTGTTCGTGCAGCAGACGAGTCATGCGTGCGTGTTGGTAATAACCGGGCGTCGGGTCCTCGACGATCTCTAGTGGCAGGCCTTCGGCGCGGAGGGCACGCAACACGTCGAGCGTGCCATCGGTGCTGCCATTGTCCAGAATGACGAGCCGATTCACGAGTGTGGACGTATGGCGGACGAACGCCTCAATAATATCGATCTCATTCTTGACGTTCGTGATGCTGATAATCCGCATGGCGTCTCCGATCGGGCAGGGCCGGGGAGAGTCGAACCGCAGCGCAAAGGCCGCGCCTGATCGGACGGCATTACGCCGCGCGTTGGGCCAAGATCTCATTCTTCCACGACAGCGGCATCTGCTTCATCACCTCGACGTCCTTGAACAGCGAACTTTGCCGCGGCCCATGCTGCTTTGCCCACGCCGCCATGCGTTCCAGGCCTTCTCGCAGGGAGATTTCACCATTCACGCCGAAGACGCGCCGCACCTTGTCGTGCGAGGCGTAAGCATGCACCACTTCCTTCCGTGCTTCCAGGTGGCGGATGTTGCACGGGGCACCCATGACTTCGCAGACCATCTCGGCGAGGCGCTTGACGGTGCAAGGTGTATCGGCGCCGACGTTGAAGACCTGGTTGCGCGCGCCGGCGGTGAAGGGCGCCCGTGCGATCAACGGGGCCACGTCGCCGACGTGGCTGAAGGCTCGCGACTGACCGCCATCGCCGAAAACCGAAAGCGATTGCCCCTGCATGATCTGGTTCATGAAGATGCCTATGACGTTGCGATAGCGGTCGCCGATGTTCTGCCGCTCGCCATACACATTGTGCGGGCGAAAGACCACGTAATCGAGCTTGGAGACCTCGTGCGACACGTGCAGGTCGCGCTCGACCGCCAGCTTGGCGATGCCATAGGGATCTTCGGGCTGAGGGATCTGCTCCTCGTTCATCGGCAGCTGATTGGCGCCGTAAACGGCGATGGACGACGTGAACACGAAGCAGTCCACGCCGTGGTTGATGCTGGCGTTGATCAGGTTGATGCTGCCGATCAGGTTATTGGTGTAATTGAAGCGCTTGATGAAGTGGCTCAGGTTCTCGGCCGCGTACGCGGCCAGGTGGTAGACGTATTTGAACTGGTGCTTCTCGAAAAGGTGGTCGACCAGTGCATGATCGGTGATGCTCCCGTGGACCGAGATCGCCTGTGGATTCACATTATCGGGGAAGCCACCGCTCATGTCGTCCAGGGACACGACCTTGTGCCCCGCCTGGATCAGGCTGTCAATAACGTGAGAGCCGATGAAGCCCGCGCCGCCGGTGACCAGGGAAACCTTCGCCATTCTCAGTCCTCACGTTTGCTAGAGATTGGTCGCAGCAGCCTGCCGCTCGGGCAGGAACGAGGCGCCGACACACCCAAGGAACCTGCACCCTGCGAATCCGGGTCGCCAACTCGCGCTCTCCGGGCACCGTGGCAAATAAGACGGTCTGGGCCCGTTCGGCACGTCCAGCCGGAGCCTTTGATTTCGATGGTGAAAGGACCGTGTGGTTGGCTCAATGTGCAGTTCGGACGTTATAACGACTGCGGTTGAGCGGAAAAAGATCAAGTGCCTTGGAAGACAGCCCTCAAATTGCCCAGTCTACCTTGCTCTCCCTCATCGACAGACGCTGCTCGAACCGCCGCTTGCCGGCTGATCGCACCATCCCTTGACACCGGCGCCGCACGATCCTATTTCGGCTTACTACTGTGGTCTGTATCGGACTACAGGGCAGCATTTCCGAGGTGGCCATGCCCGACCGACCATTGAGCGCCGATTCGCCCGTGGGCTCGATCTGCATCGTCGCGACTGAACTGGCCTATCTGAGCGCGATTGCTGGCATTGGAACCGCTCATTGGTCGCTAGCGCACTGCCTCGCGCGCCACGGCTGGCGCGTTCATATTCTGTGCACCTTTGACCCCGAGAGCGATGCCGTTTACCACGAAACGGCCAAGCGGCTAGATGCGGCAGGTATTCAACTGACCCTGCTTCGCGATTTGTGCCAACGACAACCGTTGTTCTATATACCATGCGCCGACGAACTGATCGAGGTGGGCGAAAGAGTTCTAATTGGACTGCGAAAACTGCACGCCCAGCATGGCTTTGACATCATTGAATTCAGCGAATGGGCCGGAATGGGTTTCCGGCCGGTGCAAGCCAAGCAATCGGGGCTCGCATTCGACCATGCGCTGACCCTGGTCAAGCTCCATGGCTCCCACCAGTGGGTGCGCACGGGCAACCACATCCGCCTGGCCCAGCCCAACAATGTCGTGCGAGACTTCAGTGAACGCTATTCATTCGATAACGCCGACATCCAGTGCAGTCCGTGCCATTCCATGCTGGAACATGCGCGGTCAGTCGGCTGGAATGTTCGCTCCGACGCGCAAGTAATCCCCTTTGCCATGCCCGATCCAGTACCTGGCTCCGTTCATGGTCCGGGAGCTGGAAACCTGGAACTGGTTTTCTTCGGGCCCCTTGAGACGCGCGGCGGGTTGGATTTGTTTGTGCAGGCTGTCCGGGAATTGCCGGTGGACATCCCCGTGACGTTCCTGGGCAAGGACGCCATGGGCGCTACAGGCCTGTCGGGCGTGGACTTCATCCGCGCGAACCTCGACTGCCGCCCCCTCGCGCTACTCACCGACTTGGACCACGAACAGGCGATGGGCTACCTCCGTGCAGGCAATCGGCTGGCAGTGATCCCCTCGTTGGCGGAGAGCTACCCCGGCACCGTCATCGACTGCACGGTAAACGGGGTCCCGTTTCTGGCGACTTCGGCAAGCGGCGTCCTGGAGGTCATCTCCGACCCCAAGTTACAAGAAGCCCTCCTCTTTCGACCGACGACTCCAGACCTTGTTCGCGCCTTGCGTCGCGTCCTCCAACGCCGTCCAGCGGAGCTTGTCGACTTGCGCGACCGCATCCGCGACTTGGTGGACGTTTCGAGTCACAATCGGTTGGTGGCCCGCGAATACAGCCAGCTGCTGGCACGCCGCGGTCGAAAGAAGGCGCCCTCGCCTCACGCGCAGCGGGTCCCCGCGAAACGCCCGCACGTCTCGGTCGTCGTGACCTATTACAACCTCGGCGAGTTCCTTCCGGAAACCTTGCAATCTCTCCAAGACCAGACCTATCCGGATATGGATGTCCTCGTCATCGACGACGGCTCGACATGTGACCATGACATCCGCATCTTCGAGCAGCAACGCATGCACTACCCTCGCTTCCGGTTTGTCCGTCAAGAGAACATGGGACTGGGAGCCGCACGCAACCGTGGCCTGCACGAGGCGCAGGGCGAATACTTTGTGCCGGTGGATGCAGACAACGTGGCCCGACCGCGGATGATCGAACGGTTTGTCGAGGCCATGGAACGAAACCCCGAAGCGAGTGCCTACACTTGCTTTTACCATGCGTTTCGCCACACCGAAGACATCGCTCGCGGCGCGTTCGTGTTTGACTATCGCCCGCTGGGCGGACCGCGGGCGTGGAGTTGCCTTGAAAACGTGTTCGGCGATGCCAACGCGGTGTTTCGGACCGCACACCTGCGGGCCGTTGGCGGCTACAGTACCGATCCTTCGACGACCCTGGAGGATTGGGAACTGTTCGCGAAGCTCTTGAACGCGGGTTACCGCGTCGACGTCATCCCGGAGTACCTTTTCTATTACCGCTGCCGGGAAGGATCGCTTGTGCAACGGACGTCGCCGTGGCTGAACCACGAGCGAGTCCTGCGCGAGGTCGTCCGTGGCACCAACCTCTCTCTGGCCGAGCGCCACGGGCTGTGGGCGCTCCTGACCACACTACTTCTCCGGACTCGAGAGTTCGAACGTGACGCGAGCCGACTAGAGGACCACAATCTGCAGCTGAAAACACAAAACGCTCTGCTCAGCGAACGGCTGGCCGCGATTCGCTATCGACTGGTCGACAAGCTGGCGCTGGCCAAGTACGTTGTCCCCACGCCATTGCGACCCCTGATCCGGTCGCTGGCGAAGCTTGGATGGACCAAGAGATCCTTGGGCGAAAAATCGTCGACCGATTCCGTGCCGCCATGACGGCCGCCCGTCGAACTCTCGGCAACAAGGAGCCAGCGTCTACTTTTTGGGCTCGAGCTCGCGCCAGTTCCGCAGAAACGCCAGCAAGTCCGCGACTTCCTGGACGCTCAGGTTCTTTTCCAGGCCGTCGGGCATCAGCGAACGGCCAGTGGAGACGATGCCATCCGGCTCGATGTCCTGGCGGAGCACCACGTCGCTCTGCTTGTCGGCGCGGCGCAGGGTGATGCTCGACGCCGTCTCGGCCGCGATCAGGCCGGTCAGCACCTTGCCGCTCCTGAGCGTCACCACGTAGTTGACGAAATTGGCATCGATCGCCGCATTCGGATCGAGGACGTCCACGAGCAGGGCCTCGAGCGACTTGGTGCGCGTGTCGGAAATGTCCGGGCCGACGTCCACGCCGAGGTTGCCAAGCTTGTGGCAGCTGATGCAAGTGCCCTTGGTGAACGCTTCCTTGCCGCGACGGACGTCGCCCTTCAATGTCAGTGCCGCCTTGTAATCCTCGAGGATCTTCTTGCGCTCCGCGGTCGCCACGCCGGCCAGCAGCTTCTTGCCGCGGTCGCGCACGTCGCTGCGGCGATGGTTCAAGAGCTGCACGCGCCGGGACGGATCGACTTCCTCGGGCTTGATTCGACCGGCCTCCATCTCGATCAGCAGGGCCAACGTCCGCTCCGGCTGGGACAGAAGCGCTTCCATCAGTTCGCGCTGGACAGCGCCAGGAGCTCCCTTCCATGCCTGGACCAGCAGCTTGGGCACTTCGGGATTGGGGAACGCGGCCAGGGCGCGGACGGCCGCCAGGCGCACCTCCGCGGCGGGCTCCTCGACGACCAGCCGGCTCAGGACTGGCTCGGCCGTTTTCCAGTCGGTGTGCGCCAGCATCTGCACGGCCTCGACGCGTTCGGGTGCAGGCCCCTTGCCGTCGCGGGCCAGCTTCAGCGTCTTGCGCATCAGCGCGTCCATCTTTTCGAGCAGTCCGCGCCGTTCCTTGGGCAGCTTGTCGAGGAACGCCGACAGTTGCACGCCCCGGCGCAGCATCCCTTCGGCCAGTCCCTTGCGCCCCGCCATCTGCCAGGTGCCCGCATCCTTGCCCGTCAGAGCCAGCAGAGCATCGAGGAAGTCGGCAACCTCGCTCGCATCTTGACGACCGCCGACCAGTGCCGCCAGTTCTTGCACCAGTTGCAGTCGATCGGGCGTCGTCTGCTTGGTCAGATCGCTCCGAAACAATTCGATGAGTAGCGCGCCGGCCCGAGTCGGCACCGCACTGGCGACGGCCATGCGCGACCAGGGATCGTCCACATTTGTCCGGGCAATGCGGGCCAGCGGCTTGAGGATCCGATCGTCGTCCCAGGCGCCCAGGCTGAGCGCAACCTGGAAACGCAATTGCGCGTCGGGATCGTCCGCCAGTTCGATGAGGCGCGTCTGCAGTGCAATGGTCTTGGCCAGGTAGGGCTCCGACAGGCGCGCGCCATGCTCGCGAACGCGCGGGTGGTCGTCCCGGAGCAGCTTGAGGGCCAGTTCGGCGTCGAACTTGCCACGGTGTTCGAGCAGCCAGGCGGCGTGAACGCGGGCCACTCCTGACTTGGAGCCGACGACAATGCCGCGCAAGGCGCTCTCGCAGTCAGCGGCCCTGTTCGTCAAGAGCAGCCGCTGGGCGGTCAAGCGCACCCAGGCAAGGTCCGCTTCCAGATGCTGCTCCGGAACCTTCACCAGTGCCTCGTTGAACTGCTTTGAAGGCTTCTTGTACTCGTACTTCTCCGGCACGATGCGCCAGATGCGCCCGCGCTCCTTGCCTTCGTTCAAATCCGGACGGTTTTTCTGGTCCTTGGGCAAGAATTCGGGATGCTCGATCACCTTGCGGTACATATCGACGAAGTAGAGCGCGTCGTCGGGGCCGAGGGTCATGAACACGGGCCGGCACCAGTCGTCGGTGGTGGCCAGGAACTCGACGCCCTGCCGTGCCGGTCGGCCGGTGAACGTGGCGCCCTTGGGGAAGAGCACCTCCTGGTGGATCAGGTTGCCCGTGGGGTCGCAGGTGAAGAGACTGCCGCGGTACTCCTGGGGTAGAAGACTGCCGTTGTAGGCGAACACGCCGCAGGCCGCGGTGAAGCTGCCGGCATGCTCGGCGGCCGTCGTCACCTGGACGCTGATCGGGAAGATCCTGGTGGCGCCGCCGGGGCCCTGGTTGTCCTTGTGCGGCGGCGGCACGGCCAGGTAGGGATTGCGCCGGACGTAGTGCTCCGGCAGCACCATGTGAACCCACTGGTTGCGGTTAGTGCAGACGAAGCGCCGGCCCCACTCGTCGAACGTGTTGCCGTACTGGCCCATGCCGGTGATCGCTTCCTCCCGACCGCGGATCAAGTCAAAGCGAAAATCGCGGCCGCTGATGTTGATCGGCGCCTTGTCCTGTCCGCTGCGCTTGACCTCGCCGCCGCGCAGGCCGTTGGCGACGTAGACCCAGTTGTCGATGCCAAGGTTGGGATGGCTGACGCGGAGCTGCGGGTTCTGGGCGGCAAAGCCCTCGTAGAGATTCTCGCGCACGTCGGCCTTGCCGGTGCCCTTGGTGTCCTTCATGTACAGGATACTCGGCGCCTGCGTGACGATGACGCCACCCTTCCAGGGCATGACGCCATTGGCGAACAGAAGTTGATCGGCGAAGACCGATTTGACCTTGAAGCGGCCGCTGCCGTCCTTGTCTTCCAGGATCTTGATGCGGCCTTCGCCCGGCTTTCCTTTCTCCGGCCCGTTGGGATAGTCCAGCATTTCGACGACCCACATGCGTCCGTCCTCGTCGAACTGCATGGCGACGGGGCTCTGCACATCCGGCTCGGCGGCGACTAGCTCGACGCGCAATCCCTCGGGCAGCTTGAAGAGCTTGAGCGCCTCTTCGGGCGAGAACGGCCCGTGGATTTCCTGCTTCGCAGGCTCCGGAGCTGCACGATTGGGACTCATGACGCAGAGGAAAATGACGGAGCAACCAATCAGGCCGACGAGCAGGGAACGCCGCGTCATCATCGTGTCCTCGCGGATGGCGGATGGGGAGGTCGTGCTATGGTAAGCGAGGTGGGGTACGACTGCAACTTGGCCATGCAGACGAGCGGTCAAGGCAGAAAGTGCCAACCCCGCCAATGGGTTGGCCGGGCGTGATGGTCGCGCAAAATGGCAGGCTCACCCCGCCAAGCCGTTGGTGGTGGCGTGATGACTCACCTGGAGGGAAGCAATCTCATGCCTGGCGCGCTTGGGAACACAGCGAAGCATTGGTCCATCGCTGCCGAACGAACGCATGACGAACTCTATTTGCCCGGCTTGGATGCGCGAACCGGCTTCGCTTTTTCGACCTTCTCCGGCTTGTCCGGCTTTTCCAGAAGGACGATGACGTGAGCGACCTGCGAAGTGCCGCCGCCCATCGGTGCTTCGCGGACCGGGATCCAGCCCTCCTGCAAGAGTTGCGGCAGCATGGTGGCCTGCGTGTCGCGCCCCGGTTCGAGTTCGCCGGGGCCGCGCACGGCCCAGCTGTAGCCGCCGTTATTGACGATGACGTAGCAGTACTGGCTCATTCAACGACTCCCTGGTGCCGATCGTGTTTACTTCTCGATAGGTGTTTCCTGGTACGCCGCCTCCAGCCACTTGCCGTCCTGGCGGACCCAGACCGACGTGACGGCGATCGTGCGCGAGAAATCCTTGCCCTTGTAGGAGCCCTTCTGCATGCCCTTGTAAGTCAACACCGCGACGTCCTTGAGCGGTTGGGTGACCTTGGCCTCTTCCATCGTATACGTGGCGAGTTTCAGGTCGGCGAGCGATTTGAGTTGCTCGGCCCGCGTGAGGCGCACGCCGTTGCCGAGGATGGTCGTGTGGTCATCGGTGATCATACGTTTGATGGTGTCGGCATCCTGCTTCACAAACGCTTCGTTCAGCGTGCGCGTCAACTTTTCGACTTCCTTTGGCGTGTCGTCCTTGGCATCAGCGGCGACGAGGAGGCCCGCAACGACGACGAGCAGTGCATGCGGTCGCATGAGCCGTACCTCCACAGGGAAAGCGACGATCCAGTCTGAGTCAGAAATATGAGTGGCGGCGCTGCAAAGCAACCGAAATCCATGCGTTCGCCGGCCCTGCGTGCGCAGCTGACAAGATACCGGCAAACTCGAATCGCGCTGGCTTGCCGGCTTCAGCGGGCTCTCGTCTGCCACCACCTTGCAAGTGGTGGCAGAGAGCAGAATTCGATCGGTAGCCGGTTTTCACGTGGTTAAGTAGAAGTCCGACTCCAATAACAAACGAAAGCCGATCACGAGCTAACAACTCGTGCTACATCACGGGCCATCAACCGTGTGACAAAGGAGGTATCATGTCGCACAGGTCCGGACAGGCGGTTTTCCCGCATCCGGCTCTCCGTTCGATGGTTCACCCTCGAGGGGATGGACTCGCCATCGCATGAGCCGTCACCAGACGGTACAGCCCTTGCTCGGCAAAGAACGCATTGGTCCAGCGCTGATGATCACACCCGCGGCCGCGGCCGGTCCGACCCGCACGCTTACGCGAGATGCTGCGCAGACACATACGAATCCAACTGTCCAGGGACGGGAACATGGTTGCTTTGTAGAAAACCTCGCCCTCGTTACCGGGCTGAGCCCGGTAACGAGGGACCTCCGTCAAACCAGGGTTTTCTACAAAGCAGAACGTGGTGCGATAACTGTGTTGGAAGTCGCCGAACCAGCCACGCAACGTCCGGTTCGAATCGGCAACGATCGCTTGCAGACTGCGGCCGTGGTTACGCTTCGTCTTCGCTCGCACCAGGTCCTTGAGCTTCTGTTCGCTCTTCTTCCGCGGCCAATACGTCGGGAGGCCCGTGGAAGCCAAGTGACCTGGGCCCGGTCGTGCCGACTTGAAGCGTGAACTTTCCTCCTGTAATTCCGGCAAGATCGCTGCATCCCGTAGAGCCGGCGTTTCCCGACGATCCGCTAAAGTCACCCGCGGCGCGTTCCGATACTTCCCAAGGATCGGGAATCGGTCTTTGACCGATGCCGGATCGCGGTGGAGAAGTGGGCGAAGACACGCAAAGCGGGGCCGTGGGCTCCCAGAGGAAGGGGAGGGGGAAATGGGCAAGGTGCGATTTGCGCTGCTCTCTGCGGCGCTGCTGGTGCCGCTGACGCTCAGCGGCTGCTTCCTCACGCCGAACCCGTTTTCCATGGGCTTTTTCACGCCCGTTCCGGTGCCGCCCTGGGTGACGGAGCGCATGGAAGACAAGTACTGCTGGAAGAATGACTTCCGCACGCCGATCTTGCCGCCCATTCGGCCGGGGTTCCCGCCGCCCATCTGCGAGGATCCGCCGGATGAGGCCACCATCCTCCGCGCCATGCCGCGCGTCAAGCGAGGCGTGCCGTACTTCAGCGAGGAATTCCGCGACGACATCGAGATCGTGGTCGAACGGCTCGTCGACCGCATCGATCCAGGCCGCTTCTACCCGCTGATCGGACCGGCCCAGCTCCACCACTGCCACTGGAAGTGCACGGTCTTCTACACGGAGACCCTTGAATCAGGCTATCCCTTCCCGTTCCGGTGCGTGAAGCGGCGGGCCGAGGTGATCTACATTGACCGCGATCATCTGCACCTGTGCCCGGGACCGAATCCTGACGCCATGAACGTCGTCAGCCGCGACCTGACCGGTCCGTGACGAAAACGAGAATCCATACCGTCAGCGATTGGTCCCGGCACAGGCCGGTGGCCGATCGCTGACGGCCCCAGGACCATACTTTCCGCACTCGTTGTCTCTCGCATCGTTATCAAAACCTCGTGACCGGACTCGGTCCGGTCACGCACTGCCCGCGAGGCTCTGCCTCGCGACATTGACCGATGCGAAATCAGGAAACGCGTGCGTGGAGAATTTCGCGAGGCAGAGCCTCGCGGGCAGTGCGTGACCGGGCAGAGCCCGGTCACGAGGGTGTTATTGCGTACTTGGAATTTCCCGCC
>JAIEMG010000034.1 GCA_019752375.1 Gemmataceae bacterium | reverse complement strand
GTTTTAGCGGGGGGGGGGGGGGGGTGTCCCCCCCGGGTTGGTTTGTAACACGGGGGGTTACCACACGCCCCGCTCGCCGAGATTACTACAGACTACCCTGACCGCCATTGGATCCTCAATCGATGTAAAGGAATTCGTTGCTGCCCAGCAGCGCCTGGGCGAAACGCTCCCAGCGGGTCAGCTTATTTTTGGCTTTCTCGTCGGCACTGTCTTCCATACCGACATAGCGAAGCACCCGCTCGACCTCCGCACCGGTGGCGGCCCGGCCGTAGGCGAGGAGGTAGCCGCGCTGCACGCGGCTGGCGTCGTCCTTCGACTCGGCTTGCATCCGGGCCGCGAAGGCCTTGGCATGGTCGACGACGAACGCGCTATTGAGCACGAAGAGCTGCTGTTGCGGCACGGTCGTTTCGATCCGCGTCTCGCTGGTGATGTTGGCGTCCGGGAAGTCGAACAGGCGGAGCAAGGCGTTCAGTTCGTGCCGGCTGACCTTGCCGTAAACCGTGCGTCGGCGGTTTTCACCCGCGGCGAGGTCGAGCGAGGCGCCGCCCATGGTCCGATCGAGCTTGCCGGAGACCGCGAGGATGGCATCCCGCCAGGCTTCAATGTCCAGGCGGCGGCGGTTCATTCGCCAGAGGTTGCGGTTGTCGGCGTCGCTGGCCAGGTTGCGCTCGTCTGCGGCGCTGGAGAGCTGATACGTGCCGGATAGCATCAGGTCGCGGTGCAGGGCCTTGATCGACCAGCCGGACGCGACAAATCGGCAAGCGAGATAGTCGAGCAGTTCCGGATGCGTGGGCCGCTCGCCGAGCTGGCCGAAGTTGCTAGGCGTGCCGACAATGCCCCGGCCAAAGTGCTGCTGCCAAAGGCGATTGACCAGGACGCGGGCCGTCAACGGGTTGTCCTTGCTGGTAATCGCCTCGGCCAGGTCCAGTCGACCACTGCCGCGGCTGAAAGCAGTCGGGGTGTCGCCGGCCAGGATGCGCAGGAAGCGGCGCGGAGCCACTTCGCCCAGCTTGGCCGGGTTGCCGCGAACGAAGACCTTCATGTCGGTCGGAGCCGCTTCCACCAGGGCGTGAGCAAGTGCGAAGCGAGCGCCGATTTTCTCCGGCGCTTCCTTGCGGAGCTTCGCCAGGTCCTGTTCCATCTGAACGAACTGTTGCCGCTTCTCCGCGGGCAACCGGGCTTTCAACTCCTGGTCGTTCACGACGAACACGCCATTGTCGCCGAACAGGACTTGCAGCAAGGCGGCGCCATCTTTATCGATTTTCCCTTTCGCCTGTTGCACCAGGCTGGCTTGCACGAACTTCTGGAAGGATTCGGCCGCGGTGATGCCGGTCTCTTCTTTACCGGCCGGCGTGGCGGGTTGCGGCAGTTCGCGCCAGGCGTTCAGGGCAGCGACCTTGGGATTGCCGCTGAGGTACTTCACCCAGCGATCCAGCGCAGCGGTTTGCAGGTTGTCTTGCTTCGCCTGCTCGGCGACCGACCATTTCGGCTGCTCCAGGCGCCTGGCCTGATACTTGCGGACCGCCTGCATGTAGCGGGCGATCTCCGCCGCTTGCGATTCGTTCACGATGGTCCGCTCGGCGCGGACGAACGCCTTGAACTTCCCTTCGACTTCACGCGCCTGCTTCAGCGCCTCTTGATAGACACGTACCTCCGCGGCCGGGGCAAGCGGTAGGTTGGCCAGGCGCGTGCTCTGGAAGACACCCGCCAGCGAGTAGTAATCCTGCGTCGGGATGGGATCGAACTTGTGATCGTGGCAGCGGGCACAGGACACCGTGAGCCCGAGAAATGCCCGGCTCAGGGTATCGACGCGATCGTCCAGTTCGTCGGCCGCTGCCTTGGCGGCATCGGTGTTCTTGTAGTACTGCGCGCCCAGGCCGATGAAGCCCAGCGCGGGCAGATGTTTGAGCCGTTCCGCTTCATCCGTCTCGATCAGGTCGGCCGCAATCTGTAGCTTGACGAAGCGGTCGTAGGGCATGTCCTGGTTGAGGGCCTGCACCACCCAGTCGCGGTAGCGCCAGGCGCTGGTGTTCGGCTCGACGCCAAAAGTGTGGGCCTGGTCCTCCGCATAGCGGGCCACGTCGAGCCAATGGCGTGCCCAGCGTTCGCCGTAGTGCGGGGAGGCCAACAGGCGATCGATGACCTTTTCGAAGGCGCGCGGCGAATCGTCCTTCAGGAATTCTTCCACTTCCTCGGGCGTTGCAGGCAAACCGATCAGGTCGTAGGTGGCCCGTCGGATGAGGGCGCGTTTGTCCGCGGACTTGACGGGCTGAAGCTTGGCGGAATCCAGCTTCGCCAGGATGAAGTGATCGATGCCGTTCCTGGCCGCGCCAGGGTTTTGCACCTTGGGCAGCTCGACGGCCCGCGGAGTTTGAAACGACCAGAACTGCCGCGCCTTGGTGAAATCGATCTGGGCAGCCACGATGGCGGTGCCGTCGCGCGGATCGGGGATTCCCATCTCGATCCACTTGGCGAAGTCCGCAATCACGTTGGCTGCCAGCTTGTTCTTGGGCGGCATCTTGACGCCGTCGTGGCGCAGGGCCTTGAGGAGCAAGCTTTCATTGGGCTTGCCGGCGAGGACGACCGCACCGCTATCTCCCCCTTTGAGGAGAGCAGCCCGCGTGTCCAGCCGCAAGCCGCCGCGCTGCTTGACGTCCGAGTGGCACGAATAACACTGATCGACCAGCACGGGCCGAATCTTCGCTTCAAAAAAAGCAATACCCGCTGCGTCGGCATCGGCCGCGGAGGCGCGATGGCCAAGGGACAGGAGGCAGACAGTCGCCAGGAAGGGAAGGTAGGATCGTTGCATGCCAATCCTCGAAGCGCCAGCCGGAAATCGCCGGAGGACGGCGAAGGTGGGAGAGAACGCCTGGGATCCGGAAGGCTAGTTTCGTAACCGTGCCCGATCGTCCGGGCACCTGGCAGGTTTCATTGCGAGCAAAGGCGAAGTTGAGGCTAGAGATATGTTACGGGAGGAGATGAGGAATCGCCAGTAGAAATTGAAGCGAATCGCGCAGTCGCGCAGTCCGTCCGACGTGGATGCGACGTCACGCCCAGCATTTGTCGGACCTGCCGCGTAAATGCCTAATTCCTAATGTCTAATCAATGACGAAGGGCCCAATCCCCAGCCACTCAGGCAGTTTCCCGAAGCGGACGTACAAGGTAGCAGTGCTCCTTCGTCATTGGGCATTGGTCATTCATTAGACATTCGTCCTTCGTCATTCGTCATTACTCCTCAAGGCTGAAGTGCAAAGCGGCGCTCGAGTGTTAAGGCCGATGTTCCGGTGGGTCCGCCAGGCGCGCGATTGATCGGCGTACGACGCCAAGAACGGACCAACCGCTGAGCATGCCGAGCAGGTAGGCGACGCCGATGAGGGCCGCGAGGGATGCGGTCAGACCCCAGTTGAAGAAATGGACGAAGATGTTCTCGTTGTTCTGCATCGCAAACAGGGCCGTCGCTCCGGCCAGCACAAGCAGCAAAAGAAAGGAAATGAGACGCATGACTCACCCCACACGTTGAAGAATCGCCAGGCTCGCGAGATCGCACCGCTGAGTACGATGCAAATCTCGGACCGTAGCATCCTTCCTCCTGGGGTCATGCCGGCATCAGAGCGATTTTCGACCGTGCTACGAGCCCACTAACCTACTCAGCTCGTCGTTGGACAGGTGGCGAAGGAAGGTGGCGCTGATGAGCCAGCGGCCATCGGATCGGAGCGCGGCATGGAAGATGCGCGCCGTCTTCAAGAGCCACATGCCCTGCTCCCGGTTGTGCAACTCCAGGCGCACGTCGGTGCCGGGCGTCAGGGAGGCGCTGTGATGAAACTCGATTCGCTCCGCAGTGAGTGTGGAAACGGGGGTAGACCAGGAGTACCTACCCACGAACAGCGTGAGCTGGCACGGCACGCGCGAGAACGCGCGGCGCTCATGGACGTTTTCGTGCAATGACATGATGGACACAGTCCGCCTCCAGCCCCAACAGGTAATACGCCATTCTCAAATTGTGGTGCCCCAGCGTAGCCACTGGGACGAGCGGGTCCGGGGAACAACCAGCCTCCACATGTGAGAGAACGGAAGATCGTGGAGGTAGGCGCGCGCCGGCCTGACTCGATTTCGTTTCTCCTGACAGAGTTCGATTGCCCGACCCGCATGACGAGTGGAGAAGGCGCCCGTGGAGGCCATGCCGGCAGACCTGGAGGTCCGCCGCCACGAGGGTTGCGGCTTAACCATCAGCAAGAATTGCTCCAAAAACCCCATTCGAGTCGACCGATGAACGACAGGGAACGGCTGCAGGTTCCGAATGCATGCTTGGCACGAATGCCCGACCGCTCGCGGCACGCCTTTGGCCGGGGGCAATCGCAGGTCCTGTTCCGACGAGTGCTCTCGTTGCTGGGTTTGCGCGATACGCGGGCGACGACTCGTTACTCCTGTCAGCTGCCCGCATTCTGTCGCCCGGTCGCGTTGCCGCGCGGCACTTCGCACACCGCCGTCGTCCACAACATTTCGCTAAGCGGGTGTGGACTGCTGGTGATGGGACCGCCGATGGAACCGGACCGTGTCCTGACGGTGATGCTGCAATTCCCCATCCCTGGCTGGCGGACGCCGCTGCTGCGAGTGATTCACCTGCGTCCGGCGGGGCCATACAGCTGGTTCCTGGGCGGTCGCTGGATGCGGCCCTTGGAGCAGCGACAGCTGGAGACCGTCCTTACCACTCCAGACCCCGGCTGGTGAAACCGGCCAAGTTCGCTTGACTTTTTCTCCCAACCGGACCAAAGTTGGGTAGCTTCCCACTTGTGCCCAGACTGCCACCAAAAACCAGGATGGCGGGTGGATTCCCCTCACGGCAACGGCGCCTTCGAGGATCCCGCGGGATTCGAGGGTGCTTTCTTTCACGCAAACACCTTCTCTCGATCCTTCCTCTGCCCGGTTGGCAGCTGGGGTCTATGGTGCTCACGGACGAACGATTCGGCGTCGCCAGTTTGATTGGTCGGATTCTGGATCGCGGCACAGCTCAGGTACAGGATTTGCATCGCAAGCCGCAACCGTTCGGCCAGTGCGACCCTTAAAGGCACTGACCCCAGACTGGCGCCCAAGGCTACGCCGTCGGCAGCGACGCCCCGGCCCTTTTCCAGGGGACACGTTCCATGAAGAAGCGACTGGCGAAGCAATTCCCTCCGCTCCGGCCCCAACTGAGGCTGGAAACGCTTGAAGACCGTTGTGTCATGAGCGGATTCAGCCTGCTGCCAACCCTGCCGGCACTCGTGCCGCCGCCGTTGACCGCGCCTGCGCTGGTTCCCGCCCTTTCCCCCGTGGTGACCGCGATCACGCCGGTTGTCAGCGAAGTGACCGCCCCCCTGAGCAGTCCGCTCCCCACGGATGCGCCTTCGACCGTCGATGCGGCACCCACCCAGGTCCTTTCGATCGTGACCAGTGTCGTGCAAGACACGGCCGCTGCCGTTGTCGATCAAGCGGTGGAGCCGGTCGTTGTTCAAGTCGTGGCTCCGGTGCTCGACCAGGTCGTTGAGCCGGTGCTGGAACAAATCATTACACCGGTTGTTGGTGATGTGCTTGCACCGGTCATCGATCAGGTGGTCGAGCCGGTCGTGGCTCCGGTGCTCGATCAAGTGGTCACACCGATCCTCGATGGCGTCGTCGAACCGGTCGTGGACCAGGTCGTCGAGCCGGTTCTGAATCCCCTACTGGATCAGGTCGTGGCGCCGGTTGTGGACCAAGTAGTGGCTCCCGTCATTGATGGCGTCGTCGAACCCATCGTAAACCAAGTCGTCGTGCCAGTGGTGGAGCAAGCTGCCACGCCGATCCTCGATCGCGTCGTCGAACCCATCGTGGATCAACTCGTTGTCCCCGTCGTCGACCAGATCGTCGATCCCGTGTTGGAGCAAGTTGTCGCGCCGGTCGTAAACGACGTATGGGAGCCTGTCCTCGATCCCGTGGTAGTTCCTGTTATCGAGGGCCTCGTCGAACCCATCGTGGATCAAGTCGTCCCCGTCGTCGACCAAATCGTCGATCCAATCCTGAACGACGTTTTGGATCCCGTGATCGACCACGTCGTCGATCCGATCGTTCCGCCGGTCGTTGACGTCATGGATCCCATCGTTGAAATCGTGGATCCCGTGGCGACCCCGATTGTCCCGCCCGTTGTAGCCATCATCGATCCCGTGGTGGACGTCATTCCACCGGTGGTCACGGTCATCGACCCGATCGTCGATCCTGTGGTAGACGTTGTGCCCCCCGCGGTCGATCCGGTCGTCCTGGAAGTAACGCAGCCGATCGTGACGCCAGTGACCACCGATGCGGGCATTGACGGAAGCCTGATTTACACGGTCACGACGACGCCGGCCAGCAATGAGCAATCGTTAAGTGTGCAGAGCAACGCGCCCATGCTTGTCGCAGCCGACGTGGCCGGTCAGGCGCGAATCCTGCTACAAACGAGCTCGGCCATCGGGCGGGAACTGCTCAGCGACGCCGAGGAAGCACACGCCCTGGCGCCCGCCGAGCCGGACGACCTCTCGGACGCGCAAACGCCGCTGGCGATCGCCAGCTTAGCAACCGAAGGCGAAGCGGTTGGGCACATACGTTCCAATGGTGCGTGGAGCCGGGGCGAGGCGTACTTCCACGCTTCGGCAACGGAAGAAGCGCAAGCCGAGAGCAGCAGCGAATCGCAACGCGTCGAGAGCGCCTGGTCGCTTGAATCCGTGGACGCGCTGGCCGGGGCGTCAGCGTTTGACACGACTGCCCTGGAAGTGGCGCTGGCGCGGTTCCTCGACCAGTTTGCCGGCGTGCAACAGATGATCGGCCGGCTCGCGGGCATGGGCGTCGCGCCCTGGGTGCTGGCGGCAGTAGTCGCCGGCCTGGCGATGGAATATCGGCGTCGGCAGGCTCGGAAGGCGCAGGTCACGCTGGCGCAGGCCATGAATGCCGAGGACGTCACGCTTCCCTGGTCCCTGGGTCTGAGCGACGCATAGACGCGTTATGAGCATCGACGCTCTCGATAACCTGCTTGACAAGCTGTGCACCGGCGACGATGCGGCCGCCGAGGAGGTGTTCCGCGCCTACGAGCCGTACCTGCGCGTCATTGTGCGGCGCATGTTGCCGCCGCCGATGCGCTCCAAGTTCGACTCCGTCGACGTCGTGCAATCGGTCTGGGCCGACGTGCTGCGTGGCTTTCGCGAAGGCGGTTGGCGATTCAGCACGTCGGTCCAGCTCCGCGCGTTCCTCGTCAAGGCGACGCGCAATCGCTTCATCGACCGAGCCCGACAAAACCGCGCAGCGGTCCAGCGCCAGCAACCACTCAGCGATGAAGCGCTGATCCCCGACGACGTGGACACCCCCGGCGAGCTCGTCCAGGCCGAGGAGCTGTGGGATCGCATGGTGACGCTCTGCCCGCCGGCCCATCGCGAATTGCTCCAGCTCAAGCGTCAGGGCTGCTCCTTGGCCGAGATTGCCGAGCGGACCGGTCTGCACCCCAGCAGTGTTCGCCGCATCCTCTACGACCTGGCGCGCCGCCTGGCAGCTGATCCGTAGCCGCGAGGTCCGTGCGATGGCCGATTCCCCTTCCTCCCTGGTTGCGTTCCGGGCTTCCGTGCGCTCCGCCCTCCCCCCATCCGCCGCCCACCCGAATGATGCCGACGCGCTTGCGGAGTTGCTCGTCCAGGAGATGGCGCGCCGCTGGGCCCAGGGCGAAAGTCCCGTGGCGGAGGAGTACCTGGCCCGCCATCCACAACTCTTCGACCATCCCGAAGCGGCGATGCAGCTCGTGTGCGAGGAGATCTGTCAACGCGAGGAACACGGCCAGGAGGTCACGTCCGACGAGTACCTCCGCCGCTTTCCCCAGTGGAAGACTCAGCTGGAGGTCGTCCTCGACTGCCAGCGTCTCTTTCGCCCGTCCACGACGCAGCCGGACTTCCCGGCGATTGGCCAGTCACTGGGCGACGCGCGACTCCTGGCGGAGTTGGGCCGCGGCGCTGCCGGGCGGGTTTTCCTGGCCATGCAGGGAGACCTGTCGGACCGTCCCGTCGTTCTCAAGGTGACGCCTTGCGAAGGCGAGGAGCACCTGTCGCTGGCGCGACTCCAGCACACCCACGTCGTGCCGCTCTACACCGCCTACGACGATCCTCATCGCCACTTGCGCGTCATCTGCATGCCTTACTTTGGCGGCGCCACCCTCGATACGGTGATCGATTCCCTCGCGAAAATACCGCCGGCTCAACGGACGGGAAGAGATCTGCTGATGGAACTCGACCGCGCGCAGACCGGCAGCCTGGTGCCGCTGCCCATCCGCGGCTGGGCACGCCAGTTCCTGGCCGCGGCATCATATGTCCAGGCGGTCTGCTGGATCGGCGCGTGCCTGGCCGATGCCCTTCAGTACGCCCATGAACGCGATTTGCTGCACCTGGACTTGAAACCCTCCAATGTCTTGCTCGCCGCGGACGGCCAACCGATGCTCCTCGACTTTCACCTGGCGCGGGGGCCGATGCGCCCCGGCGGGCCGGAGCCCGAGTGGTTTGGCGGCACCCCCGACTTCATGTCTCCCGAACAACAGCAAGTGGCCGACGCGGTCACCGAAGGGAAGCCGATCCCCGTGCCGGTGGACGGCCGGTCGGACGTCTTCTCGCTGGGGCTCTCGCTTTACGAAGCTCTGGGTGGCGCGGTGCCCGCGCCGACTGAACCCGTTGCCGATCTGCGCCGGCGCAACCCGCGCGTGAGCATCGGTCTGGCGGACATTCTGGCGCGCTGCCTCCAGTGCGATCCGGCGAAACGCTATCCCACGGCCGGCGCCCTGGCCGCCGACTTGCGCTATCACTTGAACGATAAGCCGCTGCAAGGCGTCGCCAATCGCAGCCCGGCCGAGCGCTGGCGCAAGTGGCGTGCCCGCTCACCGCACGCCGTTCGCCGCGTCCTCCTTGGTCTGACCCTCCTGACGGGCTTGGGCGCTGGCATCACGGCCGCCTGGCGGCAATACGACCGACGTGCGATAGAAGCCCAATCCTTGCTGGCCGAGGGACAGCATCGCATTCAGCAGCACGAATATGGCGAGGCCGCCCGCACGCTCCAACGCGGCCGCGAAGCCGCCCAGGAGTTGCCCGGCCACGCCGACCTCGTCGCTGCCTTCGACGGCCAGCTGGAGCGCGTTCGCCGGGCGCAGCGACTCCGCGACCTGCACGCCCTGGCCGAGCAAATTCGCTTGCTGTCGGTTGCCGAGGCGCTGACTCCGCAGACAATGCGCAGCCTGGATACCGCCTGCCGGGCGATCTGGGATGTGCGCATCGACGTGGTCCGCCATGCGGCCGAGCATTCCAATGCTCCCGTGTCGGCCGATCTGCTGGACGTGGCGATCATCGCCGCCGATATGCGCAACCGCCTGGCGCTCACGGAACCGTCCAAGGCGGCAACGCAAGAATCGCTGCGAATCCTCGACGAGGCGGAGAACCTGTTTGGCGCCAGCGCCATCCTGTACCGCGAGCGACAGCGGCATGCGGAAGTGCTGGGCGACACGGCGCTGGCGCGTGCCGCGGCCGCCAGCGCGGCCCGAATGGCGCCGCGCACGGCGTGGGAGCATGGCGCCGTTGGTCGTGCCGCACTCCGTGCCGGGAACCTTGCCGAAGCCAGAGCCGCCTTCGATCGCGCGGTGCAGCTGGAGCCGCAAGGCTTCTGGCCCAACTTCTACCAGGGCACATGTGCCCATCGCCTTCAGAAGTACGCCGACGCGGTCAGCGCGTTCCGTGTCTGCATCGCCTTGGCCCCGGAGCGGGCCGAGTGTCACTACAACCGGGCGCTGGCATACCAGGCGATGACGGAGCTGGACCGCGCCCTGGCGGACTTTGACCGCGCGATTCAATTACAGCCAATGCTCTCGGGCGCCTGGTTGAACCGCGGATTGCTGCACTTTCAAGCTGGCCGCCTCACGGACGCCATTGCCGATTTTCAGCAGGCGCTTGCCCACGGCGCTGACCCTGCAACGGCTCACTACAACCTGGCCGTCGCCTATCAAGCCAGGACCGACCTGCCGCAGGCGCTGGCCCATGCGCGCCAGGCCCTGCAGCACAATCCCGCGCACAGGGAAGCGCGGCAGTTATCCGATCATCTGCAACGCGGCCCATGATCGACTTGCTGTCATTTCCTTGCAGGCGCGATGATAGCGAGAGGCAACACCTCGAACCTGCGATCTCACGGCCTTGAGCCTCTCGCGGAGGTTCGATGAAGATGCAGCGGGCGTCGTCTATCCCTTGAATCGCTTCGCCGTTTTCCTATCTTGGCTTTGCAAGTCTCCCTCCACGGACGAATTCACGATCAATTGAGGCTCTTCATGAACGGTTGCCCTTCCTTGCAAAGGCAGCTCCACGTAGAGGTTCTTGAACCGCGCGACTGCCCGTCTGGCTTTACGGCTCGCGACGCTTTGTTGCACGAGATCAACCTGACAAAGCCGATCGCAGAGCAGATCAACATACATGTCGTCAATCATTCTCCCGCCTTGAGCGACGATCTTGCTGATCTGTCAGAAGCCTCAAACCGGTTTCTTTCGGGTCTTGCCGCGGCGACCAATCTAAATTGGACAAGCGCGGAAAAAGACCTCGTCATCTATGAATGCTTGCAATCCTTCAAGGATGCGGACAAGCAACTTTCTGAGAATGTTGCCAGCGACCTCGAAAAGTTCAACGCTGCTTTCCGAAGTTTGTTCGAGCCATTGCAGAGCACGGGAGGCAAGCGGCTGGAAAAACATCTCGACCGGTATCTTCAAGCCTTCTCAGACCGGGTGTTGGCTCTGGAGCACGAGGATCTCCGTCGGGCGGACCGTCTGTTGGTTCGCCAGGGCAAAGAGCAAGGCGCAATCGTGAAAGACTTGGTCAAGTCTTGAGCCGGTCGCCTTAGGATCCGCGCATGAATCACTTGTGCAATTCCTGTAGGACGGATTTCCAATCCGTCCGGTTTTCTCTGGACGGATTGGAAATCCGTCCTA
>JAIEMG010000358.1 GCA_019752375.1 Gemmataceae bacterium | reverse complement strand
GCTCCCGGCTCGGGGGGGGGGGGGGGGGGTCCCCCCGGGGGGGGCGGGGGGGGCCCGGGGGTGTGCCGTGGGGGCCCCCCCGCCCCCGCTCGCCGGTCAGTTCAGCGCTACACCGCCACCAGCCCCGGCGTCGGATTCTCGACGCGGCCTTCGACCAGGCGGACCACGCGGTCGGTTTCGGAGAGGATGTCGAGGTTATGTGTCACCATGACGATGGTCAGCCCATCTTGTCGATTCAGTTCGCGGAGCAAGCGGATGACCTCGGCGCCGGTGGCGGTGTCGAGGTTGCCGGTCGGCTCGTCGGCGAGCAGCACGCGCGGCCGGTTGATGAGCGCCCGCGCCACCGCGGCACGCTGCATCTCGCCGCCGGACAGCTCGACCGGACGGTGCTTCAACCGGTGGCTCAGGCCGACGCGGTCCAGCATCTCCTCGGCGCGGCGCCGCATCTCACGGCGATTCAGGAGCCAGCCGAGCACGGAATGGCCGATCATCTGCGGCATCAGCACGTTGTTGAGCGTCGTGAACTCCGGCAGCAAGTGATAGAACTGGAAGATGAAGCCGAACGTCTGATTGCGCAGGCGATCGCGCTCCGCGTTGGGCAAGTGATCGATGCGCCGGCCTTCCAGGAGGATCTCGCCCTGGTCCGGCTTGTCGAGCGTGCCGAGCAGATGCAGCAGCGTGCTCTTGCCGGAGCCGGAGAAGCCGGTGATGCCAAGGAACTCGCCCGGATGGACCTCCAGGTCGAGGCCGCGCAGCACGCGCACCTTCTCGGCGTTCTTGCGATAGGTCTTGTGCAGGTCGATGGCGGTTAGCAGCATGGGAATTCACCACGGAGGGCACAGAGGACACCAAGGAAACACAAAGAGCAAACTCACGCCTCGCGCCATTCAGGTATTGTCCATCAGATCTCCTCTCGCCTTCCTTTGTGTTTGCTTTGTGCCCTCTGTGCCCTCCGTGGTGAATCTCTCTTACTCGTATCGCAGCGCCCGCACCGGATGCAGCAGGGCCGCCCGCAGGGCCGGCAGCACGCTGGCCAGCACCGCGATGGCCAGGGCGCCGGCGTTGACCAGGAGGACGCTCGTCGGCTGGATATCGGTCGGAATCTTGTCGAAGTAGTACACCGTGCGATCGAAGATGTCCTGGCCGGTCAGGTTGGCCAGGAAGCGTTCGATCTCGTTGATGTAGGTGGTGATCGTGAGACCCAGCGCGGTGCCCAGGCCGGCGCCGATGCAGCCCAGCAGCATGCCGTAGCCCAGGAAGATCGTCATCACGCCCTTGTTCGACGCACCCAGCGACTTGAGGATGCCGATGTCGCGCGTCTTCTCCACCACGATCATCGAGAAGATGGCCAGGATGCCAAAGCCCGCCACTCCGATGATGAGGAACAGGAGCAGGTTCAGGATGCCGCGCTCGATCGAGATGGCAGCCAGCAGTGAGCCTTGCTTGCTCTCCCACGTCTGCACCATGTAGCTGCCAGGCGGAAAGACGTGCTTTTGCAGGTAGGTCACCACTTCTTTCGAGTGTCGATAGTCCTTGAGCTTGATCTGAATGCTGGTAGCGCGGTTGTCCATGGTGCGCAGGTGCTGGAGGTAATCCAGCGGCACAAAGACATAGTTGGCGTCGTACTCGCTCATCTCCGACTTGAAGTAGTCGCAGACGACAAAGCGATCGACGACGGGCGCCAACTTCTGACCGCTGACGGTGGTGATGACCACGTCGTCGCCGGGCTGAAGGATGTAGATGTCCTGGGCGCGCTGGCCGGGCTCGGGGTGCCGATCGCGAAAGCTGGCGATGGCATTGCCGACGATGATGCCGCGCGGCATCTTTGGCTGGCTGGGCACCGGGTCCGGCGGCGGGATCTCGCCCGGCTCCAGGGGGCGGTTCGATGGCTGCATCAGCGCCGCGGGCGGATGGTTTTGCAGGTAGCGCCATTCGGCGGCCTTGGGCAGCCGGAACGACGGATTCTCCCGATTTTCGGGGTTCGTCAGGTGTTCCGCGAAGCCGCCAATGCTGGCCCGGCCCACCGGATCGACGCCAATCAGATGAACCGGCCGCGTCACCGTCTCGCCGCGGACGCGGAACTGGATCATGGCGAAGATTTCCACCGTGGGAGTCATCGCCTCGACGTATTGGCCAATCTCCGAATCCTTGACGCGCTTCATCTTCTCATCGGGATCGGCGAAACCGTCGTAGGTCGTGGCTTCGACCAGCACGTCGGACAGCAGACCGTGCAGCCGGTCTTTCAGCTTGGTGCTGAAGCCGCCCATGACGCTGTTGACGACGATGAGCGTCGCCACGCCAAGCATGACGCTGATGATGCAGGCCAGCGCCAGGTAGCGCGTGAGGAGATACCGCCAGCAGAGAAGCAGTTTGTACAACGCGCACCTCGTCTTCCATGACAGGGCCATGACACTGGCGAGCGGGGGGCGTCAGCCCCCTGAGTTCAGCGATCGGTTCGGCGATCGGTTCGGCGATCCTCAGGGGGCTGACGCCCCCCGCTCGCCAGGTTGGATCACTTTTGTTCCGGACGCAGCAGCGGAAACAGGATCACGTCCCGGATCGTCGTCGTGTTTGTCAGCAGCATGACGAGCCGGTCGATGCCCACGCCCAGTCCGCCCGCGGGCGGCATGCCGTGGCGCAGGGCTCGGATGAAGTCCTCGTCCATCTTCGCCATCGAGTCTTCTTCCGGCAGCCCCGCTAGCTGCTGGCGAAACGTCTGCTCCTGCGTGATCGGGTCGTTCAGCTCGGTATACGCGTTCGCCAGCTCCATGCCGCGGACGTACAGCTCGAAGCGCTCGGCGATGTGCGGCTTGCCCTGCTTGCGCTTGGTCAGCGGACACAAGCCGGCGGGGTAGTCGTGGACGAACACCGGTCCTTCCAGCTTGTCCTCGACGCACGTTTCGAACAGTTCGTGGACGATCACGTCGTGGTCCTTGGCTCCGACCGGCTGCTTCTGCTCGTTGAGGATCTGCGTGCGGACGCCCTTTGAGGGCGCCACTTCCGCCACTGCGGCCTTGTCGTCCATGTCGACGCCGACGTGCGCTTTGAATGCCTCGGCATAGCTCAGACGCTGCCAGGGCGGCTCGAAATTGATCGTCGCGTCGCCGAACTGGAGCTGCCGGCCCTTGCCCAGGCCATCGATGCAGGCGACGATCATGCCCTCGGTCAGGTCCATCATGGAGCGGTAGTCGCCATAGGCCTGGTACAGCTCCATCATGGTGAATTCGGGATTGTGCTTGCGGCTGATGCCCTCGTTGCGGAAGACGCGGCCAATCTCGTAGACCTTCTCGATGCCGCCGACCAGCAGGCGCTTCAGGTGCAGTTCCAGGGCGATGCGCAGGAACAGGTCGATGTCGAGCGTGTTGTGGTGCGTGATGAACGGCCGGGCCGCCGCGCCGCCGGCAATGGCGTGCAGCGTCGGCGTCTCCACCTCGACGAAGCCTTGCTTGTCGAGATGGTTGCGGATCGTGCGGACGATCTTGATGCGGTTGAGCGTCCGTTCCAGCGTCTCCGGGCTGTAGAGCAGGTCGAAATAGCGGTGGCGAAGCAGGTACTCCTCGTCCGTGATGCCCTTCACCTTGTCCGGGTGCGGCAACAGCGACTTGCCGAGGAAATGAAGCTTTTCCGCCCAGATGGTGACCTCGCCGGTCTTCGTCGTGCCCAGCTTGCCGTCGACGCCGAGAAGATCGCCCAGGTCCAGTTCCTGGGCCAGGTTCCAGGCCAGCTCGCCGACCTGCTTCTGCCCGATGGCCACCTGAATGTAGCTGGACCAGGCATCGACTTCTTCACCCGCGTGCTCCTTGCTGGTGCGCTTGCGAAGGATGCGATGGCCCGACCAGTCGCGGATCTCGAGGAAATGCAGCTTGCCGGTCGCGCGGCGAAGCACGATGCGCCCGGCGGCGCGCACCGTCGGCCGCTGGTCATCCGCCAAGTCCGCGGGCAGCGCCCGGATCGCCTCGATGGGCTGGTAGTCATCGAAGCGGCTGCCCCAGGGGTCGATGCCCAGTTGTTCGATCTTGTGCAGCTTTTCGGCGCGGGCAGCTTCAAAGTTGTCGGGAGGTGTGGACACAGCGGTTCGGCTTTCCTCGATGAGACGAAGGGGACGCAATCCCAATGCTCCTGGATTCTAGTCTCGCGAGTAGACGTGTCAATTGCGACTGGCGAGTGGGAAGTAAGCGGAGAAGCTGGGGGAACTGCGCGACTTGCCCGCTCCTCACCGGAAATCGGCATCCCCAACGCTCGTGGTTGCGCACCGCGCCCTCCACGTCACCCAGGTCACGCGCGCGGCGAACTGGATGATTGTTGAGAATTTCTCCGGAAATGCCGCTGCATCTGACGAAGGAAACGGCAAGGGCCTCACAGTTTGTCAGCTGAGACCGCATCGAGTCAGCCCAGATTGCCAACCAGTTTCCGCCCCTCGAATCGATATCGCTGTGAGAGGGTTCCGCAATGATTCCCATCCGTATTGCCCCCACTGTATGGACCGTTGCGGCGCTACTCCTGGCGGCCGGTAATCTTCGCGCGGCGGATCCTCCGAGCGCCCCGGATGGTTTCGGTGCTCCGGTCCAGGTCGGCGAATGCCCGTCCGCCAATGATGTGGGGAAGTTCACGATCGGCCTCCTGGCGTCGCCCGCGAGGTTTGAGGTGAGCGCCGACCTGCTCTTCTTGCAGCCTTCCAGCGGCAATCTGGTGTACGCGACGCGGGTCAATCCATTTCCCTTCCTCGCGCCGAACTGGGCCGACGAGCGGGTCCGTCCCGGCTTTTCGCCCGCGTTCAACATCGGGGCGCGCTACCGCTTCGGCTCCGGCGGCGACGTGCAAGCCTCGTGGACTCATTTGAGCACCGACGACCGTGCGTCGGCCCAGGGCAATGGCACGCCCGTGGTGGTGCAGGGGGCGACCACGGGGGTTGGGATGGCGACCCTCCTTGTGAACGGTGTTGCCACGCAGGTGCAGGTGATCGTTCCAGCAACGGCGACGTTTCCGACCCAGGCCCTGGCGCCGCAATTCCTGATCGGACCGCCGCCCCCCTACACTAACGCCAGTTCGCTGGCACACTTTGCTTACGACGCCGTCAATCTGGATGCCGGCCTGTGGGTCGCCTCCGGCCAGGACGTGCAACTACGAGTGTTTGCCGGCCTGCAGGGCGCGACGATTCGCCAATCGCTGACCACCACCTTCACAAACCCGGACGCCTCGATTGCCTTTGTCGACGGCGCGCAATCGTCGTTCATGGGCGTGGGGCCGCGCCTGGGCCTGGATCTGCACTATGTCGCCGGGAAACTCGACTTCCTGGGCGGACTCGGCGCGGCGACCTTGATCGGCACGGGACACAGCCGTCTCAATTTCTTCACCATCTCGCCCATCAACACCGCGGCTGGGCTGGTCCCGAACACGCAATTCTTTACGACGCCCGACACCACCCAGGTCATTCCGGCCCTCGATGCCCGACTGGGAGCCAGCTACACGCTTCCGCTCGGCAACTTCGGTTCGCTCACGTGCGCGCTCGGCTACCAGGCCGCTGTCTATTTTTCGGTCATCAATCGGTTCACTTTGACCGAGGTGGAGAACCCCGCGACCGTACAGACGGAAGGTACCGCGGCGGTTTTCGTACGTTCCGCCGTGGAGTCCCAAAGCAACTTCATGGTGCACGGGCCGTTCTTGAAGTTTACGGTGCAATTCTAACGAGGTTGAGGGCGAGTCGCGTAGGTGCGCCGTTGATTCATCGGTAGAATACGATGAGGAGGGCTCGCCAATGCCGTTACGCGATCATTTTCGCCCACCTCTCGACAATGCCCACTCGTGGGAAGAATTGCACGGGCAATGGCCCGCGGTCATTGTACAACACCTGCGCAAGAAACTCCCACCGGGCTACGAAGCAGCCCCTCGCATTCACTCCGGCTCGCAAGTGGAAATCGACGTGGCGGCGTTTGAAACGGACGAACCGCCCCCGCAGACCGTGCCGGACCGGGGGAATGAAGGCGTGGCGACCGCCATCTGGGCTCCGCCCCAACCCAGTGTCGCCATCGAGACGACGCTGGCGGATTACGACGAGTACGAGATCCGCATCTACGACGCCAAACGGCATCGCCTCCTGGTCGCGGCCATCGAAATTGTCAGCCCGGCAAACAAGGACCGACCCGAACACCGCAGCCTTTTCGTCGCCAAGTGCGCGGCCCTGGTCCAAAAAGGGGTCGCCGTCAGCATCGTGGACCTGGTGACCGTGCGCCGATCCAATCTCTACGCGGACTTGCTGGCCCTGATGGGCCATAACGACCCGACGCTGGGCACCGAGCCGCCGCACCTTTACGCTGCCTCGTGTCGCTGGGTCAAGAAGGAGAATCAGGTCGTGCTAGAGGCCTGGTCCAATGCCCTGGCCATCGGGCAAGCGCTGCCGACGCTGCCTTTATGGCTGAGCGCGGATCTCGTCATTCCGCTCGACCTGGGGCCGAGCTACGAACAGGCGTGCAGCGACCTCTGGATTGCGTGACCAGCTGGAATTCTCAGCGAGTCAGTCGAGAGAAGCTGAATGTGAGGAACCGATTTCCTTGAATCACGGCGACGGTTCAGGCTCATCCACCAGCACGTACGTCTTGTTGTCCATTTGGCGCGGCACCCAACCGACTTCGCCCCCCGACAGTTCGATCTGGACCCAGTTGCCGCGCTGGAACAGAAGCCGTCCCTCGACGCCGCGATTGAGCGTCGTCTGGTAGCGAGCCTCATACGTCAGGCCGTTGCCGCGGCGCATCAGCACGCCGTCCTCGGCAATCACCACCAGGGGATAGCGTTGCACCTGTCGGTCTTCCTGCATCTCGTAGAGCAGGGCGCCTTGCAGGAGCCCCGCTCCCGCCAGGGCGCCGCCGGCGGCGAGGAGCCAGCGGCCGCGACGCACCATCCACCAGCGCATCGCCGCCAGGCAGCCGAGGCTATAGAGCGCCAGGGCCGCGAATAGCGCCCACGCCGGCAAACGCGGCAGCCAGGGCGGGCGATGATCCACCGGCGCCCGTCCCAACACTCCAGGAGGGGGGAATTTCACTTCTTCCCGCGCATAAGCCAGGTTGCGGCGCAGCTCGTGATCGTTGGGAGCCAGGCGGAGACCCTGGCGATAGGCGAGAATGGCGTGCGGCAGATCGTTGGCCAGGAAATAGGCATTGCCGAGATTGCAGTACAGCGCCGCATTCGCCGATCCTTGCGTCCGGAGCTGGTCGTAGAGCCGTGCGGCGCGGACGAAATGCTGCCTCGCCTCGTCGGGCGCTGTGGCGACCTGCTGCACTCCGGCTTCGAAGGCAGCTTCGGCCTGGACGCGCAGCTCGTCCGGGGAAGCTTCCGCCGGTGTAACGCTCAAAACCAGGCCGATCAGGACGCTTGCGCCGACCACGACTCGGTCTCCAGAGACAGGATCAGCCCCTTGGCCGTGGCGGCCAGTTCGTCCGCACCGGTCGAGGAGGCCGGAGCGAAGCGGGCGGCGTCGCAGGCGCGGAAGAACTCGGCAGCCTTGCCGGCCAGGGCATCAGGCGCGCCGGCGCGCTGGCGCAGGAACAGCGCCACCTCGGCGGGCGTTGGCTCCACGCCCGGCATTCCCAGGCGTTGCTGCAGGTAGCCGGCAGCGATGTGCGCCACGCGGTAGGCCCGTTGATCGAGACTGACCGGACCGAGGGCCTGCAACGCATGGAGCGCGTGGCGGGCAGCCTGGCTCTGTCGAATCCGCACGCGGCGGGCAGCATCGGGATAGAGCCGACGCCAGAATGCAACGATCCCAAGACAAACCGCGGGGGGCAGCAGCAGAAGCATGGCGAACATGGGCGCCGATGGTTGCCGCGCGATGCTCTGGTGGCGAAGCACGCTCGGGCCCTGGGCAATCTGAAAGACGGCAGCGGGCGCCTGGATGGGCGCAACCGGAATGGCCGGCTTTTCCACGCGCGGCTTCACCGTCAGCGGGATGCCGTCGGCCAGCGTGCGCTCGTAACGGCCAGGTACTACGGAATTGTTGCTCGGCTTGTAGTACACGAACGGGACGCTGGGCACGCTCTTCACCGACTCGCTGAGCGGCCGCAGCTGGTAGTCGAACTCCCAGGTCTGCCGATCCGGCGTGCGATTCGGCTGATCGAACTTCTTCTTGTCGATGCGCTCGATCTGGAATCGCTCCTTGAAGGCTTTCAGGTTGGCGATGCGCGGACGGCGCGGCGGCGTTTTCCAGGTGCCGACGGCATTGATGCGAATCGTGAGGGTCAGCGGTTCGCCCACTTCCAGCTCCGTGGGACGCGCTCGCATGCTGACCTGAAATGACCCGCCCACGGCACCGTTGAAGTCCTCGGGCTGGCCCACCAGCGGTGGCTCGTCGGGATCGTTGCCCTGCGCGATACCGCGCGCGGCCCCGATCAGCAGAACCAGGACGATAAGAGGCCGAAATCGGAACATCGAGTGCACATCCAGCAAGCAATGCGTTGCGAACTTCCGTCGAATACCATGAACTCAAGGCGGGTTCTCAGTGGCACGGACATTTCTGTCCGTGCGGCAGGAAGTTCGCACGGACAGAAATGTCCGTGCCACTGGCACACGCCTGCTTCCGCTCGACAAGCTTTATACTTCACGCGGTGGAGAATGATTGTGTTTGGTGGGCCAGACACTCTTGTCTGGCCGGCCAGACAAGAGTGTCTGGCCCACCTTGCCAGGGATCATCCTAAACCGCGTGTCGTATAGTGGCATTGAGGGCGATGTCAATAATCGGGCATGACGCGCGACGGCGCGGGCGCCAGCTTCTGCTGGTGCTCCTTGCGTTCGCGCAGAATTCGCTCGGCGGCACGCGCCAGGTGCGCTGCGGCGTCCTCCGGCAGCATCCGCGTTAGCTCGTCCTTGTCGGGAATCGGCGGTAGATTTCCGGAACCCGGCGGAGGTGGTTCGCGCGTGGGGGTCGGCGTCTGGTTCGGATTGCTTGGATCGGGCTGAGGGGTCACCTTGGGTGTCGGATCGGTGCCGGGGTTCGTGTCGTTGCCGTTGTTCTTGGGCTCGTCCGGTTGCTTCTTTGGCTCCGGTGGCGTCTCCTTGGGATCGTCGGGGTTCTTGCCGGGGTCCTTGTTGGGCTGGGCATTCTTGGCCTTGATCCAGAGCAGCTTGGCCAGTTCCAGGTTGTGCCGGGCGTTTGTCTTGAGTTCGTCCCCCAGGCCATCCTCGCGTAGACACAGCAGATAGCACTTCATTGCATCGCGGAGCAGCTCCGCATTGGAGCCCTGCGATTGCTGGAGCAGGCAGTTGCCCAGGTCGTAAAGCATGGCGGCGCGCGGCTCGCCCGAGGCGTCTTCCAGGCAACGGCGATAATGGACCTCGGCAGCGCGAAAGTCGCCCAGTCGGTAGAGCGCAGCGCCCTTGTTGTACGCGACCAGGCCGGGATTGGTGATGCGTTCCTCGGCCTGCGTATAGAGCTTGACCGCCGCATCGTACTGGCCTTGCTCGAAGGCGGCATTGCCCTGGCGCACGTAATCCTCGGGCGTCAGCTCGGGGGCTGCACCCACGAGCATCAACGCCAGCGGCGCCAGGACCCAGGCTCGGAAGTAGGCTCGCATCACAGGCTCCTTGATTGCACTCGGGCGTGGTCAACGGCGTTGCGGCGTGATTCCTCGGTAGCCGCAGGCTTCAGCCTGCGGGGGCACGGTGTCTCCGCCCAGCCATGCATCCACCCGCCAGCACCTCGGCCCTTCCGCAGGCTGAAGCCTGCGGCTACAAAACCTCACAACAACTCATGGGACAAGACTCTAGGCCGCCAGCGGCTTCGCGGTTTTCTTTGGATCGACGGGCGCCGCCTGCTTTTTCTTCTTCGACGATCGCCCCAGGATCAACTCCGCGGTCAGGAAGAACAGCGCGGAGCCCAGGAACAGGGGATACCGCTGTTGATACAAGGGCAGTGCGTCATCCAGCACCTCGTGCTTTGGCCCCAGTGCGATCTTGCCGCGAAACAGGTCCACGACCGGCAGCGGTCCGGTGCGCCCCGCGGTGTAGGTTCCTTGCGTCTTCTCGGCCATTACTTTGAGCGGCTTCTCGGTCAGCTTCGTCAGCACCGGCTTGCCGTCGCGGGTGAGGTAGAAGCCATCGCGCGTGGGGATCTTGCCGCCCTTGTCGGCATCGCCCACGCCCACCGTGTAGATGGGGATGCCCAGCTCCCGACACAGTTCCGTCCCCAGGCGCCATTCGCGTTCCGGTGTCTGCGCCCGGTCGAGCTTCTCGGCCAGCTTGCCTTCGGCGGGGTCGTCGCCATCCGAGATCATCAGGATGTCCTGAAAGCCGCGCCGGCTGGGGTCGTGCGCTTCCAGTGCCGCGATCCGCAGCCCCTCGCCAAAGCGGGTGCCGGAGACGGAGACCTCGGTTGGCCGCAGGTCCAGCGGCAGCTGGGCAGCGTCGATTTCCGCCAGCTTCTCCCGGAAATGGTCATAGTCATGTGTCAAGGGACAGATCACGTCGGCGCGGGCCGCGAAAGCAACCAGGGCCACACGATGACCGCCGCGCTTCTGCAACGAGTCCAGCAACTCCAGGATCGCTTGCCGGGCGCGTTCCTGCCGGCTGGGCAGCACGTCGTCGGACAGCATGCTGCGGCTGGCGTCGAACACGATCACGAGATCGCGTCCCGGAGCAGTGGTCGGCTCGGGCTCGCGGCCCCACTGCGGACCGGCGATGGCGAAAATCAAGGACGACATTCCCGACATCCAGCACATCGAACGCAGCCGTTGCCAACCGGAACGCTTTTGCGTGAGAGCGGCCAGCGCCGGCAACCGGCCCAACCGCATGAGCACCCGGCGCCGCCGACGCCGGGCAAAGATGCCCACGATCGTCAGCAGGGGGAACACGGCGAACAACGCCAGCAACCATGGCTGTGCGAACGAGTGGCGAACAATCTCGAGATACTGCGACCAGTTCAAGGGATTCTCGTGTTAGCGTCTGTTCCAAAAAGGGGTCAGGCAGGCTTGGTAGAAACCCGGCGAGCGGGGCGTGTGTACGCCCCCGGTTTATAGGCAAAAACGGGCGGTGAAACCCCCCG
>JAIEMG010000334.1 GCA_019752375.1 Gemmataceae bacterium | reverse complement strand
AAGGCGATCAGGTGCTGGTCTTCCTGCTGGGCGGCTACCAGACGGGAGGCGCGTGCTACGGGTTCAGCTCCGATCCGAAGGACCCGTGGAAGGCGACGGTGGCGGGTGAAATTCGGAAGGGACCATACTACGACTTCAAGCTGAATCGGCTGAAATCGGTCGCCCACACGAGCGGCAGCTCGGCGCTTTGCTATCTGGACGTGTATGGCACTCCCTTCGCGTTCTTCGGCAGCTATGGCGCGTCGAACAACTACAACGCCAATGACTGCACCACGATTGGCGCCAAGCCCTACATGCAATCGGCCACGGAATACATCAAGCCGGAGTCGTTCCAGATCATCTCGGCGGGACCGAACAAGAAGTTCGGACCGGGCGGACTGTATAACCCTGCGACAATCGCGGCCACCGATGGCAGGGACGACGTCTCCAATTTCGCCACGTCCAACCTCGGCTCCAGCAACTAGGAGGGCGCCATGATTTCGACGCAATCGCCGCACCGGCGCCGCCAGGGCTTCACGCTGCTGGAGTTGTTGGTCGTCATCGCCATTATCTCGTTGCTGGCCGCGCTCATCATCGGCGCGACCATGCGCGTGATCGGCGTGCAGATGACCAAGAACACGGACCTGCTGCTCCAGAAGCTCCAGCCCGCGCTGGTGCAGCAATGGCAGGCGACCATCGACCAGGCGAACCAGGAACCGGTGCCGGATGCGGTCGTGACCGCGGCGGGCAGCCCGCAGGCAGGCCGCAACCTGTGGATCAAGCTGCGCCTTCGGCAGCAATTCCCCGTTACCTTCGCCCAGGCGCTCGATCCGAGCGGAACGGGGTTGATCGCTGCCGAGCCGGCCTACAAGAACGTGATTAACGGCGCGGGCGCGGTGAACGCCAACGACCAGCAGGCGATCCTTCTCTACCTGGCGCTCAAGAACAATCGCCGGGGCTCGTCCTTTGATCCGGACAGGCTCAGCCCGCGTGAACTGCAGCCGGTGACCCTGCCAACGACCAACGTGTCGACGATGAAACTCATTGACTCGTGGAAAAATCCGCTGAATTACAGCGGCTACCTGGGAACAACGGCGCTGGACGCCACCTCGGACGTCAGCGGTGACGTCTGGATCTCGTCTACCGGCGGTCCGGGCGGTCAAGTCCTGAAGACCAGCAATCAACGCATCGGCGGAACGGGAGGTTGAGCGATGACGCGACCCCTTAGCTATTTAAGACGGCGGCGTGGCTTCACGCTGATCGAGCTGCTGGTGGTCATCGCCATCATGCTGTCCCTGGCCGCGCTGGGGATCTGGATTCAGCCCGGCGTCAGCGCCCGGCAGCAGGCAGCCCGCGGCGGCACCCAGCTGCAGCAGGCGCTGTTGACCGCCAAGAGCCGCGCCAAGCGCGACATGATGGCGACTGGCATTCGCCTCGCGATCAGCGATCCGACCGGCAACTTCTGCGAGAACTTGACGTTCATCCAACGTCCGGATGATTACATTGGCGGCACCGTCAGTGTGGCCGCGGGCAGCCTCAACACGGCGACGCTCAGCGCGGACCCGGGAGGCAATGTCGGCGTCCTGGACTATCTCGAAATCGGCGGCAACGGCTTGCCGCACCGGATCACGGGCGTAGCCGGTGCCCAGCTGACGCTGTTTTCCAACTTTACCAATCCGGTGCCGGCGACATCGCAGTTCCGCATCATGCGGGCGCCGCGACCGTTGATGGGCGAACCGCCCGTCCTGCTGCCGAAGGACGTGGGCATCGATCTCAAGACCGGACTTAGCGTTGCGTACCTGGGCGGAGTTCAATCGCAGCTCGGCGCCAATGTCGATATCCTGTTCGCACCCTCGGGCCAGCTGACCGGCGATTTCGCGGGATACGACATGGTAATTCTCTGGGTACGGGACGAGTTGGTGACCAACGCCAAGCAGGCGTTTCCTTCGCTGATCGTGATCTACGGCAAGACCGGCAGCATTGTGGCACACCCGGTCAGCATGGGTGCGGACCCCTACGAGTTCGCCAAGGCCGCCCGCTCCTCGGGCATGTAATGGAGACGCAACCATGAATCGCCGGGGCGTAACTTTGACCGAAGTGTTGGTGGCCATCTTCGTCACTGGCCTTGGGCTGATGGCGCTGATGACGCTCTTCCCGCTCGGCGCCCTGAACATGGCCCAGGCGGTGAAAGACGACCGATCGGCCGCGGCCGCGGCCAATGCATCCAGTTATTTTCGTGCCTGGTGGCGCCTCCAGCTGGCGAATGGAACCACCGCCGCCACGATGGACAATGCCATGCTTAAACCTGCTGGCCTCGGGGATCTGACTGGCACCTCCGGCCCTAGCTACCCGGTCTACATCGACCCAATCGGTGTTCAAGGCAATGTTGGCAACATGTCGAGCTGGATCGCGGGCAGCACCTCGGCAACCCCTTCGCGGATTTCTGGACCGTGGGCGCCCGATGCTACGTCGGCTCGTCAGTTTTTCACATTCCTCGACGACTATAACTTCGGCGCGAACGGGTTGCCGCGCGGTGCGTTTGGCGCTGGCGAAGTCGAAAGAGAGAGCCGCTATTCCTGGGCTTACATGGTGCGCCGTCTGCGTGCCAATGAGCCACGCGTGCTGGAATTCAGCGTGGTGGTATACAGCGGCCGTTCGACGCTGGCACCGCAGACCGAATCCATTCACGACGCCACGTTCGCGCTGCCCAACATCGTGACGCTGACTTCCAAGCCGCAGATCCGCAAGGGCGGCTGGATCCTCGATGCCACGATGACTTCGCCTCCGCAGGGCTACTTCTACCGCGTTGTCAACGTACGCGACATCAGCGGCGGCGTCGAAATCGAAGTGCAAACGCCGTTCCGCCGCGCCGCCGGCGCGGGCAAGGTCGCCGTGCTCAGCAACGTCGCCGAGGTCTTTGACCGCAGCACGCTGGAATAATCGAACGCCGCGTAAGGCCCCGCGGTTTCTTCGGGGGCCGGCGAGCGTCGGGGCGTAAGCCCGACGTGTTGGCGAGCAAGCCCGACGTGTTGGCAAGCAAGCCCGACGTGTTGGCAAGCAAGCCCGACGTGTTGGCAAGCAAGCCCGACGTGAATGGGCGATACGACGTGAATAGCGGCGCGAACACGTCGGGCTTACGCCCCGACGCTCGCCGGGTGTCGAGAAGCGTTCAAGTCGTCCGTGGTTTTGAGGGGTGTCGAGCCATGCGTATCCAACGCCGAGCCGGTTACACGATCGTCGAGCTGCTAGTGGCAATGGCGCTCATCATGACCATCATGGCCATCCTCTCTGAAGCCTTCGTTCAGGGGCTGGAAACCTTCAGCAAGCTCAAGGCCATCGGCGATATGTCGGAACGGTTGCGGTTGGCATCGACCGTTCTGCGGCGCGATCTCAACGCCGACCACTTTGAAGCACGCATCCGTCCTAGCGACTCGTCGACGATCGTCCCGGCATCCGGCTTCTTCCGAACGTACCAAGGTGCCCCCAGCCAGCCAGAAGGCGCCTGCGACGGAATCAACTCGTGGTACGCGACGACCCATGTACTTCACATGGCTGTGAAGCTTCGCGGCAATCGGCAAGAGGATTTCTTCACGGCAAGCGTGCCGGCTGCGTCTCCCCTGCTGGATCCGACCAAGAGCACCACCTTTTTCAATCAGCCGGTCGATGCACGGTACCAGGCAGCGACCTATACCAGCCAGTGGGCGGAAGTTTGCTATTTCCTCGTGCCAATTCCAAACGCAAAAGCTGGCGGCACGCCGCTCTATGGCCTTTATCGTGCACAGCGAGTAGTGGTGGCGGACAGTCGCGATGTGAACGCAGCGAATGTGGCTGCCGATCCGGCCTACAGTCAGATGAGCACCCAGCCCACCAAGAACCCGTTGGTGTTCAACAACCCCAACGATCTTACGGACCCGACGAAGCGATCGATTGACCCGACGACCATCATCGCGACGGTAACGGCGACTCCCGGTGCGTACGTCGACCAGTTGTTGCTTTCCGACGTGATCTCATTCACGGTTCGCCCAATGCGGCGGCAAAAGCAAGATCCGGTCTTGGTTGGGAACAATCTCAACGCCGTGGGCACCCTAATGCCTTTGGGCGTAGACCTCAGCTACGACACGGCCAGCGGAATTGGCAGAGCAATATTTGGCGTTGAGATCACCATTCGCGTCTGGGACCTGAAATCCAAGCAGACGCGGCAGATTACCATCGTTCAGGACCTGTAAATCCACAAGTCATACGCTGGCGTTGCGCCGGGGCGCTCCCTGTGCGCACAGCGAACACTTCGGGGGACACCTCTCATGACGGGCACTCGATCTCTCCGGGCCGCTCGAGCCCGGAATGGTGTCATCCTTCTGGTCGTCATCACGCTGCTGACCCTCTTCGCGGTCGTCGGCATCACCTTCGTGATCTACGCCCAGGCGGAAGCGTCCGCGGCGCGCATCGACCGCGAAGCGCAGTCCATGCAGCGGCCGGACATGGACCCGGAAATGCTGTTGTCCTATTTTCTCGGCCAGCTCGTCTACGGCACTGACAATCCGCTGTCAGCGCTGCGCGGTCATAGCCTGGCTGAGACGATGTACGGCAAGCCGGGCGGTACCATTGCCTTCAACGGCCCCGGACGGTTTCATACCGCAGCGCCGGACAAGTACTACCAGCCGGACTACACGCCGTACGGCGGCGTGGCCATCAACCCCGACGACTTCGGCACGCCGAACGTGCCCTATACCTATCCCGACTTCAACAACGTGTTCCTGGCGGCCGTCCAGGGCAGTTCGGGCGGCGTGCTGATCCCGTCCTACTATCGCACCGATGCCAACGGTGCGGTCGTCTCCCTGCGGCCGTCGACGACCTACCACACCGCCTTCCCCGCCATGGAAGACGGCCGTGGCGACGTGAAGAACCTGGCCGATTCGCCCGGTTTCCTCAATCCCGCCAACGGCCAGTACACGAACAACGACAGCATCTGGATCGACGTCGGCTTTCCGGTGATGAAGGCGCCCGATGGCAGGCGGTTCAAGCCGCTGTTTGCTCCCCTCATTCAGGACCTCGACAACCGCATCAACGTCAACGTCCACGGCAACACGCTGGGCAACATCGGCGGCGGCTATTGGGGAGTCAGCCACCAGGGCTGGGCCCCCGGAGAGGTCATCATCGATCGCGTCATCGGTAATAACGAGGCCGGCAACCTCTTCATGGGCAGCGGCGGCATCACCGGCCGCTATGACGCGACGCGCTGGGCGAATTTCTGGGGCGGCGGCGGCTGGGGCGGGCGGAGCAATGAAGAGCTCAAAGGCATTTACTCGCCGGGCGGCCACTTCTATACCTCCACCAACCTCGATTGCTGGCCGCCCGACGATGCCAACCAGCTCATGCCCGCCGCGGTCGGCAAGGGGTTCAGCTTCCCATACTTGACGGGCGCATACTCCCACGGCTGGATGCAGCGCAACGACGACGTGTTCCATCCGAACCTCTACAACTTCTTCGACCCGCGTCAGAACGCCTACTGGCTCGGTTCGCCGCCTGCGGAAGTCCTCAACAACCGCAGCTTCCCGCACTCGAACCTGGAAGCGCTATTGCGTTACAGCGACAAGGGATCGCCGGCACTGACCAGCGACCTGTTCCGCCTCTGTCCGACCAGCTTCGCCCAGGCCAAGGCGCGGCGGTTGGTCACGACCTTGAGCATGGACCTGTCGGCTCCAGGACTGATGCCCTCGATCCTCAACGCAGCTGGTGGGGCATCACCCTATCAGCTCGCGGCCGGCAGTAATTTCCCGACACGTCCGGCCATCAATTTCCCCGCCGCCGCGGTCAACCCGGCCAGCGGCGAGTTCAACGTCAATCGCAGTGCAATCAGCAACGCCGCGCAGGCGCTCAAGGTCTTGAAGCGCATCGACCTGAACCGGGGTTTTACCGACTACCCGATGCTCAACGCTCAGAACATGGTCGACGCGACGGGCTATGGCAAGTCGCTCAAGGAACGGCAGGACATGGCGCGTGAGATCTTCGACGTGCTGCGCGGCGTCACTGGGGCGGGGGATCCCGCGACGGCCACCGCGGGTACGGCGGAGTACGACGCCCTGCGCTGGCTGGCTCAACTGGCCGTCAACATCGTCGATTACGTTCAGTTCCCACGAGCCCAGACAGCCCAGGCAACAGTTGCGGCGCCGGACGACATCATGACGTCGTTCAACTGGAACCCCGCCCAGAAGGGCAGCATCAACAATGGCTGGGTCTTTGGCACCGTGCTGCCGCGCCTGGTCGTCAACGAGGCGTATGTCGAGATCGGCAACACTCAGGCGGACGTCACCGCGGCGAAAATGAAGGCGACGCAGTACGACGTGAACTGCTGGGTCGAGCTGCACAACCCGTTTGCCAGCGACACCGGCGCCGGCCAACTGGGAGGCCATGTCGCGGTGCCGGTCCCGATGAGCGGTACGGCACGCTTGTATTTCCCTGACCCCGGCTACGCGGGCTACCGTGTCATCGTGGCCCAGACCGTCGCGGACAACGATGCCACCAAGGACAACGCCAAGGAATTGACCAAACCGGACAACGTGCTTGGCATGCCCATCAACGTGAAGACCATCGTCGACCAGTACACGCCCGATGGCGCGGTCGCCAACCTGGCACTGGCGGGCGACGACCTCAATCAGGTCAAGCCCGGATACGAATCCGCTTCTACTTCCGTACCCAAGTGCCCGGACGGCGAAAACAAGGGCTATTACGTCCTCGGGCCGAGCATGCCCTTCCCCGGCACCGGTGGAGCGGCGAAGTTCTTCGCCACGCTGCCCGTCAAGGAGCAAGCGTGTACCGACCCGAACTTCGCTGGCACCAACAGCAGCATGCACTACGTCTACACGCCCGGTGATCCGGCACTGGCGGACTTCACCAAGCTGAAGCACACGATCGTCCTGCAGCGGCTGGCATGTCCCTATATGAAGCCGGACCCCGACCCGAATTCGGCCACGTTCAACCCGTACGTGACCGTCGATTTCATACTGACCAAGGCACCGCCTTACGATAACGTCACCTTCGACGGGGTCGGCCCGCACGTCAATCCGAAGCAAGACCGTTGCTCTTACGGCCGCAGCCAGCCCTATGCCGCCGACATCTCGCAGCAGATTGCACAGAAGGCCGGCGCCAACACCGTGCAGCACACACTTTTTGACAAGAACGCGCAGAACGACCAGGGCAACCAGGCCCTGTTCGCTTACGACTGGCTGGTCCACATGAACCGGCCAATCATCAACCCGATGGAGTTGCTGCACGTCTCCGGCTTCAAGCCCCACCAGCTGACGCAGATGTTCATGCTGGGGGTCAACGCCAACACGGGCGGGCCGATGCAAAAGTTCATGCATCGGGCGCCATGGATGAACGAGTCCACCATGATCTTCCGTGCAATGGAGTTCTTCGAGGGTGGCATGCGGCCGCAGTGGTCGCCAATCGGCGGCCGCTTCTCCGGCCGGATCAACCTCAACACCGTCTGGGATATCGAGACATTCCAGGCCTTGTGCGATCAGCGCGGCGCCAACTGGTTCAATGCCGCGGCGGTCACCAACGTCTACAACCGCATGGTGGCCTCACGCACCAAGAACGCGTCCGGCGTTCCGGGCGCCGGCGACCGTCCGTTCCTGACCATGGCGGCACCCTATGCCCCCAATGGCGATGTGCAGTATCCCACCGGCGCCGGCATTGACGACACGTTCATGCGCGTCGACCCCAACAATGCGGGCCGGCGGCTGTTCGAGACCGATCCCGCCACGGAGATGCGGAACAACCCCACTTCGGGCCAACCGGTCGATCATCCGTACTTCAAGTATGAACTGATGACGAAGATCTTCGGCAACACGACGACGCGCAGCAATGCCTTCGCCGTCTGGGTGACGGTCGGATTCTTCGAGGTGCTTGACGACAGCGACCCGACCAAGCCGGCGAAGCTCGGCAAGGAGATTGGCCGCTCGGAAAACCGCCATGTCCGCCATCGCATGTTTGCCATCGTCGACCGGACCAACCTGGCGCTCGACCCTGCCAATGCCGGCAAGCCGGGAAGCCGGCCCTTCTTCATCGACGCGCTCAGTGCGGTGAGCCAACCGGGCGCGGCAACGGTCAGCGTACCGACCCTGAGCGGCAAGTACGAGGACGCGAGTTGGGGCATCGGGCAGGGCACCGTACTCGTGATCGACGCGGGGCCGAACCAGGAGACCGTGACGGTGACCGCAGTCGATCCGGTCAACCTCACGTTCACTGCGACGTTTAACAACGCGCACCCAGTGGGCTTCGCCATCAGCAACGCTACCCTCGGCAATCCTGGTCCGCAGCCGAGCTTCGATCCGCGCAATCCGAATTATGCGGGCGTCGTACGATACTTCAGCATTATCGAATGAATCACGGGAGGTAAGGACCTTGAGACCATCCGTCGCCACCGTGCTGATGGTGCTGGCCCTGGCCGGCTGTTCCCGCAAGGCGCCGCCCAACCCGGTTGCCGAGGCGTCGCCGGTGCCGATCCCGCGGCCCAGCGAGGAGGATCCAGGCGATTCCGAGGCTGGTCGCGGCGGCGCGGGAACGTCCTACGAAGGACGCACCGCGCCCCAGTGGGCCAAGGAGCTGGAAAACAGCGACAATCATGCGAAACGGAGCCAGGCCAGCATTGCCCTGAGCCGGCTGGGCGAGCGCGGCTATCCGCACCTCGCCGCCGGGATGCGGAGCAATTCCGACGAGGTGCGCATTGCGTGCTTGCAGGTGATCGACAAACCAACCCTGCTGGCACATCCCAACGAAATGGTCCCGCTGCTCACCCAGATGCTCCGGGACCGCCAGCCGATGATCCGGCGTTCGGCGGCGGCACGACTCTGCTGGTTCGGCGAGGGTGCACGCGGTGCTCTACGCGACCTCCAGCAGATGGCGAGCAACGACCCGGAGACGGATATTCGCCAGGTCGCACGCGTGACGATTGAGTTGATTCAAAACCCCAAGGCACCGCATCGCAAGGGTGAACCGGGCAATAGGCCGCCACCCGCGCGATGAGCGTCCCCCCCGATCGCCGCGAGCAACAGCGGCTTATTTCCCCGCGATGTCAAGGCAATAAATGAACTTGCGATCGCGCAGGTACATTTTCTTGTCGGCGATTGTCGGCACCGTTGCGTATTTGCTTTCCTCCATGACCTTGACGCGTCCTTTCTCCTCGAAGCCCTTCGGCGTGGCCGGCACCAGGACCAGCTCGCCCTTGATCGTCGCGATCCACAAGTGGCCGTCGGCCAGCGTCAGGGAGCACAGGCCGAAGCGCTCCTTTGACCAGGCTTCCTTGCCCTTGGCGGCATCGACGCAACGCAGCGTGATCGGGCCCTCGAATTCGCCGGCCGGACCGAAGAGGTGCTTGTCGTGATGCACGGCATTGGCCCAGTAGCTGATCATGATGCTACGAATGCCCTTGCTTTCCCAGACAGTCGTCGGCTTGCCCTTGTCCGTCAGTTTGAGCATGGCACAGCCGACCTTCTCGCCGGAGCTGACGAAGATCTGATCGCCGATGACCAGCGGCGTGGCGATGTTGACGTCGTACTCGGTGACCCACGGCATGGACCATAGGTCCTTGCCGCTCTTGGCGTCCACGCCCAGCAGCCCGGCGGCGGTGAAGAAGACGGCTTGCCGCGTCTGGCCTACGGTGACGACGACCGGCGACGCGTACGCGGCCTTATCGTCGCTGCTCTTCCAGGCAACCTTGCCGTTGGTCTTGTCGTACGCCGCGACGCCGGCCCCCTTGGCGCCGGGAAGCACGAGGACGGTATCGCCTTCGATCAGCGGGGATGCGGACAGGCCCCACTGAATGTTTTTGCCGCTGAATTCCTTCAGGATGTCCTGCCGCCAGACTTCCTTGCCGCTCTCGGTGTCAAGGCAAAGCAGCGGCCCCGTGACGGACTGCACGTAGAGGCGCTTGCCCTCCACGGCCGGCGTGGCGCGCGGCCCGTCGCCGAAAGTGTTCTTGTAGGCAGGACCGGCCTTGACCTTCCAGAGTTCCTTGCCGTCCGCGATGTCGAGGCAGACGACGAGTTCCTCGTCGCCGCGCTGCACCAGGGTGAAGGCACGCTTGCCGCTGACGACGACGGAGGAGTAGCCGCCGCCGCCTTCGACCTTCCAGAGCACCTTGGGGCCGTCTTTCGGCCAGGTGGTGAGCAGTCCGGTCTCGGGGGACGAGCCGTCGCGGGCGGGCCCCATCCATTGCGGCCAGTCCGCCGCGGTCGCCAGAGCGGCCCAACCGAGAAGCACGGTGCCGATGCTCAGCGTTCGATGCAATGGTCCGACCATGTGTGTCTCCTGAAATGTGCAAATCGGTGATCCGCGGAATTGTACCCGACGGTTTGAAGTGAGACACGGAGGAATCTCCCGCCGGCGTTGTTCCATGAAGGGAGTGCGGATTAGCTGCCGTATGGCGACAGAAAAACGCCCGTGGATCGCCATTGCTGGCGATCCACGGGCGTGTACTGCATCCCGCGGCGTTTATGGCTTGCCTTCCTTGATGAGCTGACCGGTGGCAAGGTCCCAGACGCGAGTGACGTTTTTGCTGTCGACGACCGTCAACTGCTTGCCGTCGGGGGAGCAGGCGACGCTGACCACGGCATCGCCGCCGCGCATGGAACGGATCGTCTTACCGGTCTGGACGTCGAACATGTTGATCGTGCCGTCATCGCTGCCGGAAACCAGCGACTTGCCGTCCGGGGAAAAGGCCACGGCGGTGATGCGGCCGCGCGTCTCGATCTTGAAGATCACTTTCTGCGCCTGCGCGTCCATTGCGGTGATGGCGCCGTTCTCCGCCTTCACGATCAGGCGGCCGTCCGGCGAGGTCGCGGTGGTCATGCCTTTGGGAGCGGGCTTCTTCGGCTCGTCGGGCTGATCGGGCAGCGGCACCGCGGCAGCCAGACGAACGAAGAGCAGACCTGTGATCGCGGCGAGCAGCAAACGTCCGTGAAAACGTAACATGAAGCGAAGCCCTCGATTAGTACGGTTTCAGGTGGAGAACCGGGCGAGCGTCAATGGGTGCAGCTGCTAATTCTACAGGATGAGCTTGAGTAGCAGATGCCCTGTTTTTCAGGGTCTTCTCAAAGCTCG
>JAIEMG010000190.1 GCA_019752375.1 Gemmataceae bacterium | reverse complement strand
CCGTCCCTAGAAAACCGGACGGATTGGAAATCCGTCCTACAGGAATTGCACAAGTTATTCTTGCGCGGATCCTAACGCATCAAGGCCTAATTCCTTGACGGCGCAATAGTCGTGCTCGTTCACGGCTCGATCGCGTCGGTAGGTCGCTTCCCCGCATCCTTGCGGCCGCTTCCCGCCAGGCGGCTGATGATACGTACCGTCATGTCGTGGTCGCACAGGATCTGGCAGCTCAGACGCACCCCAGTGAGCCCTTTGGCAGCAAGGACGCCCTGTTCGGCAGGCGTCATGCGCTCGGGCTCGCCGGCCACGAACTCGACCCGGCAGGTGGTGCAGCGTGCGTTACCGCCACATGCGTGGAGCTGATCGATCCTGGCCTCATCCTCAAGCGCCAGGACCAGGCGCTTCCCCTGCGGCACTTCGAATTCGCCCGCGCTTTCCACGATGAGTTTCGGCATCGGCGTCTTTCCTCGGTGGTTTCAACAGGAATGGGCTACGGGCATTCTATGCGTGGGACGTCCACGATCAGGCCTTCGCTTCGATCTTGCCCTCCCACGGCGGGTAGACGTGTTCATAGCGCTCGTTCAGGATGGTCACATTCGCCAGGATCGTTTCGCCAAGTCGCCATTCGCCACGGCCTTCGTGAATGTGGCCGAAGACAGCCATGCGGGGTGCAAGCTTCTCGATGCAAGCAAGCAAGGACGGCGACCCGGCATGCCGAATGCCGCCGCCACTCGGAACGCCGTCTCCGTAGCCGAAGGGCGGGCCGTGAACCACGAGGATGTCCGTGTCCGGTGCGATCAGGTTCCACTTCCTTGGCAACTCGGGCTCGTGGAGATTGAAGGCCCAATCGAAGAACCAGGGCTGCCACGGGGTTCCCCAGATTTTGAGCCCCTGCCACTCGAATCCGGAATCTTGCAAGTAGACGGCGGGCAAGTCTCTCGGCACCAGGCCCGGCTCCTGTTGAAAGATGAAGTCGTGATTGCCGGCAATGAAGACAATTTGTCGGGCAGGAAGCGACCGCAGCCAGAATCGGAAGTCCGTATTCAACCAGTCGGCCTGGAAGGCCAGACCGTGGTTCTTGACGGGGCAGATATCGCCCGCGATGAGGAGCAAGTCGCAGTCCGGAACCGCGGGCAACGTACCGTGCAGGTCGCTGACGGCAACCACCTTGCATGTCATGGCACAGCCTCGGAATCTCGTCGCGCCAATCACGGTTGCGGGCCGAACTGAAAGACCTGCAGGAGATTGGAGTAGTCGTCCTCCCAGACCCGTCGGCCCGGTTTTCCTTCGAGGCGCTGCCACGGCGCCTGGGCGAGCGGCCCCAGGTCTTCCACCCGGTCCGCGAGCACCACCCAGCTCGACTCGCGCTTACCCGGCTCGGCGTCCGCGTTGATCCGGTCGTGCCAGCCATAGCAGACCATGTTCGCATCGCGGGCAAGGTCGGCCAGGACCGGTCGCAGGTCGAGGTAGCGATTCGACACGTGGAACGCCAGCACACCGCCCGGCGCCCGCTTCGTTCGATACCGTTGCAGCGCCTGACGCGAGATCAGGTGCGTCGGCACCGAGTCGGAGCTGAAAGCGTCCTGGATAATCAGACCAAAACCATGCTCGGGCGCATTGCGCAGCCGAAGACGGGCGTCGCCCAGGACGACGTCCACGCTCGCACCGCGGCGCTCGGCATCGACCAGAAAGGTGAAGAGACGCGGATCGCGTGCCACGCGCTCCATCGCGGGGTCGAGCTCGTAAAAGGTCCACTGCTCGCCGCGCTGCGCGTAGCTCGCCAGGCCGCCGGCGCCCAGGCCGATGACCGCGATCGTTCGCGGGAGCTTATCGGGGCCGGAGGTCCGCGCCTGGAATCGTTTGAATACCGCACCGATCGGGCCGGTGCGATGATAATATCCCGTCGGCGGTCCATCGCGCAGAAGCTCGCCATCCGGGGCCAGCTGCTGCTGTCCGTGCTGCGTGCTGCCGTGGCTCAGCAAGCGAAAGGTCCGTTGGTCGTCATCGCGTACGCGAAGCAAGCCGAAGAAATTCCGCTCGCTGTAGAGCGTCGGAGCGATGCCCGAGCTGGTCATGAACACCACCAGGAGGGCAGCACCTAGCGGGACGAAAAAGTGCAATGGCCGCTCGCTGAGAACGACGCCGGCAACGGCAGGCATCCCAAACGCCACCAACAAACCGAGCCAGCCGACAGCGGTCTCGGTGCCGCGCAGGCTGACAGCGATCACCAGCGCCAGCGTTCCGACACTGCACGGGGCCAGGACGTCCAGGCAGCGGAGCAGTGCGGAGTCGCTGCGGAGGCGCGGCGTGAGCACGCAGGCCAGCACCAGAGCCAGCGGATACTCCAGTGTCCGGCCATGGAAGGCGAGTGGCGCCACAAAGACATTCGCCAGGCCGCCGATCGCGCCGCCGAGTGCGATCCAGAGATAAAAGCCCGTGAGATCGCGCGGTGCCGGTCGGTCGTGGGCCAGCTCCCCGTGAAATACCATGGCAGTCACGAACAGCGCCAGCCAGTGCAGTGCGATCGCTTGCCAGCTCGACAGCCCCGGGCTCACGGCCAGGTTCAAACCAACCAGCAGCGCGACGACCGGCAGCAGACAGACCATCCACCGGTGCGGCAGGGGTGGCTTGCGTGCAAAGACGAGAATGAAGCTGAGCAGATACAACGCCAGTGGGATTACCCATAGCAAGGGGATCGCGGCTATGTCGGTCGTCACGTGAGCGGTGACGCCCAGTAGCAGGCTGCTTGGCACCAGTGACAGCATCAGCCAGCGCAAGCGCCGGTGCCACGTCGGACGGCCCGGGGTTGCATCGGGCTCGCCCGGTTCACCGCGCGATCGGGCGAAGCGCCAGGCGGCAATCCCACAGGCCGACGTGAGAAGGAGGAGCACGCCATAGCCGACCGTCCACAGCAGGCTTTGCTCCGTCAGCGGAAACCACGGTTCGAGAAAGAATGGATAGCCCAGAAGGGCCAGCATGCTGCCCAGGTTGCTGGCTGCATACAAGAAGTAAGGATCGCCGCTGCCGGCGTCGCCTGTCGCCACAAACCACTTCTGGAGCAACGGCGCACTGCCGGCCATCACCAGGAATGGCAAGCCGACCGCTGTCGTCAGCACCGCCAGCAGCCAGAGCACCGGATCGGAATCGGCGGGCAGCTCGCCGGCGAAGGCAATGGGCAGGATCAGTAGAGCCAGACCCAGCAGGAATAGGTGCAGCACCGCCTGGGCGCGTGTGCCAAGCCAGGTCGAGGAGGCGTGCGCGTAGAGATAACCGCCCAGCAAGGCGGCCTGAAAGAACACCAGGCAGGTATTCCATACCGCGGGGGAGCCGCCCAGCAACGGCAGCACCATCTTGCCCACCAAGGGCTCGACCCAGAACAGCAGCGCGGCACTCAGGAAGATCGTGACGGCAAAAAGGTACGGCATGCAGGCGCAACTCCTTCGCCTACTGTCGTACCAGACCGACCGGCGGTTCGCCAAGCTACTTCTCAGGCCGCGGGAGATTCGCCGCGCGCATTCCAATTGAAGGAATAGCAGCCGGGCGGAAAACCAACTACCATTCAGTGGGATGCTTCGGCTGCGTTGCCGTTTCACCTCACTTGGGGCAAGCGCGGCCGCCGACAGCGATCCCGGGTCCGGAGTCGTCGTTCATGGGACGAATCACCACGTCCGGCTGGCAATGGCTGGGACAGGTGGCAGTCACGGCACTGGTGTACGCGGTTCTGGGCGGACTGGTCGGGTTCCTCGCCGTGCCGCCCGGTTTTGCGTCCGCCGTCTGGCCGTCAGCAGGCATCGCCCTCGCCGCCGTCCTTCTTGGCGGGCCGCGTCTCTGGCCGGGTGTCTGGCTCGGCTCCTTCCTCGTCAATCGATGGATTGCGGCTGGAGGCGTGAACGACGGCAGTGCTATGTCAGTGGCGCTTCCGGCTTGTTTTGCATGCGGTGCGGTGTTCCAGGCCTTGCTTGGCGCTGCGCTGCTGCGGAGGATCCTCGGCTTCCCGTTGCCATTGCTGCAGCTCCGGGAGGTCGGCTGGTTCCTGGGGCTGGCAGGCCCCGTGTCGTGTCTGGTCAGCTCCACATGGAGCGTCACGTGGCTATGTCTCGCCGGCAAGACCCCATGGGCCAACTTCGGCGCCAACTGGCTTACGTGGTGGCTCGGTGACGCACTGGGCAGCATCCCGGTGCTGCTGCTGGCCCTGGCGCTGGCGGCCGAACCGCGGGCGGTGTGGCGACCACGACTGGTGTCCGTGGCGCTGCCGCTATTGATGCTGCTGACCGCGGTCGTCGCACTCCTGACTGCAACAAGGACCTGGGAACAAAAGTGGATCGAGTCCGATCTGCAATCTCAAGCACGCGTCGCCGCACAGGAGCTGCAGGGCTGGTTTCGCAATGCAAACGTGGGATTGCACGACTGGCAGATCAAGCTGGAAACCGCAGCCCCTTCGTCAGGGCGCGAGGCCGACGCCTATGCCAGATCGCTCCTGGCATACCACGACACCATTCGCGGCATGGCGTTTCTCGTCCACGTTGCCGGCGAGGACCGAGAGACCTTTGAAGCGGTCGAACGCAAAGCCGGCAATCCGAACTTCGTCATTCGGGAGCAGGCCGACGATGGCTCCTGGCGACCAGCGCCCGTGCGGGATTGGTACGTCTGCCTCCAATTGTATGTCGGCCCTGGCCGCTGCGAAATCCCGGCAGGTGGAAGCATTGCGGTCGATGCACGCTGGCGCGCGGCCCTGGAACAGGCGACGAGGACGAATGAACCGACGACCGTTCCTTTCCTGCCTCTGGTGCCGGGAAGCACGGCGAGCGACAGCCTGGTTGTCCTGTTGCCGGTTTTTCTGCGGGACCGGCCTGTGCAGACGCCGGAGGAACGGCAGAAGGCGATCTACGGGTATGCAGTTGCTGTTTACAACATGAACGTAATCCTGGAGAAGGCAACGGTTCGGCAACGGAACCTTGGCATGCGAGTGACCTGGTCGCCGCCAGCCGAAGTGGAAGTCACGGACGCTTCGGCAGCCCATTCAATTCACTGGGAAACCGATCGCTTTCGCCTCGATTTGCCGATCCGTCTTGGCGCTCAGCCGTGCATTCTGCACCTCTCCGGAGATTCGCGCCTGGCCGCGCCTCCTTCAGCGTTGCCGCGGGTTACTCTGGGTCTGGGCTTCATCCTGATCGAATTGCTGGCGTCCACGCTGCTGACCGCCACGGGACGGACGGCCTTGGTGGAAGCCGAGGTAAGGCAGCGAACGGCGGAATTGACGCAGGAGAACCAAGTCCGACAGCGCGTGCAGGAATCGCTGAGCGAAAGTGAAGCGTTTGCGAGAGGCGTGCTGGATTCCCTGGCGGCACAGATTGCGGTCGTGGATCGACTGGGGAAGATCATTGCCACCAATGAAGCGTGGGAACGCTTCGGTCACGATAACGGAGCCATTGGCAGTGTGGTGGGCACCAGCTATCTGGAAGTCTGTCGCAAAGCCGCGGGGCCTTTTGCCGAGGAGGCGCCAGCCGCGTTCGCGGGCTTGTCATCCGTCCTGGAGGGGACGCGAAAGGACTTCTACCTCGAGTATCCCTGCCACTCGTTTCGCAAGCAGCGGTGGTTCGCGATGCGCGTCTCGGCGCTGCACGGGCCGGCCGGCGGAGCCGTGGTCGCGCATATGGAGATCACGGAACGGATCCTGGCCGAAAAGGCACTTCGCCGCGGCGAAGCGCAGGCACGCCGACTGGCGGTCATCGCGGATCGAACGGACAACCTCGTCATCCTCACCGACGCCGAAGGGCGGATCGAATGGGTGAACCCTGCATTCATGCGCGTCACCGAGTACACACTGGAAGAGGTCAAGGGCCGGAAGCCGGGATCGTTTCTGCAGGGCCCGCACACCGATCAGACCATCGTCGCCCACATGCGCGAGCGCATCGCCAAGGCGCAGGGCTTCAATGTCGAAATCCTCAACTACAGCAAGTCCGGCCGAAAGTACTGGCTGGAGATCGAGGTCCAGCCGCTCCACGACGCCAACGGCAAGCTCATCCATTTCATGGCGATCGAGAGCGACATCACGGATCGGAAGCGCGTCGAAGATACGCTGCGGCGGCGGGAACGCCAGTTTGCCACGCTCGTCGAGAACTCGCCGGATGTCGTTTTTCGCCTGGATCGGGAATTGCGTCACCTGTACGTCAGTCCCGCCGTCCAGCGTTTTAGCAGCCTGGCGCCGGAATCGTACCTGGGGAAGACCAAGGTCGAATTGGGATTCCCGGTAGGCATGACCGAACCAATGGATCGAGCCTGTCGCGAAACCCTGTCCAGTGGGCGCATGAGCCGACTGGAGTTCAGTCTCGCTGATCCCGCGAACGTGGTGCATCATTTCGAGTCTCGGATCGTCCCAGAGATGGCCCCGGACGGCTCGGTGGAAGCTTTGCTCGGAGTGACGACGGACATCACGGAACGGAAAAAAGCCGAAGCGGAATTGCGTGAGAGCGAAGAACGGTTGCGCCGTCTCGGAGACAACTTGCCCCAGGGTGCCATCTACCAGGTTCGCCGACCGCCCGACGGACCACCCCAGTTCGTCTACATGAGCGCCGGCATCGAGATGATTCTCGGCGTGACTGCGGCCGAGGCCATGGCCGATGCGATGAACGTCTACGGTACGATTGTGCCGGCGGACATCGACAGAGTCCAGGCAGCGGAAATGGAATCGAGCCGCACCCTGTCGATCTTCGACTGCGAATTTCGCCAATTCAATCGCCAGGGGGAGCTGCGCTGGCTCTACTGCCGTTCGGCGCCGCGCCGCCTGCAGGATGGCAGCACGATTTGGGACGGGATCGTGGTCGATATCACCGAACGCAAGCGCGTGGAGGCCGAACTGGTCCAGGCCAAGGAAGCTGCCGAGGCGGCCAATCACGCCAAGAGCATGTTCCTGGCTAACGTCAGCCATGAGATCCGCACGCCCATGAACGGCATCCTGGGCATGACCGAACTGCTGCTGCGCGAAGAGCCGACCGCACGCCAGCGCGAGCGGCTCGACGTGATGAAGGCTTCGGCGGAATCGCTGCTCTCGGTCATCAACGATCTGCTCGACCTGTCGCGCATCGAAGCGGGCAAGCTGGTCCTCGATCCCCAGCCGTTCGACCTGCACGCCGAACTGGGTCAGACGGTCAAGCTGCTCGGCGAACCAGCGCAACGGCGCGGCCTGGAATTGACGTGCGCCGTCACGGCGGACGCACCCCAGAAGGTCATGGGCGACCGCGGCCGGTTGCGCCAAATTCTCCTGAACCTGCTGGGCAACGCCATCAAGTTCACCGAGAAGGGCGGCGTGAGCATCCGCGTCTTCCGACCCGCCACCAACGATCGTCCGAGCATGCTTGCCTTCGAAATCACCGACACGGGCATTGGCATCGCGCCGGAGAAGCTGAGGAGCATCTTCGAGCCGTTCGAGCAAGCCGACACGTCGACGACGCGACGCTTCGGCGGCAGTGGACTGGGACTGAGCATCGTGGCCAAGCTGGTCGAGGCCATGGGGGGCTCGATCGTCGTGGAGAGCACTCCGGACCGAGGAAGCACGTTCCGCTTCACGGCTTGCATGGAGCCTGTCGCGTCCGCCGGCCCTCCTGGCCCTCCCCAGCGGTTAATTGGCCGGTTGATTCTCGTGGTGGAATCGTCGCCGCTGCAACAGGCAAGTTTGCGCGAGACCCTGACCGGCTGGGGCCTGACGCCGACGGTGGTAGGCGAGCCCGAGGAAGCGGTCCAACGGGTCAAGGCGGCGCCCACGGACTTCGGCCTCGTGCTCATTGACTCGGACGGCCTGGCCTTGGACGGACCGCGGCTGGCGCGGCAGCTTCAACAAGACGTCGGCTATTCCGGTCCGATCCTGATGGTTGGCAAGCGCTCGTCGATCGTGGGCACGCCGTTGTACCAGCGTGTGCGCATCGCGGCGACGTTGACCAAGCCCTTTACCTCGGTGGACCTTGCCCGCGCCCTGGCGCAGGCACTGGAACCGGTGCCGGTACCTGCCTGCTTCGCCCCGTCCGCGGCGGACTGGGCGCGTGGGCTGCCGCCGTTGCGGATCCTGCTCGCCGAGGACAATGCGGTCAACCAATTGGTGGCGTCGGAAATGCTGCAGGGCGAGGGGCATCGCGTTCGCGTGGTGAGCAACGGCCGTGAGGCGCTGACCGTCCTCGAGCAGGAGCCGTTCGACGTGGTATTAATGGACGTGCAAATGCCGGAGATGGACGGCCTGGAGGCCGCCGCCGAAATTCGCCGGCGCGAAGGCGGCGGCCGGCGCCTGCCGATCATTGCCCTGACAGCGATGGCGGTGCAGGGCGACCAGGAGAAATGCCGTCAGGCAGGCATGGACAGCTATGTCACCAAGCCCATCGACTGGGAGGCGCTGGGCCGCGCTCTGCGCGAAGTCTGCGGAATCGCGCACGGCAAAGCCGACGCGCCGGTCGAAGTGGAGCGCGAGAAGATCCTCGCCCGCGCCGGCGGACGCCTGTCCTTGGTCCAGGAAGTCGTGAACCTCTTCGTGGCCAGCTACCCCGCGCTGCTCGTCGAGATGCGCATGTCCCTGCGTGAAAACGATGCCCAGCGTCTGTATCGCACCGCTCACAAGCTGGTCGGCAGCCTGGGCAATTTCGACTCCGGGCGCGGCGTCGAAGCCGCACGCGACCTCGAAGCCCTGGGCCGAACCGGTGAACTGGCGGAAGCGACGACCCTGATCGCGGAGCTGGAGGACTACCTGGGCCGCCTGGTGCCGTGCTTGCGGGAATGGGTTGCGGAAATGTCGCGTGAAATGGGGAGCAATTCGGCAGGAGAGACGCTTCCATGAGGGATTCGGCGGCACCCGCGCCCGCACGGTCTCGCGCTGGCCAGGCAGCGGCTTTTCGTTGCAGTATTCCCTCGGACCGGCTACACCTGTCTTGATCGGCCCGCCCGTCGCCATTCTTGGATTCCATCGAGGTCATTCATGAACTGGGATTACGAGCGCAAGGAGCTGCACGATCGCCGGCTGGACGCCTACCTGGCGGAAAAGGGAGCGGAAGGCTGGGAGTTGACCTACGCCCACCGAGGGAAGGACACACGGGTCAACACCGACCCGGATATGTGGGAGGTCATCTTCAAGCGGCCCCGCCCCAGTGCCTAGTTCGACAGCGCCACATTCGAGATGAATGCCAACGCATCGCTGCCTAATTTCGATTGACGAATGTCTAAGGGTGCAACTGCGTTTTCTACAAGGGAAACAGCAATCCTACACGGGAAAAACAAGGTTTTCGGCCATTCGGAGACCGGAAAATCGACCATTAATGCCCAAATTTGGGCAGCGATTGCAGCACGAAACTGACACGAGCTTTGAGAAGACCCTGAAAAACAGGGCATCTGCTACTCAAGCTCATCCTGTAGAATTAGCAGCTGCACCCAATGTCTAAGCATTGACGAATGGCCCAAGTCCCAACCCGCTCCAGGAGCGGGTTCCAGGGTCGTGGTGCTCCTTCGTCATTGGGTCTTGGTCATTCCGTAGGCATTCGTCCTTCGTCATTACTCCGGTCTTTTGTGGACATCGCGTCGCGCTCTGTTACGATTTCCCCTGCGTTCTCTTCGGCCACCGTCCATTGGGGACCTTGCCGTGCTTCGATTTCTGACGCCGCCGCAGTGGCACAAGGGCCAGTTCACGCGTCGCGAATGGCTGCGCATTGGCGGGCTGTATAGTTTGGGACTTGGCGTAAATCCGCATGCGGCCGCAGCGGGAAAGGCCCGGTCGTCGTCGTCGAGCTTTGGCCGGGCCCGCTCGGTCATCCTGGTCTACACCAGCGGCGGCATGAGCCATATCGACACCATTGATCCCAAGCCGGACGCCCCCGCCGAGGTGCGCGGCGAGTTTCGCTCGATCCCCACGGCGATCAACGGCGTCCGCTTCTGCGAGCACTTGCCGCGATTGGCTCAGAAGGCGAACCTCTGCACCATCGTCCGCAGCGTCAATCACGAAGACCGCGATCACGGATCGGCAACGTACCTGGCCCTGACCGGCCAATACCACGTTCGCCGCTCCGGCAATCCGCCGGTCAATCCACTGGCCGATCTGCCAACCTACGGCTCCGTCGTGCAGAAGGTGCGGCCCATCGCGCATTTTCCCTACACGGCCATCCACGTCAACGGACCGGCGCAGATCCCCGCCATCCTGGCGCCCGGCCAGTTCGCCGGCTTCCTTGGCGGTAGCTGCGAACCCCTGCTGATCGGCGATCCGACGCAGGAAAGCGCCTCCGTCCGCGCCATGGAGGACCGTGCCGAGCTGCCGCCCATTCGTCAGGAGGCCCGGCGTTCGCTGCTCGAAACGCTCGACGGCTATTCCGCGAAGCTCCAGCAGACGCGTCCCGCGACGGACATGCACAGCCAGTACCGCAAGGCCTACGATTTGCTGTCGTCGAAGCAGGGCCGGCAAGCGTTCGACCTGGCGCAAGAGCCGGCGCGGACGCGCGATAGCTATGGGCGCTTCCGTTCGGGTCAATCGCTACTGCTGGCGCGGCGGTTGGTGGAAGCCGGCGTCCCGTGGATCACGGTAATCTGGAACCACTGCAATCGCGGCCAGGACAAGGACCCCGGCGACAGCAACACCTATGGCTGGGACACGCACAACGACATTTTTGGCGGGCTGAAGAGACACCTGCTGCCGCGCTTCGATCAAAGCATTGCGGCGCTGTTGGGCGACCTGGAGCAGCGCGGCCTGCTGGACCAGACGCTCGTGGTCTGCATGGGCGAGTTCGGCCGAGCCCCGCAAATCGCGGTGGAACCGGGCTTTGCAGGCGACTATCCCGGCCGGAAGCACTGGCCGTCGGTCTATTCAATCATCGCGGCCGGCGCCGGCGTCCAGCGGGGCGCGGTGTTCGGCGCCTCCGACCGCATCGGCGCGTATCCGCACTCCAATCCCATCGGTCCCTGGGACGTCGCCGCGACCATGTTTCACGCCCTGGGGCTCGACCCGGACGGGCACTATATCGACCCGACGGGCAGGCCCCTGGCGCTGACGACAGGGAAACCGATTGCGGGTCTGTACGGAGGCTGATTCACCTGATCCGATGGCGAGCGTCGCGGGGGGGGCGCCCCCCGGGTGGTGGGGGGGGCCCCCCCCCGCGGGAGCCCCCCCCCCACCCCCCAAGACATAAACCCCC
>JAIEMG010000259.1 GCA_019752375.1 Gemmataceae bacterium | reverse complement strand
CCGTGGGCCGGCGCGGCCCGCCCCCGGCCCCGGGGGGTCATAAAACACCCCGCGGGGGGGGGCGGCCCCCACGACCGCGGATACTTCATCCCTCGCTTGCGCGTCGGGCTAACGACGGAGGAGTGTCGGCCGAACGAGCGTGCTTCGAGTCGATGACCGACGAGATCATTTGCGAGCTTCCTTGATCGCGCAAATACGGGTTTACACCCGCGCCGCGTCAGCTCCGTGCATTTTTCCACCCGATTTGCGAAAATAGCGGGATGCGCCTCCCCTCGACCGGGCATTACACCGGTGAAGGAGGCGACTCCGAGTGTCGGAGCGCGACGAACATGGCCAACGGTCACCTGGGCGGCGTTTTGCGCCACCTCCAGAAGCTGATTCGCGGAAGTCAGGCCGGCAGCCTGACGGACCGCCAGCTCCTGGAGCGCTTTGCGCGGGAGCGCGATCAAGGTGCCTTCACCGCCTTGGTGGAACGGCACGGTCCGCTGGTCATGGGTGTGTGTCGTCGAGTCCTGGCCAATGCCGCCGATGCCGAAGATGCGTTCCAGGCCACGTTCCTGGTCCTCGCCCGCAAGGCCGGCGGACGCTCGTGGCAGGAGTCGGTCGGCAACTGGTTGTACGGCGTCGCCTGGCGCACCGCCATCAAGGCCCGCACCCGGGCTCAGCGGCGCCGGGCCCATGAAAGGCATGCCCCCGTGAAGCCGGCCGTCGAACCCGACCATGACTTCCCCGACCTGCGACCCGTGCTCGACCAGGAACTGCAACACTTGCCCGACCGCTATCGGGCGCCGCTCGTCCTCTGCTACCTGCAAGGCAGGAGCACCGAGGAGGCGGCGCGGGAGCTGGGCTGCCCGTTTGGCACGGTATCCTCGCGGTTGGCGCGCGGCCGCGACCTGTTGCGGGCCCGGCTGGCACGGCGGGGCGTGCAGGTGTCGGCGGGCGCCCTGACGACGGCGCTGGTCGAGCAGGCGACGGCGAGTGCGCTTCCTTCAGCCTTGATTGCGTTGACGAGCCAGTCGGCGCTGGCGTTCGCGGTCGGTCCCACGGCCGGCGGCGTTGCGGGCCCGGTTGCTTCCCTGGCGGAAGGAGTGTTGCAAGCAATGTTCTGGGCACGATGGAAACTGACGGCATTGGTGGTCCTGGCGCTGGTCGCGCTCGCAGCGCCGGCAACGCTCCTTTTTCAGCGCGATGCTTCCGCCGGCGCAATGCCCGCCGATACGCCCGAAGCCCCGAAAGCGGCCAACGCCCCGATGCCGAGGCTGGACGACTTCGGCGACCCACTGCCGCCCGGCGCCCTGGCGCGGCGCGGCACGCTGCGCTACCGGCCCCCGGGTGGGGCGAACGTGGTCGCCTATTCCCCCGATGGAAAGCTGCTGGCGACGCGCAATAGCTGGTCGCTGCATCCGTCCGTACGCGTATGGGAGGCGGAAACCGGACGAGAAGTGTGCCGGATTGCCCTTCAGTCCCCGAGTGACGTGCGGGCCATCGCCTTCGCGGCGGACGGCAAAAGCATGGTTTTCGCCGACCGGCGTCAGGCGATTCCGGTCGTCGACACCGCCTCGGGCAAGCCGATCGGGCAGTTTGGCCGCTACCTGGATGGCACCGAGCATCTGACGCCCAGAATCGTCCACGAGGGCCTCCGTCCGCCGGAAGGCAGTGTGGAGCGTCGACTGTTCGAGGGGCATCAGCAGCCGGTCAACGCCCTCACGATCTCGCCCGACGGCAAGTTGCTGGCGTCGGCTGCCGAGGACATTCGCATCTGGGACGCCGTGACCCGTAAGCCGATCCGCCAGATCAAGACCGTCGGCATGTCCGTGCCGTTTCTGGCCTTCACGGCGGACAGCAAGGTCCTCGCCTGGGGCGGACTGGGCCGGCCGAACGGGAACAGTCGCGTCAGCTTGTACGAAGTCGCGACGGGGAAGGAATTGACCCACATCGTCCTGGAAGACGAGTTCGACCTGACCGCCCTGGTGCTGTCGAGGGACGGCCGGCAAGTTGCGGTCGAGGACGAGCGCCACAACGTCCAGGTGCTCGAGATGCCGTCGGGCAAGCTGCGTACCCGCTTCAAGTACCAGGCCGGCGCCAACGGCAGCGGTCCCCTGGCATTCTCAGCCGACGGCCGGACGTTGTTCGTGGGCAGTAGCGAAGGCGTCCACGTCTGGGACCTGGATGCCACCAAGGAACTTCGCCGGATGCGCTGCGTGGGGGGCTATGGGCAGGCACTCGCCTTGACTCCGGACGGCAAAACGCTGGCCGTGGGCGGCCAGCACTCGATTCACCTGTTCGACCCGGTCACGGGGCAGGAGCGTCACGCATTCAGCCACGTGCCGGGCGGTGAAGCAGTCTTCTACGGTCCGGACGGGCGTGCCCTGATTCGGCCGAACGAGAAGGATCGGCTTCGGCTGGTGGACGCGCTCACCGGCAAGACGGTCCAGGAATTCGAGGTCCGCGAGAAGCTCGAAGGTCCGCACTTCGCCATTGCTCCCGATTTCCGCAGCGTGGCCGCGGGGACTTACGAATACCGCACCGGCTACCTGGTCACCGTCTGGGACATGAAAACCGGCCAATGGCTGCGGCGTTTCGGGCCGTTTCAGGCCGCGGCCGCTCACTTCGCCTTCGCTCCCGACGGCAAGACCCTGGTCACCAGTGCCTGGGACGGCAAGGCGCTTCTCTGGGACCTGGCGACCGGCAAGGAGACCGGCCAGCTCGTCGGACACGACCGCTGGCTGGCGACGATGGCCTTCTCCACGGACGGCAAGCACTTTGCCGCCGTCGACGGCGGCAAGGGCACGCTCCTCGTTTGGGACGCGGCATCGAGCAAGGAAGTGCGCCGGCTGGAGAAGCGGCGAGAGACCTATCCGGAGCCGCTCGGTTTGACCCAGGATGGCAAGGCGGCGCTCGTCCGCGTCAACGACCAACTCCTGCTGCAGGACTTCGCCACGGGAAAGGAGCTCTTTCCGCTTCCGGGCGGGAACAGCAGCCCCGGCGAGCTGCTCTTCTCGCCCGACGGCCGGCTGCTGGCGCAGGGCGGCGACGACGGCAGTGTTCGCGTCTGGGAGATTTCCAGCCGGACGGAACGCTGCCGATTCTTGGGGCACCAGTTGCCGATCCGGTCGCTGGCCTTCGCGCGGGATGGCCGCGTCCTTGCCTCCGGGAGCGACGATGGTACGAACCTCTTCTGGGACATGACGGGCCGCGTCGAAGGCGGCACGCTGGCGGTCGCGACATTGACTCCGGAACAATTGCAGACATGCTGGACGGCGCTGGCCGATGCGGACGGGCGCAAAGCCCATGCCGCCCTCTGGACGCTGGTCGCAGCCGCGCGCCAGGCGCTGCCGTTCTTGCAGGAGCATCTGCTGCCCGTCGCGATCGACGACGCCTGGATCGAGCGTCGCATCCGTCTGCTCGACGATGAGAAATTCGACGTGCGCCTGCAAGCCGCCGCCGAGCTGGAGCGCGCGGGCACCCTGGCGGGGCCGGCCTTGCGGCAAGCCCTGATGGGCAAGCCTTCCCTGGAGCTTCGGCGGCGAGCGGAACGGCTTCTTGAGGTCATCGCCCAGCCCGGACCGTCCGCCGAGCAGCTTCGCTTCCTGCGTGCGATGGAGCTGCTGGAGACGATCGGCACGCCCGAAGCCCGGCGGATCGTGGAGCAAGTCGCGAAGGGAGCCCGCGGGGCACGCGTGACGATCGACGCGGCCGAGGTGCTGGCACGCATGACGGCGAAGGAGAAGAAGTAGCACGTGACGGGGGTGGTCGGCCCGGGCGGGGCTTGCTGCGCTTCCGGGTTTTGAGTGGGCTTTCATTGCGCACGTGCGGCCAACAAGCCAGCCCGTTTGCCCACTTGCCCTGTCAGGTACTCTTCGCTTGACAACGCAAGCCACCCGGCGCACACTCGGTTTCACCTGGATCGCCCCATCGTGGGTCGACGCCCTCCCCTCAACGTCGAAGAGGTAGCGCACGATGCCCGGCCTGTTTCGCACCTTGCTGCACACCCTGTTTGGTTCTCGGTCCCGCAAAGTCCGTCGAAGGCCTACCCCCCCCCTTGCTCTCCTTCGGTGTAAGCCAGCCGTGGAGCACCTGGAGGATCGCCTGGCGCCGGCCGTGGGCTTCCCCGGCACCGAAACCGTCACCGCCCTGCTGACGGCCGACAACCACTACGGCCTCTATCGCGGCTCGGCGGACGCCAGCTCGTTGAGCCTCATCGGCCGCAACGAGGTCGGCTTCAACGGCAACCCCGGACCGTACAACTGGTCGCTGCCCGAAACGTACACGTTCCAGGCATCGCCGGGCGATTATCTCTACGTGCTGGCCTGGGACGACGGCGGACCGCAAGCCTGGATCGGCCAGTTCGACCTCAACGGCGTCCCCCTCTATTCCGATATCAGTCACTGGCAGTACACCGTCAGCGCCGGCGCCAACCCCGGCGAGAACGGCGACGTACCCGCCTTGAGCGCGGTGGCCGCGACCATCGCCAGCGCGACCTGGGCGAACCCGGGCGCGTCGGCCGCCAACGGCAGTTCCCCGTGGGGCACGATTCCGGGCCTTTCTGCGAATGCGCAGTTCGTCTGGCACGATACGCTCGGCGCCGATTCGACCAGCGACGGCCACTACGTTATCTACCGCACCGCCGCGCCGGTGGTGCCGGCCAACCATCCGCCCGCCGCCGGTGACGACAGCGCCGCCACGACGAAGAACGTGCCGCTGGACATCGCCGCCGCGACGCTGCTGGCCAACGACACGGACGCCGACGGCGAGACGCTGCGCGTCATCAGCGTGACGACAACCAGCAGCCAGGGCGGCACGGCGAGCTTGAACGCCAACGGCACGCCGGCCAACTTCGCCGATGATTTCGTGGAATACGACCCGCCGACCGGCTTCTTCGGGACCGACACCTTCCAGTACACGATCCAGGATTCCTTCGGCTGGACCGCGACGGCCACGGTGACTGTGACCGTGACTTCGCCAGACGCGATCACGGCGACGTTGACGGCGGACAACCATTACGGCCTGTACTTCGGTAGCGCGGATGGCAGCAGTCTGACGTTCGTGGGCCGCAATGAAGTGGGCGCGGCCGGTAATCCGGGGACGTACAACTGGTCGGAGCCGGAGACATTCGATTTCGAGCCGGGCGTTGGCAATTACATCTACGTGGTCGTCTGGGATGATGGCTCGGAGCAGATGTGGGTTGGGGAGTTCGATTTGCCCGGCGGCTCGGCTTTGCTCTCGGATGCCAACAACTGGCAATACACGGTTGCCAGCGGCCCCAATCCTGGCGAGACCGGTCCCGTACCCGCACTCTCCGACTTGATGACCACGATCAGCGGCGCCGCTTGGGCAGCTCCACAAGCATCGGCGCCAATGGGAATCGCGCCGTGGACTGCCATCCCCGGCATGTCTACAGCGGCCCAGTTTGTCTGGCCCGATCGCCTCGATGTCCAATCGGCGAGCGACGCCCATTACGTAATCTTCCGGACCGTCGCACCCGTAAATCCGGCGAATCATCGGCCTGTGGCGGAAAGCGATGAAGCGTTTACCAACGAACACCACTCAGTCACGATTGCAACAAGCAGTCTGCTGGCCAATGACCACGACCTGGACGGCAATGCTCTTCGGGTGGTGAGCATCACAACAACCACCGCGGGCGGCACGGCAAGTTTGAATGATAACGGCACTCCGCTAGATCCTACCGACGATTTCATTGACTACGCGCCCCCTGTAGGTTTCGTTGGGACGGACACGTTCGACTACACCATTCGAGATTCCTTAAGTTGGGGAGACGTCGCGACCGTATACGTTACCGTCTCATCCCTCGAGAACGACATCACGGCCACGTTGACGGCCGACAATCACTACGGCCTGTATTTCGGCAGCACCGACGGCACCACCTTGACTTTCGTGGGTCGTAACGAGGTGGGATTGGCGGGCAATCCGGGCGAATCCAACTGGTCGCTCCCGGAATCCTTCGAATTCGAGGCGAATGTCGATGACCGACTGTACGTCCTCGTCTGGGATGACGGAGGGCCGCAAATGTGGACCGGGCAGTTCACGCTCGGCAACGGCGAGACGCTGATCTCCGACACGACCCACTGGGAATACACGGTAGCTCAAGGTTCTAACCCGGGACAGGACGGGGATGTTCCGCCTCTATCCGACGTCATGACCGTAATCGCCAATGCTACCTGGGCGGCGCCTCTCGCGACTGCCCCCGACGGAACCGCGCCGTGGGGATCGATTCCGGGAATCTCGACCGATGCCAACTTCGTTTGGCACGATACGTTTGCCTCGACGTCCAGCAGCGATGGTCACTTCGTGATCTTTCGCACGGTCTCCCCGGCCGTGACGGACGCACCACCCGTGATCACAGTGCTCAGAGGCGCTAATGCCGTGGAAGGGAATGACGGCCTGACCTCCGTGGAGGTCACTGTCGTGCTGTCGGGGGCGACGACACAGACCGTGACGGTCGACTATTCAACGGCTGAGGACACTGCCACTGCCGATGACTATGTTGCGACCAGTGGCACATTGGTGTTCGAACCGGGCAGGACGATCCAGACGTTTTTCCTGAATATCGTGGGCGACACGACCTCTGAAGACACGGAATTTGTTCGCATACTGCTGTCCAATCCTGTTGTCGGCATCCTGGGCGGGGGGAATCAGGACGCGGTGGCGATCTTGAACGATGATGCCCCAACCCTGACGATTGAAGCCGTCGACCCGGCAGCCAGCGAGGCTGGTAGCGATGGCGGTACATTCTTGATCACAAGAACGGGGAACACGGACGAGGACCTCTTTGTCCATTTCCAGGTGGACGGCTCGGCAACTCCCGGGACCGACTACCTGGACCTACTCGACAATGTATTCATGCCGGCGGGCGCCAGCACGATCACACTGTCGGTAACCCCCGTGGATGACTATCTGGCCGAGGGGAATGAAACGGTCATCGTCACGCTCCTTCCGGGTTTCTACAATGCCGTCGGCGCCGCCAGCCAGGCGACCGTGACGATTGCCGACGACGCGACCGACACGACCCCCGTGGTTTCGATTGTCGCGACGGATCCCAATGCCGGAGAAGTCGGCCCCGACCCAGGCATTTTTACCATCACCAGGACAGGCGACACTAGCGCAGACCTCGTCGTTCACTATCAAATCGCCGGAAGTGGAACCGCCGGAGTGGACTATGCCACCCTCGCGGGGACAGTCGTCATTCCTGCAGGATCGCAATCCGTAACGATCACCATCAACCCATTCGACGACAATGAAGTAGAAGGCTACGAAACAGTCGTGCTCACTTTGGAAAACTCCGCGGAATACGCCGCAGGCCCGTCCTTTTTTGCAGGCGTCGCCATCGAAGACAAGCAGAAGAAAGACGCGCCCAATGTCAAGGAGGTTCATCCGCTGGATTCAGACTTCGCGGCCGGCATGCAGGGACGCATCCTCATCGCCAACCGCGCGGACAACATTTACGACACGGTTGCCAAGACCACGTCGAGGAACACGGCCGCCCAGACGCAAACTGGTCAAGTGACGGTCAGTGCCTATCTGGATCAGTTGATGGCCGGCGTCACGGTCTATTTTGAAGTCCTCGATCCGGACGATCCGGCGCGGTTCAACAATCTTACGGGCAAATTCGACAGCGATTGGGAGGATTCCAATCCGAGGACTACCTATGACTTTGCGAAGGAGGATGACCACGGCATTGAGAAACCTGGGCCCAACTCTGCTCCGTTCGATAACCGCTCCCCGTCCAGGGGCATGTATGGGATGACGGTCGAGGAATACGGGAAAATGCAGCGGAACACCCTGTCCGCGACCTCTGCGATCACGCAGCTCAAAATGATCAACGGAGTCATGCAGGCGGTTGCTGAAGTCCAGCTCTTCACAACCAACGTCTATTCCGGCGACAATTACCTGGTTCGCGCGACGACCGTGAATCCAAATGGGAAATTGTTCAGTGACGATTGGCTTCGCGAAAACAAGCAGCCGGGATTTCCCGACGCCGGCATTCCCGCGGAAAACATCGCTCGAAGTGCCGTCCTTACCGCTTGGTGGCGCACGTACTACGAACAAGACTCGATGTATCGCGTCAGTAGCGCGATAAAGGTCAGCGCGAGCGCAGGCCAGAAGAATGTTACGGTCGAAGACGGCAACGTGTTCAAGGCTGGTGACAAGGTCAGACTAATCGACTTGAATTATCAGCAGGGTGAGCGCCGCACTATTGCATCCATAAGCGGCAATGTACTTACGTTGGATCAAAATCTGGCAAAGACTTACGCCGCCGACAAGGGTGGGTTTGTGGGCAAGGAAACCGACACGGGACTGGCGCTTTCCGTCGATGCGGTCAAGGGCCAAAACAAGATTACGGTCCCCAATGACAGCATATTCAAAAAGAACATGGTCGTTCAGATTTCCGACTCCCTAAACAGCGAGCCAAATCCGTTGACCATAACAAACATTGATGGGAACGTATTAACCTTATCCGGAAAGCTGCAGAATGACTATACTGTCGCAAGGCTGGCATTTGTCAGGAGCCTGTCCGAAGACTACTTTATCGCAGACACGAGCAAGTTGGCCGAGACATTCGACGACACCTTTGTGGAAGTTGTGAGGCTTCCGCAGGAATCGGGATGGATCGAGAAGTCAGAGTTCTTCGCCGGATCTTCTTACAAGAACCTCGCGGATTCGGGATTCGGCAAGAGCGTTTATTACAAGTCCACCCAAGGTAAATTGACGCCGCGATGGGACGTTTTTTACCTAGTCGGCGCGGGCAAATCGCCGGGCGGTAACTCGAATTACGCTGGTGTTACTGACGACAAAAGGAACATTAGTATCATATTTATGGCTGATGCCTTTGGCGATTATGGACCTGTTTCAAATCGCGATTCGACCAATCACGAAATTGTCCACCAGTTTTTGGACCCAAATGACCGCCGGTCCATTATAACGGGGGAGAGGGGCCACAATACGCTGCCGGCTCACGATGGATCTGGAGACGGATGTTTGATGAACGCTCGTAAGGGAGTCGGTGGAAAATCCCATAATCCCACGTTGGACCGCTACGAGTTGTCACTAGACATGATCTATTCCATCCGGGATCGATATGTGTCCATTTAGTGAAACGACGGATTGAAAGAGTCATGAATACGCGTGCTTTTGGGGTGCCATATGAGAAACATTGGCCAACAAAGGAATATCATTGTTGCCTTGGCTTACTTTTCATGGGCGGTTGCGTGCGCGTTTTGCATAAACTTAGAGCTTCCTTCCGCTCGCACTCAGCAGCGAGCGCAGCCGGCTGTCAAAGAACTGGCGACGCTCGCAAACCACAAGGATCAAGTCTACTTGCTTTCTTTCAGTTCCAACGGCAAGCTGCTCGCCTCGGCAAGTGGAGACCGATCGATAAGGATCTGGGACGTCGCTGCGAGAAAAGAACTGACCATTCTTGAGGTTGCTGTTGGGCCGGCCAATCGCGACATACAGATCGTGCGCGCCAGAGAAGCCCTTGAGGATTTGTGTGAGTGTTCGCTCTCTTGTGAGACTTTGTATGGGAATCCAACGCTTCGCTCGGATGGAGCAAACACAGATGGTGTTATCGACGCGAGTGCCTGCTCGCCATCGCGCCGCCGGCCGCTTGTTGTTCTTGCAGCCACCAGAGTGGCGGAGGGCAAGGACCTTGCCTGGTCGATTACCTTTTCTCCGGACGGGAAGTTACTGGCGTCTGGAACCAGAGATGGCATGGTGAAACTGTGGGATGTTGCGAAAGGCAAGCAACTCGCTAGCTTCAAAGGTCATCGGCTGGGTGTGATCTCAATTGGGTGGTCCGCCGATGGAAAGACTATGGCGACTGCCGGCACTGAGGGGATCGTCAAGCAATGGGACATCCCGACAATGAAGGGGCGCGGGCAGTTTGGGAAGGACGCAGAAGGCGAGCATCTTCGGTCGATGGCCGTCTTGTCGGACGGCCAGCGGTTCGTGACGGCGCATGCGATTTACCCTGTAGGAGAGTTATTCGGGAGCTGTGAGATTAGACTTTGGGACAGCAAAAAAGCCATGGTCATGCGCACGATGCGAGGGCACAGGCATATTCCATCTAATATGGCCATTTCCGCGGACAACTGTGTCCTGGCATCCGCCAGCGAAGATAAGACAATTATATTATGGAGTGTTTCGGATGGTAAGAAACTTTTTACGCTTAAAGGCCATGCTGACACGCCGCATGGGCTAGCATTCACCTCGGATGGTAAAATGCTCGCTTCCGGAAGCAGGAGGCTGGTTGACGAGGAAAGGGAAGTGGGTGTAGTGAAGTTGTGGGAAGTGGGGACCGGGAAGGAACGAGCGACATTCGAAGGCCATGAGGGGCTGATCTTCAGCCTCGTCTTTAGTCCTGACGACAAACTTCTGGCGACGGGAAGTGCTGACGGTAAGATCAAACTTTGGGACGTAGTCCCTGGCCGTTAGACGAGCGGCAAGACGAGGAGAAGGAGCGGGCCAGAGTCTTGCAAGCAAATTCCGGGGACATGAGATCGGGTAGTCCGCGAACAAGCCAAACAGGACGATGCGATCCGGCTGGAACGCCTGCACAATCTGCCGTGCGGTACGTCGGATCAGGGACATTGGGACAGGGCCGGTCATCGTGGAAGGTTTCTGGGCGACCGTCTCGCCAAACGCCATGGAATGGTCAGCACTCAAGGCTTGCACGTCAACGCTTGCGCGGAAACGGCGGCGCCCCTGCCTCGATCCAGTGCCGCACCGTTTCGGCTTCAACGGGTCCACAGCTTGAACGCTGTGGTTAAGGCTGAACCCCGTCGGTTACCTGCTCTCGAAAGGCTGGCTTCAACGGGTCCACAGCTTGAACGCTGTGGTTAAGCCAGTACCTCAAACGCGTCTACGTCCGCATGTCCACCGCTTCAACGGGTCCACAGCTTGAACGCTGTGGTTAAGATGGGCCGCAACGGCGTGGCCGGAACGCAACGCATGCTTCAACGGGTCCACAGCTTGAACGCTGTGGTTAAGAAAGAGGTGATCCTGCGATTGGTTACGGCGCCCGGCTTCAACGGGTCCACAGCTTGAACGCTGTGGTTAAGACTGCGTCTATGCCCTGGCCTTCGGGCTGCAACGGAGCTTCAACGGGTCCACAGCTTGAACGCTGTGGTTAAGGGCATCCCCGGCATCCTGAGACCACCTGAACCGAAAGGCTTCAACGGGTCCACAGCTTGAACGCTGTGGTTAAGCCGTGCTGCTGCGCATCATCGCGCAGC
>JAIEMG010000372.1 GCA_019752375.1 Gemmataceae bacterium | reverse complement strand
ATGGCAGACGGAAAACCATCAAAGCCCTCCACAAGGCGAGGGCAAGTTGAAAATGCCTCTTTTGATGCTAAAGTCTCTCGAAATCGCACAAATGCCGCAGGGCAGAGGTGTGAGATGCATCTCAAACAATCAGTTTTTCACACCTATTCGTCTTCCCCTTGTCACGATCCTCGGACTTCCTGGACGAACCAGTCCAGTACGGCAAGGAACTGGGTCAGTGCGGTCTTGTCCGCTAACGTGGACAAGAGAATTCGAGGACGCAGCGTGAGTGAATCCAGCGGGATTTCAATGCCTGGAACCCTATTGAGGCGGTCCCTCAACTCCCGCCGTTTCGCCTCCGCGTCGAATGGAGGCCTCTCCTTCATCCACTGGAACTGGATTTCGAGCCTGCCATAGGTCCACACCGAAATGATGGAATTCTTTAGTCCGTTGTGGTCAATCATGGGAAAGAACGAGCCATCCTTCGCTCCCTTTCCCCACCATAGGCGAAGGTTGTTCTTTTTCGCCCAGTCGAGGATATCCTGCGCAACCTCGGCTTCGGCTGGTCCATACCGTTGGCTGAGCAGGTCGAGAAAGGATCGCTCATCCCACTGCTTCTCGTCTCGGCCCGCAGCCCCTTTCTTTCGCTCCGCTTCTACGGTTTGGCCGATCACGCGGGGCACTAGGGTCTTGAGTCCCTGGCCGACGTACTGTTTGATTTCGACCGCAAGCACTTCCGCGGGGTCCATCTGACCGTTTAGGAACTCGACGATGCGACGAAGCTCCGGTGGAATCACATCTGCCACGAAGACCATGCGGATTCGGCCGGCCTGCAAATTTGTCTTCACCCGTTGCCAAAATTCCTCTCCGTTACCGCCGAACAGGAAATTCTCAAGTTCCTTCACCGGCTCTGCCCCCTTCTGCTGGCAGCCCTGCTCGAACCGGGCACGAATTGCCTCAATGGGCCAGTAGACGACGGCGTTGGCGGCGTAGTCGAACATCTGACCGACAACTTCCCGGCGAATGCGGGTGTCGCTACTTCGCTTAACCTCGATCAGCGTTGGGATGGCGTCTTGATCCAGAAACAGATGGTCAAGCGACCAGCGGTTGGCTCCCTCGTCTTCGCACGGAACGCCCATCTCCCTGCTAACGAGCAGCCACCGCCTTGGTGCTGCTACGTCCATCTGATCGCCCACCAGAAGGTTCGGATACTTCGCAAGCAATTCCTGCAGCACGCCTTCAGAGTCGTAGGCTTGCTCCCTCATCTCGACAAGCTCGCCGTTGCTCTGAATTAGGAAAACGCCGCTGTCCATAGTGCCTCGTGGCAGGTTTACAAAGCTGATGATGACGCTAACCAAACACCGCCAAGCTAATGCTAATGCTTGCCGAACGGGTAGAAAAACCCGCCACTCAAGACGCCAATAGCAGGACATCCGTGCGGGACTCCGGGGCATCCTCCGTTCGTCGGCGAATTGGCCACGAACCCGTTGCGTCTGACAAAGCGCCGATCACCACGCATTGGTGACGCTTGGGGCATACCACCTCGACTGATCATTCCCCATTCACCTGGCGTTCAATTTCCCGCGTTAACGGCTTAACGGCGTGTTCAAGCGTCGAGGAGGTTAGCACGAATCATCGAGTCGTAGGCTTCAGACACGGCTTCTCTGGTGAACTTGTCTTTCTTGACCTGCATGAAACGCTCGATTACTCGCTCCTTCCATGGGCCGTGGCCACCTCCTGCTTTAATCTGTCGATACAGGTAGTTCAGGGTTGCCATGAGCTCCAAGTGGTCGGGCTGCAACGGGAGCAGGCTTCGGACTACTTTTTTGATGGTAGCCTGGTGCTGATTCAGGGTCGACTGATGTGAGCGGAGCAATCCTTCGGTGTCCGAGCCGGGACGGTAGTTCGAATATTTCTCGGGGCACTGAGAAGCGTCCCTTAGCACATCATCCGCTAAGAGCAGCTGGACGTCTCGCGTGATGCGGTCGCAATAGGGACCGTAGTGGTAGATATCGAAGCGGTACCTCATTGGCACGCCCGAGATTTGCAAGAAGTACAGGATCTTCTGTAGGGCGGTCCGGCCGAGGTAAACTGCGTCCCCACTTTCCATGGCCGATTGAGCCGTCGCGGCCAACAGGGCGTGTTCCCACGTACTGGTCAATTGTAGCGGCATGATCGTCTCCTTAGGCCTTCGCATAGGTCTTGCACTTCCCCGCGATCTCTCGCTGGAGTGGCTTCCGGTCTCGTCCCACGTCGGCGAAGATGCGGGCCACCTGGAACCAACGGGGAATCTTTCGCAGGATCGGGCTCCGTTCGCCCAGTAAGTCGGCCCTTCCGTCCGTGTCGATCACCGAGAACTGAACGTACCCGCTGGAGTCCTTATCCTCGGGCAACAGGAGTTTGTGGATCGACACATCGGCGAGGTCCCAGCGAAAATCGACATCCTGGTACTCGCCCCTGATCCTGTCGAACACGCCCTTCACTTTCCGGATTTCCGCCGCCCCAGCATCTTCGTCTGATTCGTAGACCAGGCGGTGGTGACGACGGTCCCGAATGCGTTCGGCCCAGGGCTGGCAGGCCTCGCCGGTTCGCCCGGCATCTCGGATGACTTCGGTCATTGCCGTCATGTCGTTGTGTTGGAGGACCTTCTCGGGTGTATTGAAATCGGCGACTCCCCTCTCCCTAAAGTACTCCTTCAAGTACAGGTCATAGATACGGCGCAGACGGTGATAGTAGACCTGCGTATTCATCTGATAGCGGGCGAGAATGAGGGCCTCGAAGGTGTGGATGCCATCCCGCTGGATGGCGATCTCCAGACCACCAAGGCCCTCCGGGTCTTCACGGAGCGTCAAGCACTCGATCATTCGCCGGTAGTCGAAGAGTCCGTAGTCGACGCCGCAGTGATGCGAGTCTCGCAGGAGATAATCGGTCCGATCCGCGTCGACCTGACCGGAAACGATGTCTCGCAACACCTGGAGTTGCGGCGGGAAGTCCTTGCTTGGCTTGATCAGATTGGCCGTGAGGTCCGCACACCCCTCAAAGAACAGTCGGCGGAGTTCGCCCCCCAGAAAGGCGTCTTCCGTCAGGACGCGGACCGTCAGCGACTCGTGGTCGGAGTCCTTCTGAATGACTTCTTCGGCCGCGTGGGAGAAGCAGCAGTGGCCGACGTCGTGGAGCATCGCTGCGAGCCGCACGATAAGGCGGGCCTTGGCCAGTGGGCAATCCCGTAGCCGTTCGACGGTGGCGAACGTCCTTTCCATCACGTCGCCCCGGGTGCGGGCAAGAGCGTCGAAGATACGGGTCGCGACTTCCATGACCCCGAGTGAGTGTTCAAACCGCGTATGCGTGGCACCCGGGTACACGAGCTCGGTCAGGGCAAGCTGACGAATCCAGCGAAGGCGACGAAAGAGGGGATGGTCGATGAGTAGGCGCTCGTTCTCGGAAAAGCGGATGAATCCGTGGATGGGGCATCGGATGCGGTGCTTGGGATGATCTGCTTTGGTGAGAAACTCCGGTTGACGGAACGCGGACATTGTCATGGAAGCAGGTTCCCACCTAGCCGCTCCGTTCCGACGGTACCTTCTCCTTGTGTACCAAAGTTCACGAGGCGGGACAAGGCTGGCAGTGCCGCTTTCTCGCCCCGAAGTGTTGGCTCTTCTTTTTCGCCGCGAAAGGGAGAATGGCTGGTCAGCAGGCGGTTGAGCACGCAGCCAAGGCGGAACAGTTCGGCACGGTGATCGGTGGCGTCGTTACATGAGATTATTGTCAGAAAATCGACTTCGACTTTCTGACGAAAAATGACCAGGCCACGGGGCGGAGAGTAATGGATGACGCAAGTGACGAATCCATGCCTGGCGACAGGGGCGTCACTCTGCCAATGCCCGACTCACCCCGCCAAGCCGTTGGTGGTGGCGTGATGAGCGAGGTCACTCCGCCAACACGTTGGTGGTACCACGACTTCTCGCTACTTCCTCGCCCCCTCTCCATTCGCCACCTGCGTCCGTTGTTCACCCACAGTCTCGTCGCGCCCAGCCTCCTGCATGGTCGCCGATGCCCCAAGCGGCATCCGTGCCCCGGAGACCATCATCAACTGAGCCAGCGATTGCGAAAGCTGGTCCAGGCTCGCCTTGCTGGGGAGCGTGATGGTGAGCCGGGGGCGGTCTTCGCCGTCGACGCAGGCTTCCAGGCTGTTGCGCAGCGTGGCGACCAGGGCTTCGGGAGGCGGGGCGGCGGTCGATTCCGTGGTCAGCTCGCCCAGGAGACGGATTACGGCGCCGAACAGCTCCCCGCCGGCGGCGCCGATGCGCTCGCGGCGGGCGTCGACGTCCTCCTGAATGGATTGTTCCACTCGCTCCCGTTGCGCCTCGTGCTTGGGGCTTTCCGGGACCGAGCCGAGCAGGATTTCCAGGCGGCTCTTCAACTCTTGCAGGCCGCTTTGCAGCTGAACTTCCTCGATGTCCGATTCCACGTCGAGCGCGGCCAGGGCCAGCTCTTTCTTCGCGGCGATGGTTGCCAGCAGGTTCTCTTCGATCGTCTGCTCGGTGACCAGGACGAACACCTGCACCGACTGGGTCTGGCCCATACGATGCGCCCGGGCAATCCGCTGTTCGAGCACGGCAGGGTTCCAGGGCAGGTCCACGTTGATGACCGTGTTCGCCGCTTGCAGGTTGAGGCCCACGGAACCCGCATTGGTCGTCAGGAACATGGCGCAGGCCGGTTTGGTCTGAAAGCGATGCACCAGCTCCTCGCGCTGCTTCTGCGGTACGCTGCCGTCGAGACGAACGAACTCGACGCCGCGTTTGCGGATCAGCGGCTCGATCAGGTCCAGCATGGTGGTCCATTCGGAAAAGAGCACCACCTTGCGCCCCGGTTCCTCGAACAATTGCTCGAGCAACTCATCCAGCCGCGCCAGCTTGCTGGAATAGCCGGGCGGCAGCTTGTCGGCGAGGAACGTGCTGTCCGCCAGCATGCGGCACATGAGCAGCGCTTTCTGCAGCCGCAGCAGGTCCATTTCCGTGATGAACTTCTTGTGCGTGATCGAGGCCACGATCTGCATGTGGCCGGCGTGGGCTGTCAGTTGTTCCTGGGTCGGCGTGACGCGGACGATTTCCATCGAGCGCGGCGGCAGCTCGAGCCGCACGCTCTCGCGCGTCCGCCGGAGCAGGATCGGCTTGAGGACTTCGCGCAGCTCGCCCAGGTTCTTGTAACCCAGCACCTTGCCCTTCTCGTCGAGCATGCGATGCCGATTGAAGAAGCGAAAGCCCGGCCCCAGGCGGCGGTCGTCCACGAACTGCACGACCGAGTAAAGATCGTCCAGCCGGTTCTCGAGCGGCGTGCCCGTCAGCACCAGGGCGAACTTCGACCGCAGGCACTTGACGATGCGGCTGGTCTTCGACTCCCAGTTCTTGATCCGCTGCCCTTCGTCGAGAATGATGAGGTCCCAGGCGGTGCGCTCGATGGCGATCAGGTCGCGGATCACCTGCTCGTAGTTGCAGACGGTGAAGAAGCAATCGTTGCCGTACTGGGACGCTCGCTCGGCCACTGCCCCGGCGATCAACTGCACGTCGCGCTCGCAGAACTTGTGGATTTCGTTCCGCCATTGCGATTTGAGCGACGCCGGGCAGATGACGAGCACCTTGCGAATCCCTGCTTCGCGGGCGAGGAACTCGGCGGCCCCCACCCCTTGAATCGTCTTGCCAAGCCCCATCTCGTCGGCAAGGATCGCCCGGCCCGCGCCGGCCGCGAACGCGATTCCATCCAGCTGGTAGGGCAGCAACGGCGCCTTGAGAAGCGTGGTCCGCAAAGGGTGTCCGTTGGGATCGCGCCGAATCTCGGCCGTTGCCGCTTGCAGGCGAGTCTGATCCATGCGCTGCTGAATGAACTCCTCCGCATCGGGATGGATCACCACGTCCCGGCCGGACTTTTGCAGCTTTGCCAGCCGCTTGAGCAGGTCAGGCAGATCGCCGATCGCTTTGTCGCGGAGCGGGGCCACGACCGCCGCGGTTGCATCATCCAGACGGTCCGGGACCAGGAGTCGCAGCGTCACTTCACCCGCATAGTGCAGATGCACGGCAAGCTCGCGCGGGCGAAAGCGGCGGCGGAGTCGGTCCGCCGGGAACTTCCGTTTCACAAATGCGGCCACCTTCATGAGGTGCTTGCAGGTGCCGAGGGTGTTTGTGCGATAGTCGGGACAAGAGCAGAACGAATCGCCCGGCTCGAACCCGCGCAGCGTCACGCGGTAGGTCTTGCCGCTCAGCCGGTTGGTGACCGTGTAGTCGGTCCACGCCTGACTGGCATCGGCCGACTTGACCGTCATCTTCTCATCGCGCGCCCGCTGTTGCCGATCCAGGAGCGCTCGTTCGACGAGGTCGTCTTCCGCGATGCTCGCCACCGGCTGGCGCTCGGGCGGCGGCGCCGCCAGCCCCAGCGCCGTTTTCTCCTCCAGGATCAGGGAGAACACCGCGCCGACGTGGTCGCACGCCATTTCGCATTGGTCGCAGCGATAGTGAAGCCGCTGACGAGCCGCGGCCATCAGCGTGATGGTGACGATCGCCGGCGCATGGCCCGGTGTTGCGGCAAGCCGCACCCGCAACAGATCGTCGCCGAGGTGCACGTCGTCGGCAATGTCGATCGTCCAGGTGTTCGCATTGGATTGAATCAGCTGCTTGCCCTGCGCGCCCAGGAGCTTGCAGGCGTCCAGAAAAGTGAGCCGCGAAAGGCGGTCCTTGAGCGAGAGTCGATCGCTGGGAACGACCTTGGGGGAGCTCATTGCCATCGCTGCAAACCTCCTGGAGCTACCGAAGCCACGGCGTACGCACGTTCCGCCGCGTCCGGCAGACATTCTAGAGAAGAAATGAACCACGGATTACACCGATAACACGGATGAAGAATGCAGTGTCTACCAACAAAGCCACGGTGAGAACGACACGCACTGCCTGCTCTTTGGACTTATCCGCGTTCTCGGTGTAATCCGTGGTTCATTTCTTCCGCTGCTTTTAAGGCAGAGTGCCTCGAGCTAACAGCTCGTGCTACAGCGGTTGCACGAGCTGTTAGCTCGGGTTCGTTCGACGAATCGGGCTCCGGTCGGTCGCGGAAGCGGCGGCCAATCCGCAGGCTGAAGAAGCCTGCGGCTACAGACGTGAGAGCATTCACCGGAAAGGGGCACTAAGGCGACCGGCAAGAGGAACTCTCCCCGTAGCTGAACTCGCCAGAGTTCAGTCAACGTGCCAATCTGAACTCTGGCGAGTTCAGCTACGGGTAAGATATTTCCTGCCGCTCGCCTAAATGCGTCGCCCGCGAAAGGGCGACTGCCCACCTTCAGCTGGCTCTCGCCAGCGGCCCCGTCTTCACTCGTCGTACTTGAGCAGGAACTTCGGGTTAATGACCTTGAAACTGAGCCGTCCGCCGACGTCTTCGTCGTGCTCCTCGGCGAGCGGACGCAAGACGACGCCTTCCCGTTGGACGTTCGGGTTCAGGACGCTAACCCCTTCGGCGAACGCGACCAGCGCGTCGACGGTATGGCCGAGGACAAGGGTGCCAAGCTGCGGCACGCCCTCCAACTCGAGCTCGTGCAAGACATCGAGCATCGCGGCGTGGTCCACCAGTCGGTACGCATCGAGGTCCATCACGTTAAACACACGGAGCGTGACTTCCTTTAGCGCGTACTTGTTCCTCTGGATGCCCGGTCCGATGACCTCGGCCTGGATGGCCGGCTGGAAGCCGCGGCGCTCTTGGACGGCCCGCAACTTCTCTTCCAGCTTCAGACGCCGCGCCACGCGGGCGAGCACGTTCGTTTCGTCCGTTTCGTCCATCCACAGGTTTCGGCTGCAGATGCCGAACACTCCGTCCCGGAGGAATGCCGAAAACGAGGTGCCATCGAGTTTTTCGGTCACGTAGAACGTCTTGCCGCGGTGCCGGTCGAGCACCGATTCGAGCACTTGCACCCGGGTTTCGTCCGTCTTCGGCAGGAAGCTCGGAAAGCCGCCCTTCACCCGGCCGTTCATGGCCATCGAAGGCGGGTCCCACTTGCGAACGCCGAGAACGTCGGTTACATCGGCTCCCTCGTCGCTCGGAGCGCCCGGCGGCAGGATCGAAAGCGGAAAGCAGATTCCTTGCGAGACCTGGCCGCGCAGCTTGACCGTCCGGATGCGAAACCCGGCCGGCTGGAGGACCGCCCCGACGTCATCTGTCTGGGCCGGCTTGAAGCTGCTGGACCGCAGAAACTCGAACTCCGGCCGCTCGGGCAGGAGGGAATCGATTTCGCAGTAGACGACCCGGTCGCCCGCCCGGAAATCGCCCTTCTTGACGACGACCCACCAGCCGAGCACGCGAACCTTTTCGATGGCGTCCGCGTTCGGGATCGGCTCGACGGTGTTCACGGTTTGAATGCTGACAAGCTTGCGCATGGATCCTCCCTGGCGTCTGTGCCTACCAGGGACACCGGGCGAGCGCGCTCGGTTCGGGGTTGCATGGCGGGTCCGGCCGGCTGGAAGCCGGCCCCACGGAAGTTACTGGCGGGCCTTGGGCCAGACGACGCGGCCTGGAGTCGTGGTCGGAATGCTGTAGAGGCTGCCGCCGCCGGTGATGTAAAGCGTCTTCAGGTCGTCGCCGCCAAAGGCGCAGTTGGTCACCTCGTCCTTGGGTACCGGCAGGAACGTCAGCAGTTTGCCTTCGGGGCTAAGGACATAGATGCCGCCCTTGACGTCGTCGGCCGGTTCGGCGGGCGGGTTCGGCTTGTTGAGGCCGCCGGCCACGTAAAGCCGGCCCTTCTCGTCCTGCTTGACGCCGTCCGGGCCGCGGCCCTTGCCCCAGTCGTACAGGAGCTTCTTGCTCTTCAGATCGACGCTGCCGTCCTTGCCGAGGTCGAAGCGATAGAGCTTACGAGCGCCGCCGACGTTGTCGTTATTGTTGTCGGCGACGTAAAGATAGCGATCGTCCGCCGAGACCAGTACGCCGTTGGGCCGCTCCAGCTCGCGGCCGATGACGCGGGTCACCTTGCCGTCCGGATCGATGCGGTAAACGCCTTCAATGATGCGGTTCTGTTCGTCGACGATGTCTTTCCCCGCAGTGGGGCCGTAGCGCGGATCGGAAAAGTAGATGCGGCCCCGCGAATCGACGGTCAGGTCGTTGGGTTGGTTGAAGCGTTTGCCGTCGTACTTGTCCGCCAGCACCGTGATCTTGCCGTCGAGCTCCGTGCGCGTGACGCGTCGTTCCTTCGGCTCGCACGCGAGCAGCCGGCCCTGGGCGTCGAAGAGCAGGCCATTGGTGCCGGCGTCCTTGCGATGAACCGTCGACTTGCCCTTGCGATCCAGCCGATTGACGTGGCCATTGCCGCTGGTGAGCAAACCCAGTTCGGGATGCCAGGCCGGTCCCTCGCCGCCGGAGCCGTTGTCGGCTTCGACCTTGAGCTTGCCCTCGAAGATGCCGTCGTCCGCGGAAAAGGCCGACGAGGCAACGAGCAGGATCGCGAAGATGCCGGCCGCAAGCGTTCGCATGGGATAATTCCTCCCTTGTGAGCCCGACGCGCCAGCAAGGGATCCCTTGCTGGCGCGTCGGGCTCAATTTCTAACTACTTCTTGTCTTTGTCGGTGCGGAACGGTCCTGCCGGCAGCCCGTCCTTGTTGGACAGGTTTGGCTCCGCTTCCTGGTGCCAGGCGAAGCGGACCGCGACCGGCTTGGCGACGCCCTCGGCCGAGACGACGACGGTGCCGCCGTCGATCTCCGCCTTGGCATCGACGAACTTGCCGTCCTCGCCGGCGATCTGGAAGTGGGTCAACGGCTTGCCGTCGCGCGCCACCAGGCCCCCGCCGACATGATCGAACGAGACGCGAATCTTGTTGCCGTCGATCTTCATCGATTGATACAGCGGTCCGGAGTAGGCAAAGCCGGACTTGCCGTAGGTCTTCGCCAGCGCCCACAGCGCCAGCCGTTTGCCGACGTCCTGCTTGTTGCGCGGGTGGATGTCCTTCACGTTGCTGATGTCCACGGTGACGGCCATGCCGGTATTCGGGATGGCGAGCGATGCCTGCTGCGCCTCCCAGATGCCGGCGAGCCTGGTCGGATCGCCGCCGTACTTGTAGGGAGCGAGCTGGACGAAGTAGAAGGGCAGCTTCTCGTCGCCCCAGACCTTGCGCCAGCCGCCGACCAGGGCCTTCATCTTCTCGTAGTAGAGCATGCCTTCGCCGTTGTTCGATTCACCCTGGTACCACAGGGCGCCGCAGATGGCGTAGGGCACCAGCGGAGCGATCATGCCGTTGTACAAAGCCAGCGCCGACTGGTGGTTGATCTTGTCGTCCTTGTTCTTCTCGGGATATTTGTCGAGGTTGTCGGCGATGTTCTTGAGCGCCGGCACCTGCTGGAAGCCTTCCGGCGGAATCCAGGGCTCGATGCGCGTGCCGCCCCAGTTGGAGCCAATCAGGCCGATCGGCACGTCGAGCTCCTTTTGCAGCGTGCGGGCGAAGAAGTAGCCGACGGCGGTGAAGTCGCCGACCGTCTTCGGCGTGCATTCCACCCAGCCCTTGCTGGGAACCACGGTCTCGGGCTTCGCGGTCGGGGTGTGGGCCAGCTTGATGTGGCGGATGCGCGGCTGGTCGCCCGCAGCCATCTCTTCCTTGGGGTTATTCGAGTTCTTGACCTCCCACTCCATGTTCGACTGGCCGGAGCAGAGCCAGACGTCGCCGACGAGCACGTCCTTGAAGGTGACGGAGCTGGTGCCGACGACTTTCATCTCGTGCGGCCCACCCGGCTTGAGCGCGGGCAGCTTGGCCATGAACTTGCCCTTGTCGTCGCACTTGGCCTTGGCCTCGGCGCCGGCGATGCTGACGGTAACCTCGGTGCCCGGCGCGTCCCAGCCCCAGACCGGCACGGTCTGCTCGCGCTGCAGGACCATGTGGTCGCTGAAAATGGTCGGCAACTTGACGTCGGCGAGGACGGCGGATGGCGCCAGCAAGAGGCACGCCAACCACAGGCCCAAGCAATTGCGGATCTTTCGCATGATGCGAGTCTCCAGGTAGGAAAACGGAGAGAGGCCCACGTCCGTTTTGGAGTGGGCCGACGTTGCGGCCTCAGTAGTGTCTGCGGTCCAGGGTCCACTGTCAATCGGTGGGAGCACAGAGATTTGAAGCCGCGTGCGGCGGTGCTTGCATGGAGCACGGCCACACGCGGCGTGCCTTTGTTCGTAGTTCCGCCATCAAGCGGTTTCCGGCCAGAAAACCGCCTTCTATGAGACCGCTTTTGTCAAGCTCCGTCGCTGATTTTTCTCGTGCCGTCGTGCGGGGGCG
>JAIEMG010000305.1 GCA_019752375.1 Gemmataceae bacterium | reverse complement strand
GTGTGAACGCCCCGGTTGAGCGACCAAAACCGGGGCGTTCACACGCCCCGCTCGCCTTAAGTAAATGGCATTCGCGAACGGCGTCTTTTCTTCTCGGCTCTCCCCTGTACTCAAGTAGTCAGGACAGGGGAGAAGAAAAGACGCCGTTCGCGTTAAGACAATTGTGTGTTGCAACAAATCCAAGCACACGATGGATGCTCGGCACCGGATTTGCGACATTGGCCCGCAGCGCTTCCAAGTCAATAAAGGGAGACTGTCATGCCGATTCTCAGCAAACCTTCTGCGGCCGCCAAGACTTCCCTCTACTACATCACCGCCGGATCGCTACTGGGCATCTGGAGCGGTATCTGGTACTGGTACATGCGCCAGCATCCGCCTACGTCAGACGTTCCGTACTTCTTCTGCTGGGGCTTCTTGCTGACGGGGGTAACGCTGCTGGTAATTGGCTTTGCCCTGGGCAGGATCAGTCGCGCAGCGCGTGATGCGGAACTGCCGCCCGAGGAGGTGACCGCAGCGGCCGCACAGGCGGAACAAACCGCTGCAGCCCGCGCTCCCATCATGGCCCCGATGAACCCGGCGATGCCGATGATGGGCAACGGCATGATGCCGAACGCCCCGGTCGCGCAGCCGATCGCTGGAAATCCGATCGTCGCGCCCGTGCAAGCTCCATCCCCACGGGGGCGTTAAGGCCGAGTCGCCCCGTTCCGTGAAATCGATGGTTGCCCGGCGGAGGCGTTCGATGCTGCCGGGCAACCATCACGACTGTTACGGGTCGCACGGAAGAGGATCAGGCTGAACGGCGCCCACCAAATCAGGTCGTTCGTTACATTGACGAGTCCCGCGTGCCAGGGCAGCGTTCCGCGCAGGGCAGCCTCCAGGAATCCAATCGGACCGAACACCTTTCCCAGCAAGCCGACCAGCACGATGGGCCAGTGTCGTAGGGGATCGCCCGCCGCGATGGCGTAGCCCACTCCGTAAACGCCCACGATCATGCCGATGCACTGCCACAGGGCGGGATAATTCGGCGGTTCCATGTCGGCCCAGCGGAACGCAGCCTCGGGGAAAACCACCACCAACACGCCGAAGCAAATGTTGTAGGCGGCCGCCGCCCAGAGAACAGCGCCCATCCAGCGCGGCACGGGGGTTGGTAATTCGTTCATGGCCGCGCTCCGAAAACCCATTTAGCCGCGATCTGACGGAAGCGTGACTTGGCGCTTCTGTCGGATTGCGGCTAAAGGACCGTGCCATCGGTGGATTTCAGCTCAACTGAACTTGGTCACGCCCGGCATGGCTACCGGAGCAGTGGGCAGCGCACCCAGCTCATACTTGGCTGGAGTCAGGTCTTCCTTGGAGTTCATCGCCATGTCCCAGGTGATAGCGCTGCCGGTATAGCAGGCCATGCGGCCCATGATCGCCAGCAGGGTGCTCTTGCACATGTAGTCGCCATTGTGAAGCGGCTTGCCTTCACGGATGCTGGCGAACAACTCGTTGTGCTCCTGCTGGTACATGCTGGGCGCCGGGCCCTTGTACTTCCAAGGGTTTTCGCCCGTGATCATGCCCTTCATTACGTCGCAGCGGCCCTTGGTGCCGAAAATGTGGTCCGATACGTCGCTGGCGCAGTCCTTCATTTGCCTGCAGCTGGCAAACAGCTTGACGCCGTTGGCGTATTCGTAGACCACGCTCATGTGATCGTAAACGTGGCCGAACTGCTCGGACGTGCGCACCTGCCGGCCGCCCATGCCGACGCATTTCACCGGCGGCTCGTCCTTCATGACCCACGCCATCTTGTCGAGGCTGTGGATGTGCTGCTCGACGTTGAAATCGCCCGAAAGCCAGGTGAAGTAGAGCCAGTTGCGGAGCTGGAACTCCATATCGCTCCACTTCGACTCGCGCGGATACGACCAGAGCGTGCCGGTGTTGTAGGTACACTGCAACGCCGTGATGTCGCCGATGGTCCCATCCATGACGCGCTTCATCGTCTCGCGCTTGGGCAGGTCGTAGCGCCAGCACAGGCCGGACACGACGGCCAAGTTCTTCTTCTTGGCCTCTTCGCAGGTGGCCAGCACCGAGCGAACGCCGGGCGCGTCGACCGCAACGGGCTTTTCGCAGAAGACGTGCTTGTTCTTCTCGATGGCGTACTTGAAGTGCGCCGGCCGGAAGTGGGGCGGCTCGCACAGGAGGACCACGTCCACGCCGCTATCGATCAGCTGCTTGTAGGAATCGAAGCCGGTGAAGCACGCTTCGTCCTTGACGGCGAACTTATCGCCGAACTCGCCGTTGCCGAGGCTCTTGCGGCTCTGCTGCAACCGGTCGGGGAACATGTCGGCCATCGCCACGAGCTTGACGTTCTTGTCGGCCTTCATCGCCTGGGTGGCAGCGTCGGAACCGCGCCGGCCGCAACCGATCAGACCAACCTTGAGCACGTCGCTGCTGGCCGCATGGACTGCGGGGGCGCTCAGGTGCGTTGCCAGTGCGGCACCGGCCACGGCAGCGGTGGAAGTCTTGAGAAAATCGCGGCGCGAAGTCTGCTGCGTCATCGAGTCGTCTCCCAGAACGGATGGAGGGTAGGGAAGGTGGGGCGGCCGTTCCATTCACGCTCCTATCCTAATGGCCGCGCACGTCCTGTACCAGCAAAATCAATGGTGAATGCCCACGGATGCCGCGGTCAAGGTTCGATCGGAACGCTTTTTTAATGTTTCTTAAAAAACTTGGTTGCCAGGCGAAACTCGCCTGGGTAGACTTCTTCGCGTGCTCACCTCCGTGAGTCCCGCCAGGAGCATTCTGCCATGCTCGATATCGGTAGCTTCCGCGCTCAAAACTGTCAGGGGATCTCGCGCCGCAGCTTCCTGCGCGCCGGACTGCTGACGCCCTTTGCGTTGCCTGCCTTGCAAAGCATCGGCGCCGAGGCACGCAAGGCAAAATCGGTCCTGCTGCTGTGGCTGTGGGGCGCGCCCAGCCATCTCGACACCTTTGATCCCAAGCCGAACGCGCCGGCGGAATTTCGCGGCCCGTTCTCGACGATCGCGACGCGCACGCCCGGCGTCCGCTACACCGAGTTGTTGCCGCAACTTGCCGCCCGGAGCCACAAGTACTCGCTGATCCGCTCGAACAAGAACTTTCACGGCGGCCACCTCGAAGCTGGCACCATCGCGTTGACCGGCGCGGCCGAGGGCACCGAGGGCCTGGCGCCGAACTTCGGCTCCGTGCTGGCCCGGCACCGCGGCGTTGGCGATCTGCCGCCGTTCATTGCACTGGGCCGCGGCAATCCCCGCGACGTCGTCGGCCAGATGAAGGGCTACGGCGGCGGCAACTGGGGCAAGATCTACGATCCGTTCCTCGTCGGCTGCTCTCCGGAAGGCGAAATCGACATCCCCGCATTGAAGCTCCTCGATGGGCTCAGTGTGGAACACGTCAACGACCGCCGCACCCTGCTCGAACAGCTGGACGGCATGCAGCGAAAGTACGAAGGTCCCGAACTCCAGAAGTGGGACGCTACCCGCCAACGCGCCTATGCCCTGCTGACGTCCCCCGAAGCACGCAAAGCCTTGGACCTGTCGCGGGAAGCCCAGAAGACACGCGACGCTTACGGCCAGACCACGTTCGGCCAGAGCTGCCTGTTGGCTCGCCGCCTGATCGAGGCCCGTGTTCCCTACGTGCAGGTGAACTGGAGCCAATACGTCGAGGCGATGACGCCCAACTGTGACTTCGGCTGGGACACGCATATCTACAACTTCGAGATGCTGGCTGACCGCCACTGCCCGACGCTGGACCGCGTCTTCTCCGCCCTGCTCGACGACATGGACCAGCGCGGCTTGCTCGAACACACGCTCGTCATCGGCATGGGCGAGTTTGGCCGCACGCCGAAGATCAACGGCCAGGCGTCGCGCGACCATTGGCCCAACTGCTACTTCTCGATCTGGGCCGGCGCCGGGATCCAGCCGGGCCGGGTCATCGGCGAGAGCGACAAGCTCGGTCAAGACCCGATCACCGAGCCGATCACGCCCGCGATGATGGGCACCACCGTGCTGGAGCTGGCGGGCGTCACGTCGCAGACTCGGGCCGAGCTCCGCGTCTTGCAGGGAGGGCGGGTGATCGATGAACTCATCTAAAATGCAACGCCTCACCCAGGATGGCCGGATGAAGATGGACCCCGTCTTTATCAAGGGCGGCGAGGAGCTGGTCTACACGCTCCAGGAAAGCCCCACCCAGATGAGCCTGATGCGGCTCAAGCTTGCCGACGGCTCGGTGGAACGGCTCCATCCGCAGGCAACGAACAACGAATTCGAAGCGGCCTTCACGCCCGATGGCCGCTACTACGCCTTCGTCCAGAGCAAGGGCAACCTGAACCTGAAGCTCGTCATCCGCGACACACGGCAAAACAAGGATGCGGTCTTCGATCCCGGCGGCGGCTTCTCCGGCATGCGCCGGCCGACATTCGCGCCGGACGGCAGTCGCATCGTATTCAGCATCCCCGGCAACAACGGACAGCAGATCCACTCGGTCAACGCCCAGGGCCTCGACCGCAAGGAGCTGACTACCAGCGCCTTGAACAGCTGGCCCGCCTATTCCGCCGACGGCAAGTACATCGCCTTCGGCTCCAACCGCGACGGCGACTACGACATCTACGTCATGGACGCCGCCGGCGGCAACGTGCGCCGCCTGACGAAAAGCCCCGGCATGGACCTGCGCCCCGCGTGGTCGCCCGACGGCAAGCAGATTGCCTTCACCAGCAATCGCGACGGCAACTACGAAATCTACGTCATGAACGCCGACGGTTCACAGCCACGGCGCGTGACCAACAACACCGAGCGCGACGATTACGCGACCTGGCATCCGGACGTCAAGCGGTTGGCGATCATGGCGGAGCGGGCCGGGAAGTTCGATCTGTATCTTGTCGATGTGCCGGCGTGAAGACCGCGGTCAACGCCGATTGATGCTCCATCGAAATCAGTAATTACTCGCGAACCGCACTCTCAATCGCCTGGATCGCACGCCGAATTCGCCACCTCACCTCTCTAGAATCCTTCGCTGCCGAACGGGCCGGATCCCACCTCGTGCTCGCGATCCACGATCGCTTCCGTCCAGATATCACCATACGCTGGCCTATAGGTCAGGCGCGGATCTCCAGGGCATCTCCGGCTTGGATGCCGCCCAGCGCGGTCTCCACCGCTGGGATGAGCAGTATCAGATCGGCCAAGCGATTGCTCGATGCCACCATCACCACGACTGCCACGCCGGATGCTGCCAGGTTCTGTTGGTGGCGAAAATTCTGGTCCACGGTAAGCAACACCTCGAAACCCGCCCCCGCCATCAGGGCAAGCAACTCGCCGTTCTTCTTCCCAGCCCAACCCATCTCTTTGATCGTGCGAACATCGTGCCCCGTCAACTCGCGGCGCAGCGGTCGCGGGACGCACTCGTCAAGCAGGATACGCATGAGACACCAGGAGTTCGTTCGCCTGACCCAGTGCTGCGACGGCCTGCTCACGAGACACGCTCGGGAAGTGGTCCAGGAATTCTTCCAACGTGTCGCCCGCCACCAGGTAATCAAGCAAGGTGCGCACTGGCACCCGGGTGCCGACAAAAACGGGCGTACCGCCGAGGATGTCAGGATCGCTGTGAATTACCGGTGGGACATTGGACACGGTCGCACCTCCTGCGCCGATTGTACCCGAACGCCAAGGCCATCGAACCAACTAGACTTGCCGCGCCAGGGCCTCGGCGCGGTTCATTTCCAGCGATTCCTGGAGAGCGGATTGCAGGTTTTCAAGCAACTCCTCGCGAGTGACTCCCTGGGAGTTCACCCCCGGAACCTCTTCGACCCATCCAATCCACCACGGACCTCGCTGCTGGACAACAGTGGTGTAGTTGGTTGCCATGCGAAACTCCAGAAAGGGGGGCTTCCAATCAGGCGGTCACCATCGGCCGCGGGCGCCAAGCCTCGCTGCCCCACGGTCGCCAATCGGCCCTCGACCAGAATGCCTCAGCCACTCGTCGCTGAATCGTCAACTCAAGTTCGGGCAGCCCGAGATCTCGATCCACGTGGTTATACATGCCATCGGTTCCGACCTCCAGCACGACCCACTGGCCGCTTGGCTTGCTGAGTAGATCGACGCAGCCGAACGACCCAAGCAGCCCGACCGACTCCAGCGCTGACCGTGCTGCAACGATCGCTTCAGCGGGAGGCTCTCCCGCCAGTTCGTACCGAGCGCCGCGAGCATGCGCGACCCACGCGGACGGCTTGGTGCCGGCCGGAAATCGGCGGGCGACCCAGCCGAACAACTGCCCGCCAGCCCCGTAGATTCGATACACCTCGGGCCGTTCCAGACGGACGAACTCCTGCACCACAAGCGGAAGTGGCCAGTCCTTGGGTAGTGCCATGCCTGGGGTGAGCATGCGGTGACCGGAACCCCCACAGCCGGTGGGGAACTTGAGGCACCATTCCCGACCCGGCTCCTCCGCCACGATTGATTCGGCCTCAGCCAGCGAGTTGATCAGGCGCGTCTCGGGTGTAGGCACACCTTCGGACGCAAACCGTTCGGCCAAGAGTCGCTTGTCCGCGGCGAGTTGCATCGCATGGATGGAAATGAACAACTCGCCGCACGCTGCTGGATCGATGTCATCCAGGTGGAGCGAGTAGTTGTAGTCTCGCGGCGTTTCCGACACGTCTACCCAAAGGGCGTCACTCAACTGGAGCGCGAGGGAAGCGAACGCCCAGGCGCCACCGCCACCGTTCAGGATGCAGCATGTCTCGGGCTTCATTTGGGGTGGAACCCTGTATCCAGCTTGCCAGAACGAATTGGGAACAGATTACTTTCGGGCTGGTCAGCTTGGCGAACTCCGGTGCAACGCGTGACTCCAGCAGTTACGTCAATCCCCCTGGATGATGCGATCGTATTCAGCGTGCGATCCAATCCAGAACCATACCGGACCATCTTCGCCGTTCACTGCTAGCGCCCGATAGCCCATCCCGACTCGCGCCGACCACAGTCGGCCCACTCGCTTGAAGTGCAACGAAGGGTGGCGGGGGTCGGTCCGCAGCAGCTCGTAGTTGGCATCGGCCACCCGCCGCACAGTCTCGGGCAGCGTCCGGTAACACGCCCAGAAGTCGGCAGTCGTGTGGTGTGTCATAGAGGTCGAGTTCGCCGGGCTTGGTGTTCAGCCAAGGCTCGCTCGGCAAGCACATTGAGTCGCCCCGAGCGCTCGTCCTGCTCGATTTGGGCGTCCCACTCAGCTTCGGCCCGTTCGGCCAACCATGCCCGAACCTGAGCGACTTGCTCAGGGGGCAGCTGGGCGATGGCAGCGGTGATTGCCTCGACAGTAGTCATAGCCACTCCTCCAATGCTGGGATTGCCTGCTCGCGTGACGCGGTCAGGAAACCGTTTCACGACGGGATGATCACTTCCTCATACGGCCCCTGGCAAGACGCCAGGGCCTCGGCGCGGTTCATTTCCAGCGATTCTTGGAGAGCGGATTGCAGGTTTTCAAGCAACTCCCCGCGCGTGGCTCCCTGGGAGTTCACCCCCGGAACCTCCTCGATCCATCCGATCCACCACAGGCCTCGCTGCTGGACAACGGCGGTATAGTTGGTTGCCATGCCCAAACTCCCGAAAGGGGCTTCTTTTTCAGATTAGCGATCATCGCTGCCTTGATCGTTCTAAAGTGAGAACGATTCAACCCAAGAGAACTTCATTGAATAATTCGTCCGTGGATTTCAACAACTATTGAGCGGTTCGGTCCCTACCGGCTGAAACGCCGCCAAGCACCGCACGTACTCCGTTCGGCCAAAACGGTACGGTCCCCAACTCGGCTCCCAGCGGACCCACGAACCGACTGCGCCCTTCGGTGTCGCATTGTACCCGAGCCGGTCCCACCGGATTACCTCAAGTTCGGCGACTACCTCGGCCATCACGACGCTGCAATCGAGGTCCAAGTCGTCAGGGCAGATCAGCACCGGGGCATACGCGGCACATCCGATGTCGGGTAAGATTCGCTGCCAAGGAACTGCACAATCCTCTTCACTGTGGAACCAACCCAACAGTGAGGACACCAACCCTTCTACTCCCAGAGCCAGATCGAGCGGAGCGCCGTCCACTGCCATGATGAGGTGTGGTTCAGGGACGAACTTGCTGTTAGCTCGGATTGCCTCGATTCGGTTCATGTCCCGAAAGCCTCCTGCGGCCGACCGACTCCATACTATTCATCGGCTCCGCGACAGTTCAAGTCGTTTCGCCTTGCACGCTTTTCCATCATTCGCCCCAACGCACGAAGGGCCGCCAAGTTTGACCTTGGCGGCCCTCGTCGATGGACGACAGTTGGCTTCGAGAGTTACTTCGGCTCGTTGCGGGTGATGGCCTTGTAGTACTCTTCGATCTGCTTCTGGTTGGCGGCGGGCAGGCTCTTGATCAGGTCCTGCATCGCGGCGGCGCGTTCCTTCTCAGGAAGTTTGCCCCAGCTCTCGATCTTGTTCTTGAGTTCCTTGAGATCGACGTTGCCCGGGCCGCCGTTGGTGCCGCCCATGCTGTCCTGCTGCGGAGCGCTCGGCTGGTTGGTGTTGCCGGGGCTGTTGCCGGGCTGCGAACCACCCGCACCACCCGGGCACGCGCCACCGTTCGGCGGGCCGCTGCCAGCGCCGGCGCCACCGCCACCCTGCTTCTCGAGCTGCTTGATCAGTTCATCCAGGCGATGGATGACTTCGCGTTCGATCTTCTGGGTCTCGGCGCCGCCGCGGGCCAGGTCCAGACGACGCTCGACGTTGCCCATCAAGCGGCCGATGTGGCCGAGGTCCAGCTTTTCCTTCCAGCCCTGCATGTCGAAGAACATGAGGGCGGCAACCATCTTGTAGCGTTCCGGAGCGTCGGCGACGTCATCCAGGAGGCGGGTGATGGTCTTGGTCGCTTCGTCCTTCTTGATGAGGCCATGCTCGCAGACGGCCTTGTGGAAGAAGAACGTGGCCGGGTCGACGACCTGCTCGGCCTTGACGGTCTTCAGGCTGTCCAGCGCCTCTTCGTAGACGCGGCGATTGGACAGGGCCTTCGCATAGGCCAGGGCCAGGTTAGCGCGGTAGAAGGTGTTGGCCTTCATGTCGCGCAGGGTGGTCGGCACTTCCTTCGGGGCCGGGGCGGCGACGTTGCGGGCTTCCGCCATCAACTTCGCGGCGTCTGGGCTGCCGAGGACGAACGTGTCGGTCACCTTGTCGAGCAGCGGGCGGTCCGCGTCAGCCCAGATCGCGTTGAACGCCTGCTGGCTGGCCTCGTCGGTCTTGCCAGCGTTCTTGAACCACTCTTGTGCCTGGGCCTTCACCGTCTCAGCGCTGGGGGCGCGGAGCACGCCGAAGCCGGCAAATTCCTTCGCCTTTTCGGCGCCGAGCGCCGAGACCGGGTTGGCAGTCGCGATGACCGCCGACAAACCCAGGACTGCGAGTCGAAAACATGCGGACTTCATGGTTTCCCTCCCCTTGTGGGGTTCTGGAATGATTGCTCTGCCTGGACGACCCCCGATTCACTTTCGCTCATTCAGCAGCTTCCGGACCACCGCCTCCACGTCGTCATAAGTGTAAGGCTTGTCCGGATCGCTTGTATCGAACTTCGCGGCACGCTCGTTGTTGCGGTCAAACACGAAAACAGCAGGAGGACCGTTCAAATCCCATTTATCTTGCCAGGCCTGCGGTTCCGCGTCGAGAAGATAATTCGGGAAACTCGCTCCTACTTTCTTCAGAAACTCCAGCGCCTTCTTGTGTTGCTTCGTTTCGTCCACACTCACCGACACACAGACCAGGCCGTCCTTGCCGTACTTTTGATGCATCTGAACCAGATGCGGAAATTCCTTTTTGCAAGGCAGTCAGAATTCGCCCCAGATGTCCACCACTACGACGTTGCCGCGCCGGGAACGGATTGCGTTTCCTAACTCCTTGTATCCGATCACCTTGAGATCAACCGCTTCGCCGGCCCTTGTCGAGGGGGGAGTTTCTGGAGGCGATCCCCCGCCCATTCCCACCTTTATGACGAGGCAGCCAGCCAGAGTTAACACCGGCAAACCCAGCCCAGTCGTCGTCCGCATGACTTTTCGCCCTTTTGCACGATCTTTCGGGTCAGGAACGCCCGAAAAGGCTTCTGGAACCACCGACCGCACCGACAAAACGCCGTCTGGTGACGGTGCAGCTGCTGTTTTGACCCGCATACGCTGGAACCGTCACGGAATTCAGTCCACGTCCAAAAAAATCGGACGGACCGGCCCATTGTGAGCCTGCCCGTCCGAACAGACAAGGCCTGCCACCGGCGGTTACTTGTCGTACTGGACGCCACAACCGAACGGACGGGTCTCGGCCTTTTCGACCTTCTTGCCGTCGAGGAGCGACTTGACCGCAGCCTCGAGGTAGTTGGTCTTCACCTTCTCCGCGTTCTGGCTGTCGTCCATCGCGCCCATGTAGGCGATCTTGCGGTCCTTGTCCAGGACATAGAACTCGGGGGTCACGCTTGCGCCGTACGCGCGGCCGAGCTTCTGGCTGGGATCGTAGATGTAGGGGAAGTTGAAGCCCTTCGCCTTGGCCCGTTCCTTCATCTTCGGCAGCTTGTCGTCTTCCCCGTTGTTGACGTTGATGGCGACGAGCGCCACCTTGCTGTCGCTGGCGCTCGTGTACTTCTTGGCGAAGTCGATCAGGCGGTCTTCATACGCCACTGCAACGGGACAGTGATTGCAGGTAACGCAAATCACGATCACGTCCTTGCCCTTGAATGCGTCGAGGCCGTACATCTTGCCATCGACGCCTTCCAGGGCGTTGAAGCCCGGCGCTGCATCGCCGATGGACAGCTTCTTGTTGAACTCACCCGCCTTGATCGGGCTGACAAAGGCCAACCCGGCGGCGACCAGGCAGGCAACGGCGAAACGGAACATGCGTATCTCCTTGTGACAGAGACGGAAACGAACCAGAGGCGCACGCCTCGGAAATCCTGAAAGAGCCGGCAAAGCACCGGAATCAAGCAGCTTGGGGGAACGGAAAGTGGACCGGACACGCCGTCGAGAGCGACTAGCGTACTCAGGTGAAGCCCTGAGGAAGCAGGGCCGAGAGGTCGGCAGGTAGGTGGGTCATGGCGGGACTCGCTTCCAACATCTCGGTCAATCGTAGGGGTGGCTGAAAGCGATTGTCAAGCAGAAAAGAAAGTGGGCAATGAGGGAGTTGAACCCACGACTCTTCCTTGTAAGGGAAGCGTGATTCCGTTTCACCAATCGCCCGTTTTGGAAACGCAGTGCTCTGAATTCCGGCGAGCGTCGAGGCGTAAGCCCGACGTGGGCTTCGACTTCGACTCGGACACGTCGG
>JAIEMG010000109.1 GCA_019752375.1 Gemmataceae bacterium | reverse complement strand
GTGGGCCAGACACTCTTGTCTGGCCGGCCAGACAAGAGTGTCTGGCCCACCGAACACAGCCATTCTCTACCGCGCGAAGTATAGCCACCGCCTCGTCAATGCTTGGAATTGGGGTTAGGCCGGCACAGCCGGCCCTACATGAGGCCTTCCTTGTAGGGCCGGCTGTGCCGGCCACACCACCAGAAACCCATTTTCGAGGCTTGACGGAGCGCTCGGCAGTGACGCGGCGAGATCCAAGAACGACGGGTTATCGATGGTCAGCATTCACGATTGCGCGGGCATCGAAGCACTTCGCCATCGGTTGCGTCTCGATCCCGACATGTTGCGTCGATGGCGAAACGCCTTCTTCAAGCAGCATCGAGACGCGGACGAGGCGTTTCGCGAATTGCCGCCCCTCCAACGGGCAGAACTCGCCGCAGCCGTAACCTGCCACCATCTGGAATTGCTCGAACGGCACGACTCGCAACTTGACGGCGCGAGCAAACTGCTGTTCCGCACCGCACGCGGACATCGGATCGAGACGGTCATTCTGCGCATCGCGTCCGGCCGCACCGCTGTGTGCGTTTCATCTCAGGCGGGTTGCGCCGCGCGCTGCGGGTTCTGCGCGACCGGCCACATGGGCTTCGCGCAAGACCTGACCGCCGCCGAGATACTCGACCAGGTGGCGCTGGCCAACCGAATCCTCCGGCCCGAGGGACGTTCAATACGCAACGTCGTCTTCATGGGCATGGGTGAGCCGCTCCATAATGAGGAGGCGGTGTACCAATCCGTAGGCATACTACAATCGCCGCGGTATTTCGACCTGGCGCCGGGACGGATCCTTGTTTCGACCGTAGGCATTCCTGACGCGATGGTGCGCTGTGCCGAGCGGCTGCCGCGCGCGCGCGTCGCCCTGAGTCTGCATAGCGCCCGACAGGAGCAAAGGGAGCGACTGATCCCATTGGCCCGTCGCTATCCGCTCGCCCAGCTTCGCGCGGCAGCGGCAGCAGTCGCGGCGCAGCAGCAGCGCCCGTTGATGATCGAGTACCTGCTGCTCGATGGTGTCAACGACACAACCGAGGACCTCGCTGCACTCGCTGATTTTCTGCACGGCCTGCCGGCCCACGTCAACCTGATCCCCTACAACCCGATTGCGGACGCACCGCATCTGCATCCCACACCGAGCGCTCGTCGGCGCGAGTTCGCCGCGTCCCTGAGTGCATTGGGTTTTCGCGTTACGGTCCGCTACTCGCTTGGCGCCGATATCGCTGCCGCATGCGGCCAGCTAGTTCATTCGCGCTGAACCGATATGTCCGCGCTCCGCGAAGTCGGGTTGTCCGTACTGGGGCGTCGCGATACTATCCTCTGCTTGCGGAAACAACAAACTTCATCGGCAAGGATGCCATGACCGCTCTGGCTTGCCTCTTCGACGTTCGCCGGCCCGTGGGGCTGTTGTTCCTCGCGCTCGTCTACACACTGTTCAATGCCGTCAAGCCGCTCACCATCGACGATGGCGCCTACTACTACTACGCCCGACAAATTGCACAGGCTCCCCTGGAGCCCTACGATTTCCAGATCTTCTGGTATCAATGGCCGCAGCCCGCAAACGACGTGCTCGCGCCACCATTGGTTCCTTACTGGTGGGCGATCGCTTATCGCATCGCCGGCGAGCAGCCGCTCGTGTGGAAGCTCTGGTTGTTTCCGTTTGCGTTTCTCTTCGTCTGGGCCATTTCCCGATTGACTCGTCGCTTTGCTCCGGGCCTCGAATCGTCCCTGGCCTGGATGACCATCTTGTCGCCCGCTTTCTTGCCCAGTTTCAATCTGATGCTCGACGTGCCTGCCCTGGCACTGGGCCTTGGCGCCGTCGAGACGTTCTGTCGGGCATGGGACCGCCTGTCTTTGAGCCGTGCACTTTTGGCTGGCACCCTGGCTGGGCTGGCGATGCAGACGAAGTACACCGGCTTCCTCGCACCGGCCGTCATCCTCCTGTACTGGGTGGTCGTGGGCGCGCGTCCGTTTCGCGGGCGAGCCTTTTGGCTTGGTCCGGTCGCGGCCGTCGTCGCGGTCGCGCTTTTTGGAGCATGGGAAGGATATGTCGCCCTGCGCTGCGGTGAATCGCACTTTCTGTGCAGCCTGCGACAGCAGCCTGCAGCGCTCTCGGACAAGCTCGGCCTGGCAATGCCGTTGCTGACCATCCTTGGCGGGCTCGGATTGCCGCTCATCCTGCTCGGGCTGACCGCGCTGTGGGCACGCTGGAAGCTGGTGCTCCCAGTCGCGGCCTTGCTGATCGGCGGGCATGTCGCCGTGGTCCTACTCCCGCCAGTGCTACCGGTGCCGACGCCATTGAGGGTGCTGACATCGGATCGTCCCAGCTTCTCAACCGTGTTCTGGCTCTATGCGGCCTACGGATCGTTGCTGAGCGCGACGACGCTGTTGATCCTGTGGCGACTCGCTGTGCCGGTCCGTTCGAAGCAGCCGGTCGCCCCTGGGCTCCCCGTGCGGCTCGATCGTTTCCTCATCCTCTGGCTACTGCTCGAAGTGTCCGGCTATTTCGTCCTCACGCCATTTCCCGCAGCCCGGCGCGTGTTGGGGATCTTGGTTGTCGTCACGCTCGTCGCAGGACGATTGGCGGCGCGGATGCCCCTACAGCCGGTACTGCTCCGAGGCGTGACATGCGTCGGCGTGCTGTTGGGGCTGCTGGTCTTCAGCGTCGACCTGCTGGACGCCCGCGCTTGCCGAGACAGCGTGAACCACGTTGCGGGTATCATTCGAGAGCAGGACCACGACCAGCCCATCTGGTACGTCGGCCATTGGGGGTTTCAATACTACGCCGAGCGCGCCGGCTTACGGCCCGTGGTGCCGGACCGCTCGGCGCTGCGTGTCGGCGACTGGCTGGTCAAGCCGGATGGCGTCAATCAGCAACTGATCGAAATAGACGGAACCCGTGCCGAGACGCAGTCGGAGGTGTCGATCGAAGATAAGCTGCCCTGGCGCACCGTCATGGGGTTCTACCGTGGCACCACGCCGCTGGAGCGACTCCAGGGCCCACGAGCTCGGGTGACGATCTATCGCGTGACAGCCGACTGGGTGCCGCGAACGCCGGAATGGAAGCGTATTCTGGCGGAAGCGAGGCGACCGTAGGCAGCCGCCCGCCTCGTACAACCCGCCCCCTGACCGCAATCTCTACTGGAACAACTCCAGCAGCGGCTCGCCCGTGGTAATCGGCCGCGAACCCACGCGGGTATCGAGCGGCACTCCCAGCGCGCGGTAAAGGGTCGCACCGAGGTCCTGAGGGCGAACCGGACGGTCCTTCACGTAAGCGCCGATCTTGTCGGACGCGCCATAGACGCCGCTGCGGATGCCGGCGCCGGCGAGCACCGCGGAAAAGCAAGATGTCCAATGGTCCCGGCCGTTCACGCCGTTGGCGCCAGTGATCTTGGGTGTGCGGCCAAATTCACCGATCACGACCACGAGGGTACTCTTCAGCAGGCCGCGCTCATGGAGATCTTCCAGCAGGGCGGACAGTGCTTCGTCGAGCCTCGGGAGCGCCCAGCCCAGGCCGTAGGAACCTGTGCCAAAGATATTCCCCTGGCCCATCTGGCCGCCGTGCATGTCCCAGGTAAAACTGGCTGCTCCGCCCTGTGAATTCTCCCCCGGAGCATATCCACACCAGCCATTGACGCTCACAAAGCCCACGCCGGACTCCACCAGCCGGCGGGCCATCAGCAAATACTGCCCCAGCGGGTGACGGCCATACCGGTCGCGCAGGCGCGAGGGCTCGTCTTCCACGGCAAAAGGCCGGCGCGCATCGGGACCCGTTGCCAGTTCAACGGCTCGTTTCTGCAGGTCGTCCCAGCCCGCCGCGGCGTGGCGCCCGTTCGTGCTTAGAGACGGATCGAGTCGGCGCAGCAATTCATGTCGCTCCAGCGTCCGTTCCGACGACGTCCCGACAATCGTATCCAGCTCGGACACCCGGTAATTTACCATGGACGGGTTGTTCGCGGAGCTGCCGATCATGAGTGGCGCGTAAGGTTTGCCCAGGAAACCGCCCGTCGAGATGAATGGGGAGCAGAATACGGTTGTATTGCCATCGCAGCGCTGGAGCCACGCGTAGGAAGTCAGGTTGTGCCGCGTTGGCCGTAGCTTGGCCATCACCGAGCCGCACCCCGGTGCATCGTCGGGGGCTTTCGCCTGTCCGCACAGGATGTTGTGCATCGCGTCCGGATGATTGCGGATAGGCGAGGCATGCGTCATCGAGCGGATGAGGGTGTAATGCTGGCTCAGCTTGGCCATGCGCGGCATCAGCTCGTTGATGTGCACGCCGGGAACCGACGTTGCAATGGGCTTGTAAGGGCCGCGAATTTCCGAGGGCGCCTCCGGTTTCATGTCCCAGGTGTCGACGTGGGTGGGACCTCCGCCCAGCACAATAAAGATGCAGGACTTTTCGGCCCCAGCTGCCTGACTCCCCGGCTCTCGTGCGCTCACGGCACCGGGCAGGCCCAGGCCGAGCATGCCGAGTCCACCCACCTGAAGCATCTGGCGGCGTGTCAGTGCACTGCACGAGGATGGCACCTGAAGACCCAAAGGCATGTTTAGCATTGGATACTCCCGGGGAGGCTTGAGGGAAGGAGGCGCAGGCAGGGGCATTTGGGAAGAACACCTACTCTTATACAGACCTCAACCTACTGTTGTCATGTGAAATCTCTCCCCTGGGCAGCGCTCGAGTCAAGCGGCGCTTAAGCGCACACGCCTTTAGAGGTGAAGTTCATTTACTTGGCTTTACGCGGGTCGTCCGCCGGATTGACGTAGTGGACTTCGAACGGACCGATGCCATTGAGCTGTAAGATCGTCTCACCCTTCGTTTGAGCGAAGTGCCGCATCTCCTTCGGCATGACCATGAATGACCCGGTCGGAACCGCCGTTGTCTTGGTGGCGTCGAACTTGTCGCCGACGCCAATCAAAAGCGTCCCCTGCAGCACAGTGACGTTTTCGTCGACGGGATGCCAGTGCGGCGGTACCTGGTAGCCGTCGGGAAACTTCACGCGCATGGCGTAAAGGGCGCCGCCCTTGGCTGGATCACCGGCGAGGATCGCTGTCTGGACGCCTGCGGGGAAGTTGGGATTCGGCTTCCAGGCCAGCTTGTCCGCGGTGAAGATCACGTGCTCCTTGTGGCCGGCTTCCTTGTCCGCCCGTGCGGACCAAGCTCCCCACAGAATGGCAACGAAGGTCGTGAAGGCCATCAGGCGGAGTCCGTTCATGATGTTTCCCTTTGGATTGGACTACTCGGGAGAGAATCCCATCGAACCTATTCGTCCTGAACAGAAACTGCAAGTCCGTGAGGAGCCGGACTCCAGTAGTTGCCGATCAAACCGTCCGGCCGATTGGGTCACGCTTCCTTGAACTTCATGTCCTTGAAGCGTCGTACGCAACCGGTAATAGCGACCTCGGTCGGCAACCGTTCGATACTCGATGCGCCGAAGAAGCCAACCACGCCTTGCGTATGTTCGAGGATGTACTGCGCGTCTTCCGGCTCCGAGATCGGACCGCCGTGGCAGAGCACCAGGATGTCTTTTCGCACGGTCTTGGCCGCGTCGCAGATGGCCTGCACGCGTTTGGCGGCGTCATTGAGCGTCAAAGCCGTCTTCGCGCCGATGCTGCCCTTCGTGGTCAGACCCATGTGGGGAATCAGCACGTCGGCGTGGGCGTGCGCCATGGCACGGGCTTCGTCTTCGTCGAAGACGTAAGGACAGGTCAACAAACCCAGCTCGTGGGCTTGCCGGATCATCTCCACTTCGAGGTCGAACCCCATGCCCGTCTCTTCGAGGCCCTGGCGCATGGTGCCGTCGATGAGGCCGACCGTTGGGAAATTTTGCACGCCGCTGAAGCCGGCCGCTTGCACGTCGCGCAGGAAGAGCTTCATGATGCGGAACGGGTCGGTGCCGCACACGCCGGCCAGGACGGGCGTCTTGCGGGCCACCGGCAAGACCTCGCGGGCCATGTCCATGACGATCTGATTGGCGTCGCCATAGGGCATCATGCCCGACAGGCTGCCGCGGCCGGCCATGCGGAATCGGCCGGAGTTGTAGATGATGAGCAGATCGATGCCGCCCGCTTCCGCACACTTGGCGCTGATGCCGGTGCCGGCGCCGCCGCCGACGATGGGCTTGCCCTGCGCGACCTGGGTGCGCAGACGCTGGAGACACTCTTCGCGGGTGAACAGGCTCATGTTGGCGGGCCCACGGTTGGGATAGTATGATGAGAGGATAGTCCTGGAGGAGAATACCCCAGCATGAGCACGACCGCAACCGCGCCAATGACCGCCGAGCAGTTCTTCGATTGGGTGCAGCGCCCCGAGAACCGCGATCGGCGCTTCGAACTCGTTGCAGGAGAGGTTATCGAGATGTCTCGCCCGGGCTAACGGCATGGCGTGGTCTGCGGTAACGTGACCGGTATCCTGTGGACCTATACTCGCCAGCGGAAGCAAGGCTATGTGTGCCCCAACGACACGGGACTGCTTCTTCAGCGCGGTCCCGATACCGTTCGCGGACCGGATGTGGTGCTGTTTTTCCAGAATCGCCGCCATGAAGACCGCGATCCCCGCTTCACCGATCGGATTCCAAGCCTGGTGGTCGAAGTCTTGTCGCCCAATGACAAGGTGGGCAAAACGATGCGCCGCATCAGCGAGTTTCTGGCTCGTGGCGTGCCGCTCGTCTGGCTGATCGATCCGGAAGACCGAAGCATCACCGTGCACCGGGCCCATCAATTGCCGTTAGTGCTCGATGAAAACGAGACAGTGACTGGCTTCGACATCCTTCCCGAATTTACATGCGGTGTGGCCGAGTTCTTCATCATGCCGGCCGATTCCGTGTGAATCAGGCCCCAAACCATCATGCCCGTCATTCTCATCGGCACCCTGGACACCAAGGGAATCGAGTTCCAGTTCGTCCGCGCCCTGCTGAACCAGGCCGGCGTGGCGACGCTGGTCGTCGATGCGGGCGTCGTGCAACCGCCGCAGTGCGCGCCGGACGTGCCGCGCGAAGCGGTCTACGCCGCGGCGGGCACCCGGCTCGCGCTGCTGCAGCAAATGAAGGACCGGGGCAAGGCGATCGAGGCGGCGGCGCGCGGCGCGGCCCGGATCGTCGCCGACCTGTTCGCGCAGGGAAAGGTCGAAGGGGTGCTCGGCCTGGGCGGTTCGGCGGGGACGACGATCGGCACCGCAGCGATGCGCGCCCTGCCGTTCGGCGTGCCGAAGCTGATGGTCAGCACGCTCGCCAGCGGCCAAGTGCGCCAGTACGTCGGTGTGCGCGACATCCTCATGATGCACAGCGTCGTGGACATCAGCGGGCTCAACCGCATCAGCCGCACCGTGCTGAGCAACGCGGCGCACGCGATGATCGGCATGGTCAACGGACGGCCCCAGGCCCACGGATTGCAATCCGTGGGCGTTGCGGACAAGCCGCTTCTCACCGCGACCATGTTCGGCGTTACGACCCCATGTGTCGAGGCAGCACGCAAGCTCGCCGAGGACGCCGGCTACGAGGTGCTGGTCTTCCACGCGACCGGAACCGGCGGCGAGACGATGGAATCGTTCATCGCCGATGGACTCATCAGCGGCGTGCTTGACCTCACGACGACCGAACTGGCGGATGAACTCGTTGGCGGCATCCTTACGGCGGGACGCGATCGGCTGACGGCTGCCGGCTTGCGCGGCGTGCCGCAGGTCATCTCGCTCGGCGCGCTCGACATGGTGAACTTCGGCCCGCCGGACACCGTGCCGGAAAAGTTCAAGAGCCGGCGCTTCTATCAGCACAATCCCACGGTCACGCTGATGCGCACCACGCCGGAAGAGAACGACAAGCTCGGCAAGGAGATCGCGGAGAAGGCGAGTGCGGCACGGGGACCGACGGCGGTGCTGGTGCCGTTGCGTGGCGTGTCGGCCATCGATGCGGAGGGCGGGCCATTCTGGTGCCCGGAAGCGGACCGGGCGTTGTTCGACAGCCTGCGATTGTGGATGAGCCCGCACGTCGAGCGGATCGAGCTGGACCTGCACATCAACGATCCACGGTTCGCCGCGGAGGCGACGAATACCCTGTTGCGCTTGATGAAGAAATGAACGGCCGCGGCCCGAACGGATGGCGATGGGACGCTTCCCTTCGGGTCGCGGCGAAACACCGCTGGGACTTACTCGCGGTGCGCGGACGCTTCTTCGCCGCCCTTGGCCGCGGCAGCGCCGGTGCCGGCAGCCTTGGTGTCCATCGCGTTTTGCAGCTTCTCTTCGCCCTTCTGCACGCCGCTGACGACGTCGCGGGCGATCTTGTCGCGGTGAATGTCGAGGTTGTAGCTCTGATGATTGGGGTCGGCACTCGCCACCGGCTTGAACGTGTACCAGTCGAGATACCAGCCCACGCCGAGAAACGCCAGGACGGCGAAAGACACGAACGCCAGCAGATTGCGCATCGGTTTCCCTCTCGTTGGGCGCCGCTGAAGGTCCATCTCCAGGATCCATCGTGCCTGATCTCTAGCATGGAGTGCGGAGGCGCGTCCAGTGCAACCGGAAGCGGAAACGGTACATACCAGGTGTCCAGTGCCTTCGCTGCCGCCTGTGGGGACCGCGCCGCCTCGCGCGCCAGCCTGCTTCCCATGGAAAGCCGTCTTGACAATACCCTGCCCCCACCGCTTATGCTCTACAATAGAGATAGTAGGTCGTGCCTGCGGGCGACGTGAGACTGAACGGTTCGCGCAAGCTCGACGACCTTTTCGCGTAAGATAAATGCAGGACGAGGGAGCAACAGGCAACCAGACCAGGCCCGAGGCCGCGACAGGGAGTGATGATGTCCAGGCCCGTGTGTGGGAACGAATGGCGGGAAACAGGCTAGCGGTCATCGCCGCGCCTTGGCCAACCGTGCCGGACGCCGGTTGACCGAACGCATCCCACTGAGCCAACTCATCTGCACACCTTCATCGCGCCGTTCGCCTTCCCGGTCCGCTTGCAGCCGGTCGAGACCATCATCGCCCAACGTATGCCCCTGTAAGCGATTCGGAGCCCATCCCTCTCCCGCCGGCCGGCGCCGCCCGGTCCAAATTGAGATCGAGCCATCTCGCGGCCGTGGCCGACACGAGCCGCTCTTATGGAGGGTTGAGAATGCCGTCCACCGGAAAAGCGATCCTCGCCGCGCTGCGTCCGCAACTCGATCTCGGTGACTATCGCAAGAAGCACTGGGAAGGCAGCTTCGACGAGTACATCGATATCGTGCGCGAGCATCCCGAGGTGACGCGCACCGCTTATCAGCGCCTCTACGACATGATCATCTCGCACGGCACCGAAGAGGTGTACGAGCAGAAAGAGAAGATCACGCGCTACAAGTTCTTCACCGAGTTTGCCGCGAAGCACGGCGACGCCATCTACGGCCTGGATCGGCCCTTGATGCTGCTTGCCAATGCCTTCATGTCCGCCGCCAAGGGCTACGGCACTGAACGCCGCGTGCTGCTCCTGCACGGCCCGGTGGGCTCGTCCAAGAGCACGATTGCGCGCCTCATGAAGAAGGGCCTGGAGCAATATTCCAAGTCCGACGAAGGCATGTTGTTCTCCTTCTCCTGGAAGGGCGATAACGGCGCCTGGCTGAAATGCCCGATGCACGAGGATCCGCTGCGCCTGGTCCCGCACGAGCTGCGCGCGACGCTGCTGGCCACGCTCAATGAAGGCCGCAAGCACGATGAAGTTCAGGTCCGGCTCACCGGCGAGATGTGCCCCTTCTGCCGGCAGATGTACAACGAGCGCCTCGCGAAGGTGGACGGCGACTGGAACCGCATGCTCGACGACATCAAGGTCTACCGCCTGATCCTGTCCGAGCAGGACCGCATCGGCATCGGCACCTTTCAGCCGAAGGACGAGAAGAACCAGGACTCGACCGAGCTTACCGGCGATATCAACTACCGCAAGATCGCCGAGTACGGCACCGACAGCGATCCGCGCGCCTTCAACTTCGACGGCGAGTTGAACATCGCCAACCGCGGCCTGGTCGAGTTCATCGAAGTGCTGAAGCTGGACGTGGCCTTCCTCTACGACCTGCTCGGCGCGTCGCAAGAGCACAAGATCAAGCCGAAGAAATTCGCGCAGACCGACATCGACGAAGTCATCCTCGGCCATACCAACGAGCCGGAATATCGCCGCTTGCAGAACAACGAATTCATGGAAGCGCTCCGGGATCGCACGGTAAAGATCGACGTCCCGTATGTCACACGTCTCAAGGACGAGATCAAGATTTACGAGAAGGACTTCAACGCGGATCGCGTGAAGGGCAAGCACATTGCCCCGCACACGATCGAGATCGCGGCCATGTGGGCGACGCTGACGCGCCTGGTGCAGCCCAAGCACGCCAACCTGACGCTCTTGCAGAAGCTCAAGCTTTACAACGGCAAGACGCTGCCGGGATTCACGGAAGACAACGTCGTCGAGTTGAAGCGCGAGGCGATGAACGAAGGCATGCACGGCATCAGCCCGCGCTACATTCAGGACAAGATCAGCAACGCCCTGGTGGCGCACCCGGAGGAGGCGTGCGTCAACCCGTTCATGGTCTTGCACGAGTTGGAACAGGGTTTGCGTCATCACTCGCTCATCACCAGCCAGGAGCAGTTGCAGCATTGCAGGGAACTGCTCAGCGTGGTGAAGGAGGAGTACGAGGACATCGTCAAGAACGAGGTGCAGCGGGCCATCGCAGCCGACGAGGATGCACTGACCCGGCTCTGCTCGAACTACATCGACAACGTGAAGGCTTACACGCAGCGCGAGAAGGTGCGCAACCGCTACACCGGCAACTACGAAGAGCCGGATGAACGCCTGATGCGCTCGGTGGAAGAGAAGATCGACATCCCCGAGGGCCGCAAGGACGACTTCCGCCGCGAGATCATGAACTACATCGGCGCCCTCGCCATCGACGGCAAGCGCTTCGACTACAAGACCAACGAACGCCTGCAGAAGGCCCTGGAATTGAAGCTGTTCGAAGACCAGAAGGACACGATCAAGTTGACGAGTCTGGTGTCCAACGTGGTGGACAAGGCCACGCAGGAAAAGATTGACGTGGTGAAGAGCCGCCTGATCCGCAACTATGGGTATTGCGAGGTGTGCTCGACCGACGTACTGAACTTCGTGGCGAGCATCTTTGCGCGGGGACATGTGAAGAAGTAGTATGAGGTGGCTTCATGAAGTTCCAGGTGACGGTTGACCGCGACGAGGACGGCGTCTGGATCACGGAGTGCCCGGCAATCCCCGGTTGTGTCAGCCAGGGAGATATACTTCGCGCGGTCGAGAATGATTGTGTTCGGTGGGCCAGACACTCTTGTCTGGCCGGCCAGACAAGAGTGTCTGGCCCACCTTGCCAGGT
>JAIEMG010000092.1 GCA_019752375.1 Gemmataceae bacterium | reverse complement strand
ATAACGGCGTACTCGACCGCCGTCGGGCCGTCTTCCTTCTTCAGGAACTCGACCACCAATTCGCGTAGCTTCCGCATTTCAAACATCCTTTCGACGAAAAAAGAAACAGAACCGAATCCCCCCGCTGATGCCTACTGTCAAGTGCCCGATTCCAGGGCGGTACCGATCTTTGGACTGTTGAAGTTACTGCTCGAGGCTTTGCCGATGACGCCGATGGAGGCAAAGCAAACCACGATGATCAGTGCCAACATCACCGCATATTCCACCGCCGTTGGGCCATCTTCCTTCTTGAGGAAGTCAAGGAGCAGTTGTTTGAGATGACGCATGCGTTAATTCCCTTTCGCTGGGACTGAGCCCACCGCGGCCGCAACCCGCTTTCAACGCGCCGAAAGCGTGCGAGTCAGGAACCCCCTTCAAACTCTGGATCGTCACCTCGGTAATCCATCCGCCGATAACAGGTGAGGGGGGCCGGAGCGAGCCGCCGGATTTCTTTGGCCCTAACTTCTCCGCCGCAGGCGGCGTGCGTTAGTGACACGAGTGTTCCCGTGTTTCGCGCTCACTCGGACAAAACGTAGGTTGCGGTTGGGGTCGAGTCAAATCGCATTGCCGAATTTCCCGAAATTCCTCAGCCGCTGCACGCTCCGCTACTCTCCTGCGCTCCCGTCTCCCACCTTCCGCTCGGCATTGGCTATTCATAAAATTTTTATTTTCAATTCTTTACGTCTTCGGGACCGGCCGGCGCAAATGCAGCCGCCGCTGCAAGCATGGGCGCAGCGGCTTTCTCATTTTGATGGCTGATGTATTGCTCCCAAGGGACCAACGGCAGGTACAGACACAACATGTAGAGCGGAAACGGTCCCAGCTGGAGAAGGCATCCCGTCCCCAAGTGGAAAAGCACGCCCATCCACAGAGTAAGCGTGCGTGTCCAGGTCATGAACACAAGAACAGGAAATCCTAGTTCCCAGATCAGGGTGATCCAGGTTGTAGCGTCAACAGCCCACACCGGCAGCGGCAGCTGCGCGTACGAAACCCGTGTCCAACCCAGGTTGCCGAAGACATAATGCATCGGGCTTTCGCCGGAATGCCAGCCACCGCGCAATTTCCAAACCCCGGTCATGAAATACAGCACAGTCATTTGCACGAAGACCAGGCGTAACGCCCACGGCTGCACAAAAACTGGCTCCAGCACTGCGCCGCGTTGCCGCGCCCACCAGTGATCCACTGACCAGGCCGCACCGCAGGGAGACAGCATGAGGTAGAAGCAAAGGAAGTTGCGCACATTGTCGCCGCTGTTGACCAGAAAGGGATTCAGGTTGAAAAAAGACATCCCCAGCACCCATGCCGCGAATGCGCACAGTCGCGAGCCGACGCCCGCGGCAAGGCCCGCCGCGACAGCGGCCCACACAAGCAACACCATCTTTACCGTGGTTGGATCGTGAATCCCGCGGAGCACGGACCAGCGCCAGACTTGATCCATGCCCTGAGCATCGAACACCGCAGAGGCGCCGAGGCTGCTGTCGCCGAAGAAGGCAGATGCATACGGGAGATAATGGCCCAGCACGTCGACGAGCGTGGCCAGTCCTACTCCGATGCGCAGGGCCGCGAGTCGTTCCGCGCGAACCGGTTCGGTCCACCACGGAATCCGGGACAACGGCCAGGGCAACCAGGGGCGGATGCCGACCACCTTACGTTCGCTCATGACGAATCCTTCGATCGGTTCACACGCACAAACCCACCGGCTGCGGGATCGTAAACCTCGACGGGAAAGACTTCGGCAGGCGTCGTTTCGCCCGGATGCCAGCGGAACACTGGATGGTCGTGCGGGGCGGGCCACTGCCACGGCGATGTACCACGCGCCGGCGTTGGATAGACGCGGTTGTACAAGATCACTTCCGCCGGCATGGGCAACTCCGGGTGCAATTGGCGATACTGCTCCAGCTGCCATTCCATGTATGCCAGCGCGGGACGCCATTTCTCCCGGGCGCGGTTGAGGTAACTGCGTTGGTAACGCTCGCGATCAGTCCTGAATCGCTCCTCTTCCCATGGACTGCAGAACAGCGACCAACCATCGCCAACGTGTGCGAGCTGGCAACGCTGATACCATGGTCGATCGGGAGTGAACTGCTCTCGATGCCTGCCATGCGTCTCCGCTTGCGTCTCGGCGTGCTTCCTCTCTTCCTCCGGGTCCCAGGACCATGAATTAAAGCGTTCCGTGTCCCACGGATTGTGAATGAGCGTAAGGTTCGCTTCATAGTGGAACAGGCGATCGCCTGGACCGGGCGCGTGGAAATAGGCGTTCGGGTTCTCTGGCTCAAACCGCCCATGCAATCGAACCGGTGGAAACGCGGCGGGATCACTCCAGCGCAGCTCGATCAGCGGAAACGTCGATTGCCGCGGGTAGGCCGCGAACAACCACCACGACTGGCCCTGGCCGGTCACCTGCGCATAGCGGCCGGCCTCGGACTGCAGGCAGCCCGCGGCGGTCCGCGTCAGTTTCTCGATGGGGCCGGGCGGCGGAAGCTTGGCCAGAAGGTCGGCGGCCTCGTCTTCGGTGACCAAGTTCTCGGGAAAGACCAGCTGCAAATAGTTGGCCATCACCATGAAGGTCAGCTGCCAGACGACAAACAGGCCGAGGAAGACCTGGGCGGGCCGCGGGCCAGGCGCCGTTGAATTCATAATTGTTGATAGGTGAATGTATGAATGGGTGTCCGGCCGCAAGCGCGGCCGTCGCATCGCCCGCCGCCCTTGGCTGAAGTCTAGTCCAGGAACCGCGCGGGGGCCAGCCCTGCGCGGCGACGTGCGGTCCCTTGGGGAAATTCCTTGCCCGGTGTCAATCGTTGCGACTACGATGAGGCGGCGTGCGTGCGTCCACCATCGTGCCGGCAACAACAGTTGGTCCTCGTGCGAGCGAGTCAGAAGTACGACTTGCGCTGCGGTGGCTGGTGGTTCGATTGGATTTCGACTCAATTTCGTTTTCATAGCCAACATGGCGATTGCATCCTTGGCGGCCTTCATCGACGCATTGCGTCAGAGCCGGCTGATTGAGCCCTCGCAGCTGGACCCGGCGCTGGCGGAGCTCCAATCCCGTGCTTCCGACCCCAAGGGATTCATCCAAGAGCTGATCCGTCGCGATCTGCTGACGCCGTTCCAGGCGAACCAGATCGTGCAGAACGGCGGCCGCGACCTGGTCCTCGGTCCTTACATCTTGCAGGCCAAGATCGGCGAGGGTGTCATGGGCCAGCTCTACAAGGCCCGCCACCGCCTGATGAATCGGCTGGTCGCGCTCAAGGTGATCCGTCCTGAACTGCTGGCGCAGCCCGCTGCCGTCGAGAAGTTCTACCACGATACGATGGCCGCGGGGCAACTCGCTCATGCGAACATCGTCCACGCCTACGATTCCGGTCCGATCGGCAACACGCACTTCTTCGCGATGGAGTTTGTAGAAGGCGTCGATCTCGAGCGCCTCGTGCAGCAATCGGGACCGCTCCAGGTGAGCGTGGCGTGCGATTTCATCCGACAAACCGCGCTGGGCCTGCAGCACGCCTTTGAGCGCGGATTGCTGCATCGCGACGTCAAGCCGTCCAACCTGATCATCACCCGACCCGGCGGCGGCGTCACCGCGGGCACTGCGTCGGGCTCGGGCCCCAAGGGCGGCCCAATCGTCAAGATCCGCAACCTGGGCTTGACGCTGTTGCAGCCGATCAGCGAGGCCGACCTCGCGCGCGTCACCGGCGCGGGAGCCCAGGCAAAAGTGCCGCGCACCCCGGACTACCTGGCGCCGGAGCGCATCCAGGCCAAGCACCCCGGCGACGTGCGTTCCGACATGTACAGCCTGGGCTGCACGTTCTACTTCGCACTGGCAGGCCGCGTGCCCTACCCCGGCGGCACGGCCCAGGACAAGTTCCGTAAGCATATGTCCGAAGAGCCCGTGCCGTTGAGCGCCTTGCGCCGCGACGTGCCTCCCGGCGTGACGGCCGTCATCAGCCGGCTGATGGCCAAGCGGCCGGAGGCACGCTTCCAGACGCCGGCGGAGCTGGCCGCAGCATTGCAAACCGGCGGATGATCGGGGAATAAAACGCCGCCGCGCACGTCCTATCACTCGGAGCGCGTCGCAGGCGCTCCAGCAGTTGCCGTGGGAAACGTCGTTATATCCCTACTTGCAGGGAGCCCTGATTTCAGGGCATCGTCCGTCGGCCGCAGTAGGCCATGCCGATCCAGGACGCCCTCCATCTCCTTGGAAAGGCGGTTCGCCGGCTGTGAATTTCCTTTTCGTCCTCATCGCCCTGGTGTTCGTCTTCTGCATCATCACGGTGCTCGGCCACGGCTTCTGGCTGCTCGTCGCCACCATCTTTCGGGCACTCAGCGGCACTGCACGCCCGTCCCAATCCACGGACAAGGAATGTGTGCGTTGTGGCCGTTTCCTTGCGAACAACGGCGCACGCTGCGACGCTTGCGGGCTCGACCACAACAGTTCCCTGGCCCAGGAACTGGCTGACCTCCATGCAACGGCCCGACAACTCTCGCGCTTCGAGAAGTCCGACAGTTTGGAATCGGCACTACTCAACCAAATCGCCGACGCGGTCGAGGCCCGACAGCGGCGCCTGCTCGGACGCGGCGCGCCGGAGCCCGCTCGGCCTCGGCCAGCACCCGCCCTGGAGCCGATTCCCGCCAGTCCTCCCGCCCCACCCTTTGTGCCCGCCCCGATGCCCGTGATGGAATCGGTTCCGGTCGGTGCCGCATCCCTGGCTCCTTCGCTGCCCGAACCGGTGTTCGCCGCGCGCACGCTCGAATTGGGGCCCACGGCCGTTGAGGAACGGCCCTGGCAACGGCTGGAACGACTCCTTGGACAATGCAAGGACGTGTCGGAATTGACTGCCGACGACCGCGGCGAAGCGCTGCGCGTCTACGCCCAGGCCGACAGCACCCAGCTGAGCGCCATGAGCGCGACGGCCCAACTGGCCCTGGCACGCTTGCTCCAGAGCGCTGCCATGATCGAGGACGCGCTGACGGCGTACCGGCGCGTGCTCCGCATGAACCCGCAGATGCCCGATTTCGCAGTCACCGCACTGGCCGCGGGCCGGCTTGCGGTGAGCGCCAGGCAGCCGCTTGAAGCCGAGTGGTTCCTGGAGCGGGCCGTTTCAGCGGGTTCGTTGACCGGAGACGCGCGGCGAGAAGCGGAACAACTCCTGCGCAATCTGCGCCCCGCGGCGGAAGACGAAGTCCTGGACGCGTTGCCGGTGGTCCAGCCGGTCGCCGCCGCCCAGGTTCCGGTGGCAAGCCGCTGGGGTGAGATTGCAGACGAAGCACCGAGTGCGCTCGAACCCGTGCGCTCGAAGGAGCTGCCTGCTTACTTTCCGCCCGCACGCCCCGAACCCATCCCCGAGCCCGCCGTGCCGCGCCGTTCGCTGGGCGAAGTGCTGGGGGCGTTCATGGAAGAGCGCAACATCCTCTGGGGCGAGTTGATTGGCGGCTTGCTCATCGTCGGTTGCTCGATCGCACTGGTCATCAGCCTGTGGTCGCAGCTGGAATCGGTGCCGTACTTCCCGTTCCTGGTCCTCGGCGGAATCACCGCGGCGCTGATGGGGGCCGGGCTCTACACACTCCATCACTGGAAGCTGGAATCGACGAGTCGGGGCCTGCTCGTCATCGGCACGCTGCTGGTGCCTCTCGACTTCATGGTCATGGCCGGGCTGGTTCAGGACGCATCCAAGATCACGTTTCTGGACGTCGGCGTCGCGACAGGCGCCCTCGCCCTCTTCGCCCTCTTGCTTCACCGTGCTGGAGCCATCCTGGCGCCGGACCAGCGCTGGCTGCTTCCGCTGGGCGTGCTGGGCGCCTCGGCCAGTCAATTGCTGGTACCCTGGGTGCTGATGAAACACCAGGGAAGTCCCGGCTTCACACTGCTCCTGGGAGCGGTGCCCGTCGCTTGCCAGGCACTGAGCGCCGCCGGCATGCTCCGGCTTTCCAACCGACGCGAGTCGCTGTCGAACGAGCACGTTTCGTCACTGTTCGGCTTCCTGGGCATGACGACGTTCGCGGTAGCCGTGGCGCTGGGATTTCTCGCCTATTGGGGCGAAAACGTCCGCGGCGCCCTGGAGCGTCTGTCGGTCGTGATCGCGCTGGGAGGCGTCGCACCGCTGCTGGCCGGTGTCAGCGTCCATCGCCGGCTGACCGACCGCGTGGAGCTGGCCGCGGCACGTACGGGTGGAACGGTCGTCGCCTTGACCGGCATGTTCATCATGCTGATCGCCGTGCTGCTCGCCTGGCCGCAGCCGTCGGCACTGACCCTGGTCTGCTTGCTGAACTTCGCACTCCTCACATTTCTCGCCTTCCGCTGCCCGCTGCCGATCGCCCACGCGGCCGCGCTGCCCTGCTTGGTGCTTGGCTGCCTCACGGCCTACCACTGGGCGCTTGGCCGCCTGCCTGGCGCGGGCGAGCAACTTGGCCTGCAGTTGCTCCAGCTGCTTTTCTCCAGCCAGAGCGGCGTCGCACTGGTGCTGCCTGTGGTGATGATGGGCGCCATCGCCGAAATAACGGCCCGCGGAAATCGCCGAATCCACGGCGTCTACTACGCGATCGCCGCCGGCGCGGCCGCGATTTTGAGCCTGACGCTCGTCACCCTCCAGCGCCCCAGCGATCCAGCCAGCGCCATGCTGATTTACGGTCTGTACGGCGCCGGCAGCCTGGCGATGAACTTCCGCTGGCGCCGTTCGCCGGTCAGCTACGTCGGCCTGGGACTGCTCGTCGCCGCGACGCTCTGGGGCATGGAGTTGGCCTGCCCCGATCGCGCGGCGTTGTGGGCGTCGGTCCTGGCGGGCGAAGCGTTGCTCATGGCGCTGCTGACAGCCCGTCGTCAGCATAAGCAGGCAATCGCGATTCAAGAAACCGCCCCGCCGCTGAGTGACGGACAGGAAGCAGAACGCGCCGGTAGCCTTTCCCGTTCGACGACATGGGGATTGCCGACGTTTCTCGCGCAACCGCTCGCCCGGACGGCCCAGTTCGTCACGATCCTGGCCATCGGCATCGGTCTGTGGTCCGCGATCTCCGGTCCAGCCGCCGGAAGCTGGGTCCTGGAGCACGTGTTGACAGGCGTTTGCCTGACCGCCGTTTATCTCGCATTGACCGCGATCGAGCGGCGCATCGTCCCCGCACGCATTGCCGGCGTCATGCTGATCGGCACAGTCGTTGTCGCGGCAGGCTGGTTTGGCACACACGGCGACGGGCCACACCAGGCCCAGGCACTCATCGCCCTGTGGGTCGCCGTCGCCAGCAGCTGCATCGCTCTTGTCGGACTCCGCAGGTCTGACTCCGGCTCCTGGCTCGATGTCCTGGTCCACGCCTGGCGCGAGATGGCGGCCGTGGCGGCGGCGGTGGCATTGGTCGTGGCGCTGCTCGTCCCCGCCTTCCCGGCTCCGGGCATGCAGGCCTGGACGGCTGCAGCGCTGGCAGTGACGGCCCTGCTTCTCGCCTGGGTCTACCAGGCGCCCGCACTGACCTGGGTCGGCTCTGTGTTGCTCTTTTTCAGCCTCTTTCACGCCCTGGCCTGGAACGTGGCCGATCGCAGCCTGACGCGCTCGACTCTGCTTGCCGTCCTTTCCCACGCGACGCTGGTTTCTCTCATCGTCCTTGGGTTTCACGTCCTGTCGCGCGTGCGCGCCACCGCCGACGGAGCTTTGGAGCGGCTCCAAGCAATTATCACGACGCCGTTGCACCACACCGCGTTGCTTGCCTCCGTTGCAGCCATCCCCATGCTGGCCCTGCCGGAACGCGGGCAGATGGTGCCGTTCGCCGCGTATGTCCTGTGGCTCGCCGCGTTCTGGCTGGCGGTCGCCTGGATCGAACGCTGGCCCATCGTCTTCAACGCCTTCCAGGCCGCCCTGAGCGTGACTGTGGCCTATGCCGTCACCGCCTGGCTGGAGGGCCGCGATTGGGTCGTCGCCAGTCCCGTCGACGGCCTGTACGATCCGCGCAGCCTGCAAGCCTATGGCGTCGCGCTGGGGATGCTGAGCCTGATCTGGATGGGGCTACGTATCGCGATGCCGGCAAAGACGGTGGTTCGCGAACTGCTCGATTCGGACGGGGTGTCCACGGACAAGCTCGTGCTGGCTCTGCTCATCGTCGGGCAACTGGGCGTCGCGGTCTGGGGCGTGGCGCCCGGAGTGGTTGCCGAGCTGACTCCGGCGATTCCGGGTGTTGTGATCGATGGAACAGGCCACGTTCATGCCTATGGGCCGGGCGCCTGGGCGCTGCTGGCAACGCTGGCTGTCGTGCTGACCGTGGCGCTCTGGGTGCGGAAGGCGGGAGCGGCGGTTGCATTCATCTTCCTCGCTGTCACAGTGCCGGTACTGACCGCTGGACCGGCGGGAGCGCAGCTCGCGACCGCGTCGGCGCTGCGCTGGGACCTCGGGCTCTGCTTCCTGGCGACCGCGGTGCCCTTGTGGCTGCGCGAGCCGTTGGGGCGCTTCGCCACCGGCATCGGCGTCAAGCTTGAAGACGACGAACCCCCATCGCTGCTGGCTCGCTGGGGCCTGATCGCGCTGTGTCTGCTGCCGGTCGTCGCGCTCACCACGCATGTGACCCTGTTGGGCTTGCAGGGATTGACGCCGGCGGGACCGACCGATGGCTCGTTCTACTTCCGCGTTGGCTGGATCGCTTCCAACGTCGTGCCGCTCGTGCTGCTTGGCGCAGCGCTAGTCGGACACGCTCTGCGCGAACGCGCGGCCGGCTATGCGTTTGCCGCGGGCCTGTTGCTGGCGGTGTCTCTCATGGGCGGTCAAGCGCTCCACGTCATCACCACAGGCGGACAGCTCACCGGTGCACCGCTGGCGCGGATGCTCCAGCTCGGCACGCTCTTCTCCGCGGTCTGGGCGCTGGCGTGGCTGGCGAGTCGTCGCTGGGTCACTGCCTGGCGCGAGGATGGGCCGGGGCATTCCGTTCTGATGACGATCCAGATCGGCCTGGCTGCGGCGGGCAACATCGGTCTGCTCGGCGGCGCCCTGGTGTCGTTGACCGGCTCATTCGCCCGGATTCCCGCGGGAACCATCGGTGCGTTCTACCCAGCGGCGACGCCATGGGCCGGCGCCGTCGGCTCCTGGCTGGGCTGGGCTGCCCTGGCACTGACCATCGGCGCCGTGGTCTACCGGGTCCGGCAGCACGTCTCGTTCTCGAACCTCTGGATGCTGGGCGGCACCGGACTGGTCGCCGTCGCATTCGTCGCCGTGAGCATCAGCTCCGCGTCGCCGATGTGGGGATATCGCACGCTGATGCTCGGTATCGCCGCGTATGGGCTGGCTTGGTCGCTCGCGTCGACGCCGGCGCTGTTCCGCTCGCGCGCCTCGGACGAAGCACCCGTCACTGCCCTGAGCGGACCGGCCGCGACGTGGGTGCGTATCACCGGACTGCTGGCGATCCTGCTCGGCATCAAGGCATCCATCTGGCACCAGGATCAGCTCTGGGCGGCGGGAGCGATCGCCCTGGCAAGCGTGGCCGGCGCGGTGATGGCCGTCAGCCGGCGCCGCCAGGAATGGGCCTTCATGGCCGGCCTGGGCATGAATGTGGCGGCCTCGCTGGTCGTCTGGCACTTCCAGGTCAGCGTCCCGTTCTACGGCTGGTGGCCGTACCTGGTGCAGGCGAATTGTGCCGCCAGCGGCGCCGGCGCGCTCCTGTGGCTGACGGCCCGCAAGCGGCTCTATGGCACTCTGGAAATGAAGCTTTCCGATAGCTCGTTCCTGGCCGTGCAGATCGTGCTGGGCTTCGTGGGCAATATCGTCCTGTTAGGGCTGGCTGCCGCAGCGCTGTTCGTGATGCCTGGATCCGCTTCCACCACCGTGGACGTCTTTGGCCACGCCGGCGGCGGCATGGCGTTGCTCCTGCCGATGGCGGCCGCGTTCTGGCACGCCGTTCGCGCAACGATGCCGCAGCGGTTCGCGGTCTTCGGCGTCAGCGGCCTGCTCTTCGGCATCCTGGCGGCGGCGTCCGCGGCGCCGTGGGATACCGGCAACTACCTGTGCTACAACGTCTGGACCGTCTCGTGGGCCACCATCGGGCTGCTGACGCTCGGCCTGGGCCTGGTCGCGGTCGCGTTCCGACTGACGGCGGCCGACCAGGAACCGGGTGAACCCGTGGCTGAAGGCGCCGAGATGAACGCACAGCCCCCGGCGTTCATCCGCTTCGTCCTGGAGTCGGTGCCGCAGATTCAGCGCTGGGTCGAAATCATCGGCTTGCTCGTGGTGGTGCTGGCCATGCGCGGCACCACCGATCCCAAAGGGCCATACTGGTCCGCCGGCGCCGCGCTGGCGGTCAGCCTGATGGCCGTCGGCATGGCCCTGTGGTCGCGACGGCAACGGCATGTCTACGAATTTGGCCTGCTCGTCGATCTGGCCGGCATCATCGTCTGGATGTACCACCCTTCGCCGTCGCTCACGGGGTTCGTGGCGATGAACGTCTTCTGCCTGGCGGTGGCGGCGACCTTCTGGGCCGCACTCGACCTGGCGTTGCGAGCCAACTCCTGGATGCCGGAGCTGCGTGGCGGCCGATTGCCCTTCAATCGCGTCGCCACGCTCCTCGCCCTGTCTGGCCTGGCCTTGCTGGTGTCGCTCGGCGTCTTCAGCGACCTGACGCAGAGCGGCCTGGAGCTGCCTGCCGCACTGACGTGGGCCGCCCTGATCGCCACGACAGCAGCAGTCACGATCGCGGCCTGGGACCCCAGCGTGCGCTTCACCAGCGCTGGACTCTATGCCCTGGGCCTGATGCTGATTGGCCTGGTGTTCAACGGCCAGAACCTGAAGCCGGAGCGGTACGGCTGGGCGGCGGCCCTGGTCCTCGTCGGCTACGTTGGGCTGACCTCGCTGCTCGCCTGGGCGGCGCCGCGGCTGTCGTCGGTGTGGCAGGCGCTGCGGCTGCCGGAACGATCGACGGGGTCAGACATCGCCTGGCTGTCGCCGATCCAGATTGGCGTGGCCTGCGTCGTCATCGCCCTGAGCGTCTGGATCTCGCTCGAATTCGAGCAGCTCGGTCAACGGCTCGCCGGCCCGCTGGCCGCGGTCGTGCTCTTGCCCGCCGCAGCGCTCCTGGCAGGACGCTTCGTCGCCCGCCGCGCGCAGCTCTTCCGCACGGCTACGCTGACCCTCGGCGTCCTGGTGATTGCCGAGCTGGGCTGGGTCCTGCTGGGACACAACGCCCCGGCGATCCTGCTGCATCGCACCGTCCTTTTGATGGCCGGTCTGGCGGTGATGACGGGAGTCTACGCGGTCGGACTGCGCGGCGTCTCGGAAGCGTGGGTCAAATCGGCACGCCGGCTCGGCCCGGTGCTGATGATGCTTGCCACCATCCTGCTGCTGAGCGTGCTTTTGCAAGAAGCCGCGCTCTACAATCCGGATCC
>JAIEMG010000180.1 GCA_019752375.1 Gemmataceae bacterium | reverse complement strand
GGCATGCGTTCCTGGAGCGCGGAGAAGATCTCCACACGCTTGATCGAGTCGATACCCAGGTCCGCGTCGAGCTCCATATCCAACTCGAGCATCTCCACCGGATATCCGGTCTTCTGAGCGACCACGTCCAGCAACAGAGTCTGGACGCGACCGTTTGAAACCTCCGGAGGCGGAACAACCGGTGGTGCCGCCGGGCGCAAAACCTGCGGTGCCGCAATCGGTTGCGGGGCTGGCGCGGGTTCGCGAATGGCGGACGGTGGCGCGGCGACGACGGTTGCAGATGGAGCGGGGCTGACAGGAACCATCGCCGGCGCCGGCAACCCAAGCTGTGCAGGGAGCAGACGCTGTTGCTGGTCCAGCAGAGTCTGGAAGACTGTCAGCGTCTTGTCCTGGCCGTCGAGGAACTGGCGGTGTAGCTGAGCGGTCTGCTCGCCGAGCTTCTGGAGGGCAAGCAAGTTCTCTTGCGTCGTCCGCAGTGCCTGGGCCAATGCCGAATGGTCAACGGGCGGCAACGCAGCTTGCGCAATCGGTCTCGGATCAGTCATCGGTTTCACGATGTCAAACCTGGGTGTTGAGACCGCCGCCGGTGCGGGGGCGTGCCCGGGTGCGGTTCCGTTCCGTTTCTCGGTTCCGTTCGTTCCGTTGGCTCCTGTCAACGCGCGTCCGACCGTGGGTGCCGGAGCGGTGGAACGCGGGGTTGCGGGCGCTGTCGCTGGCCGGGGCTTGACGTAGTTGGCTCCGCAGATCGGGATCGTCAGCGTCGGCTTTTTCGCCAGACGTGTTGGTTCGGCTTCTTCTTCCCAGCGCGTCAGAGCTATGGGATGCCCCAGGGCCGCCAGTTGCGCCAGGGTGCGTGCCAGGTCAACGGTGCCGGTGCGCTTGCCGCCTGACGCATCCACGCTCAGGGCGGTGTGTTCCCGCCCCTCGAGGATCGCGCCGACCAGGCCCGTAAGCTTGTTGCTTGGACCGACTTCGATAAACGTCCGCACGCCTGCCCGGTACATATTCTCGATTTCCGCGACAAATTCAACGGGCTGGTCCAGTTGATTCGCCAGAAGCCGGCGCGCGTCGTGCGGGTCGTGCGGATATTCACGGGCGGTGATGTTGGCAAAGACCGGAATCGTCGGTGCGGCAAAGGGAACCTGCGCCAGCGCCTGTTCAAATGTTCGCCGAGCCTCCGCCACCGCGGGGCTGTGGAACGCAGCTGCCACCGGCAATCGTCGGGCCTGAATGCCGCGGCGTTCGAAGACCTCGGTCGCCCGCACAATCTCTGGATTCGCGCCCGACAGCACTGCCTGGGCCGGTGCGTTATGGTTGGCGATGACGAGAGACAGTTTCTCTTTGCGGAGGATTGTTTCCACTTGCGAACGCGTTGCGAATGCTGCCAGCATGGAACCCCGGTCGCCGGTGCCCTCGGCCATCAGACGGCCGCGCAGCCGAGACAGGGCGTGCAATGTCGCGGTGTCGAAACGCCCAGCGGCGCAGAGCGCAACCAGTTCCCCGTAGCTATGACCGGCGACGGCTTCCGCCTGCACGCCGAAGTGTTCCAGGGTTCGCAGAGCGCCCAGGCTGACCGCACCGAGCGCCGGCTGGGTCACGTCGGTCGCCCGCAACGCTTCCTCGTGGCGCGCGCGCGCTTCGGCATTGAATGCCGGTTGCGGATAGATGAAGTCGCTCGGGCGTCGGCCATGCTCCGACGCCGCGTCAGCGTCGGCCAGGCTCTGTTGTACCTGCGGAAACTGGCAGGCCAGGTCGCGCAGCATGCCGACGTACTGGGAACCCTGACCGGGGAAGAGCATCGCCAGTTTTCCGAGCGGGGCTCCACTGCCAAAGTAGATTCCTTCGGGAGTGCTCCAGCTCGGCTTCGTTCCTTGCTTGTCCAGCAACGTGCGGGCACTGGCCAGCAAGCGGGCCGGGTCGGTTCGCTCGCGTTCGAGGACCAGCACCAGCCGACACGCCTTTACCGAGTCGAATGCGGCGCGAGCGCGCGACGCTTCCAGGCGGACTTCGTCCCACGTCGGCATCGCCGGCCAGGTCGCGAGTGCTGTTTGCAGCTGTGCAGGCGTGTCGGCCGCGAAGGGGACGATCTGAACGTCGCCGTCCCAGTCGATGTGTTCCCGGTTGGGCCGGAATTCCTCGAGCACGCAGTGGAAATTACTTCCGCCGAAGCCAAACGAGCTGACGGCCGCCCGTCGCGGCTGACCCGGACGCGACAGCCAGGGCCGCGCTTCGGTGTTTACGTAAAGCGGACTGCCGTCCCGCAACGCCTGGATCGGTTGCTCGACCTTGATCGTCGGCGGCAACACCCTGTGATGCAGTGAAAGCGCGGCCTTGATCAACCCCGCGACGCCCGCGGCGGCCTTCGTGTGGCCGATCTGCGACTTGACCGAGCCGATGGCGCACCAGGAACCGGGTCGGTCGGCCGAGCGATAGACTTCGCTCAGGGCCGCAACCTCGGCGGCATCGCCGGCGCGCGTCCCCGTGCCATGCGCTTCGATCAGTTCGATGCTGTCGGGCGTCACGTCCGCCAGCTGGTAAGCCCGCCGCAGCGCCTTGGCTTGTCCGGCAGGACTCGGTGCATAGATCGCATGCCCCTTGCCATCACTGCTGGAGCCCAGGCCGCGGATCACGGCATAAACGCGGTCGCCGTCACGCACCGCGTCGGCCAACCGCTTCAGGACGACGATGCCCATCCCTTCGCCCAGGATGGTGCCATCGCCGCCGGCGTCGAATGGCCGGGCATTGCCGCTGGGCGACAGCGCGGGCGTCTTGCTAAAGCACATGTACATGAAGATGTCGTTGAATGCGTCGAGCCCGCCGCTCAGGACCATGTCGCTTCGGCCGGAATTCAACTCCAAGATGCCCAGGTGCAAGGCGCTCAGGGAGCTGGCGCAGGCCGCATCGACGACGCAGTTGGTCCCGCCCAGGTCCAGGCGGTTGGCGATGCGGCCGGCCACCACGTTGCCCAGCAGGCCCGGAAAAGAGTCCTCCTGCCAGCTGACGTAGGAATCGCCGATGCGTTTGATCGCGTCGGCAGCCTGGTCCTCCGGCACTCCCGCCTCCGCAAGGGCTTGCCGCCACCGCGGATGGCCTAGACGCGCCCCCAGCGGAATGACCAACTCCAAGGCGCCCGTCACGCCGAGGATGACGCTGACGCGGTCGCGATCGAACGTGCGCTGCGCCCCGTAGCCGGCGTCTTCCAGGGCGTCGCGCGCGACCATCAGGCCCAGCAGTTGGGTCGTGTCGATCGCCTCGAGCGTGTTCGGCGTGATGCCAAAATCGAGCGGTGGAAAGTCCACCGGCGACAGGAAGCCGCCGCGAGCCGCATAGGTTCGGTCGGGCGCTTCGGGGTCCTTGTCGAGGTAGTCGTCCGGCCGCCAGTGGGTGGCCGGGACGTCGGTAATGGCGTCGACACGGTTCTTGATGTTGGCCCAGTAGCGACCGCGGTCCGCCGCCTTGGCAAACATGCAGCCGATGCCGATGATGGCGATTGAAGTCGACGAGGTTGGATCTACTTTCACGTCTCTCCCTTTGTCAGCAAGCTGAAGGACGGCGCCTGGAGGCCGCTCATCCTCCCCTTGTCGTCACTTCCAAACGTCGCTCCAGCTCCGTCGGTTCCAGCGGAGCGAGCGGCGGACAGCCGGGCGGAAGCCGAAATCCCTGGCTTCGCAAATGGTTGGCGCGCGTCAAGACGGCCGCGCCATAGAGGATGTTCAGGGCCACGGTCACCACGCGCCGATTTTCCGGCCGCTCCAGGAACGAGCCCTTCACCCATTCATTGAAGGCGCCCATCGCCGGTCCACACCAGACCTGGTAATCGATCTTGCGCGACGGCTCACCGGCATTGGCCCAGCGGGAGGACTGCCCGAGATACCAGCGGAACACCAGTGCCATCTGGTGCTTGGGATCGCGGGCAGCCCGTTCGAGCTGGCCGGGATCGCGCTGCTTGAAGTAAGCGTGCGTCTGGACCCAGACCTCGTCGAGGGTGGCGCGGAAAACCGTCTTTTCCAGGCTGGCGCGCTCGGCGGCGGGGATGTCGGTCAGTCCCGCGCGGGCTCGATAAATCTCGTAAAGCTTGGCGGCGCGCATGGCGAACATGGTGCCGCGCTTGAGGACTTGGACCTTGACCCCCATTTCGAACATGTCGGCCGCCGGAGCCATGATCGTGTCGGCCTGTTCGGCCTGGGCAAGCATCTCGCGGACGGTATCCGACGATCCGGACTCGATGCACGCCTGGTTCACGCTCCCGGTCATGAGATACGCAGCGCCCATGGCCAGGACCGCGGCAGCGGCGGCGGGCGTCGAGATTCCGCCGGCGGCACCAATCCTTAACGGCTGTGCATAGCCATGTTCCGCTTGCAGGCGGTCGCGCAGGGCCAGCATCGTCGGCAGCAAGGTCAGGGCGGGGCGGTTGTCGGTGTGTCCCGCCGAATCGGCCTCCGCAGTCAGGTCCTGAGCGACGGGAACCTGATTCGCCAATTCGGCCTGCTCGCGAGTGATCTTGCCGGACCCCACCAGTTCGCGGAGCATGGCTGCCGGCGGCGGAGCAAGGAACTTGGCCGCCACTTCCACGCGCGACACCTTGGCGATGATCCGGTTGGACGTCACGACCCGCCCCGCGCCATCGCGATGGATGCCGTGGACCCGGTAGCGAACGACCGGCAATGTCAGGTCCAGGAACGCCGAAGCCTCGACCAGATGGATGCCACGCTTCAAGTAGAGGTCGACCAGCGCCGATTCCAGGTCCGGCTCGTTGGGGCTGTGGATGAGATTGAAGCCATAGGTGAAGCGGCCTGCATGCCGGTGCAGCCGGTCAATCGCTGCTTCGACGGCCTGCAGGGACAGCCCCGCGGCCCCGAAGAAGCCCAGCAAACCGCCGCGGCCCAGCGCTTCGACCACTTCGACGGAGCCGATGCCGTTGGCCATGGCGCCGGCCAGGTAGGCGTAGCGTATCCCGTGGTCCGCACAGAAGGTTACGTCGCCAAGGTTCTCCAGCGTGCAGGCTGGCGCGCAACCGGCGATGGTCCCGTCGGCCGATTCGAGGGTGAAGGCGTCGTGTAGTTCGCCGAGCGCCCGGCTAAGGGCTGGAACATCGGTCGGGTCCACCGCTTTCACGCCGTGCCACCATTCCGACGCGCGCGAGCGACCGACAGCCGGAACCAATCCCCCAGCGTTGGACGGGCAATCGACAATCGATTCATAGCGCATATCCATCGAGGCCCACAACCCGCGGGACGGCGAACCCCACAGAACAATAGAGGGTAGAGATTGCGCTTGTCCACAACAAAGACCTTTGCGGCGCAGGGTTCTTGATTCGCTCGCCCTTCTTTTCGGCAAGGAATTCACCACCTTACCCGATCGGAAAAGGCGGCCCAGCAAGGGGGCGCGACAGATGTGCGAGCGGGGTCGCGTGAGCGCCCCGTGCCTTGCACCTCATCGGTGCCTTGAACCGCGACTTCGTGGATTTCCACGGGGCGCTCACGCGACCCCGCTCGGTCAAGCGCGATGATTGGAGTTGATTTCGCAAGGAAAAACCCGTGACACCCGTCCCCGTCGTCCCCGTCCCCGTGTCTACCCGGCAAAAAACCGTGGGCGCTCGAGCGCGGACCACGAAACCCGCGGCGGGTGGCTTCCCGGTACGCAGGCGTACTGCCCGAAGTCGCAGACGCCTTCAGCCCGGAGAAAGTCCTCGTCCAGCAGCGCCTGACCGGTGAGCGTGGCGGGATCCTTGCGGACCAGGCGTAGCAAGCAGTCCACCAGGATATCGGGCTTGCGCCACATGGCGGGTGTGCCCAGGCCGTGGTTGATCGACGCCAGGCTCTCGATGATCGTCACCGGCCAGAGCGAATTGACGGCGATGTTGTGCGGCCGGACTTCCTCGGCCAAGCCGAAGGTCAGCAGCGTCATGCCGAGCTTGCTGACGGCATAGGCAACCCGACCGGGAACAATGGCCAGGTCGAGCGGGGGGGAAAGGTTGACGATGTGGCCCCAGCGCTGAGCGGTCATCGTGGGCAACACCGCCCGACTGCACAGAAACGCGGCTCGGGCGTTGACGCCCATCACCAAGTCAAACCTCTTGGCCGGCGTCTCCACGACCGGCTTCCACCACAACGCCCCGGCGTTGTTCACCAGGATGTCGATCCGGCCAAAGCGTTCCAGCGTTTGGGCCGCCATCGCTTCAATCTGAGCTTCGTCGCGCACGTCCACTTGAAGCGGCAGGGCCTGGGCGCCTATCGTCTCGACTTCTTGGGCGACGGTGTGAATCGAGCCAGGCAACTTCTCCGACGGGATGGTGCTCTTGGCCGCGACCACGACGTGACAGCCAGCGCCGGCCAATCCGAGAGCCAGCGCCCGGCCAATGCCCCGGCTGGCGCCGGTCACAATGGCGATTTTGTCCTGCAGCATGCGATCCGATGGTCCGGTCACTTCGGCAGCTTCTTCATCTGGTCGTCGATGCTGGCCGCGCGCTGCTTGATGGCATTGCGCAGCCGGTTGACCTGGTTCTTGTAATCGCGGCCCGCGTTGGCGTCGATCCCCGCCAGCACCGGCTGAACGCGTTGCTCCAACTCGTCGAGCCGCTTGATGAGATCGTCCGGCTTGAAGACATTCTGCATGATCTCGGCCATCCGCGCCAGGTAGCGTTTCTTGCCTTCGGGCGTTTCCATCACCGCCTTGGCAACCATGCCCTGGAAGCCTGGAACGACCGGACCGCCGGGATTGGCGAACATCTGGTCCATGCCGGAGGGAATGAAGATCAGCTTGTCGCGCTTGGGATCGTGGTAGATGCGATAGTTGTTGCGGTTCATCGGGTAGCCGTCCCAGTCCCAAGTGACGGTCTGCAGGACCAGGTAGGTGATGAACTTGTCCATGTCGAGGATTTTTTCCAGCTTTTCGAAGCGTTGCTGCGCGTTCGGTTCACGAGCGGCCGTCGTCAATGACTTGAGATCGGCACGGTCCTTCACGTCGTCCTTGCCGGAGACGAGCTGCAAAGGCTGGTCCACGTCGCGCAGGAAGCCGCCGTCGTAGAAGTTGCCCTTGTGGTTCTGGAAAAAGCGATCGAGGAACGTGCGATCGTAGCCTTCCTTGATGTAATAGAGCCCGCGGCGCTTGCCCTGGAGCGTGACGACTGCGTGGCCGACGCGCGAGGCCGGCAAACCCGCTGCGCGGTAAATTTCGCCGCAAATCAGTTCGGACAAGTAGCTGGGATCTTGAACGGAGTTGGCCAGGTGGAATTTGTCCATGCCGTGAAACGTCTGCTCGACGCCATACTTGTCCATGTTCAAGGTCAGGCCGGGCTTGTCGTCGAAACCTCGGAAGCTGCCCGCTGCACCCTTGAGATGGATGCCCACGTCCTTGTAGACGACCTTATCGCCTTCCTTGAGCGTCGCCCGAACGTACTTGCGTGGCTCCGCCTTCAGCGTGGCCAGGTCCTTTTCGCCCAGTTCGATGCTGAGCTGGGGAATGTCGCTGCCCTTGAAAAAGGCGTCGCTCGCGTCGGCTGGCTTCTCGGCGCCGGCGGGGACGACCACCGTCAGCGCGAGCGGCAGGACTAGCAGAGTGAACCAATGAAAGCGCTTCATGGCGATGCTCCAGCGGGAGACTCGGACTTGCATTCTTGAGCCGAGGGGCGATGCCGATCACCCCTGGCGGAAATCGACGCCCTGAACGCCTTCGATGCCGTTCAACTCGGCGACCAGGGCCATGACCTTGTCCGGCGCCGGCAACTTCACGGCATAGGTGACGTCCAGCGCGCTGCCGCCACGGGCCGTCGAGAGCCCCGTCATGCGATGGCCGCCCAGGTGCTGTTGAAGCACGTGATCCAGCTTGCCGTTGGGCGGCCGGTTAGTCGCCAGCCGCAAGACGATGGTTCCCTCGTTCGCCATCGTGGCCGCGTCCGTACCGCGCGGGCGAAAAAGCCATGCGCCCAAGAACACCAGGGGCGTGCAAACGATTGGACCGATCAGGTAGTTGCTGCCAATCGACATGCCCGCCACGACCGCATAAATGACAAATGCCGTATCGCGTGTGTCTTCAACGACGGTGCGAAAGCGGATGATCGCCAGGGCGCCGACCAGGCTGAAGGCACGAGCGGAGTTGTCGCCGATCACCTGGGTTACCAGGGCGATCAACACCGATAGCACCACCAGAGTAGACAGGAAGGCCCGGTCGGCCTTCTGGCCGTGACCGGACGTGACGTAGCGGACGCCGGCGACGACGCACCCCATCACGAAAGCCAGCACCAGCCGGATTGTCAAGACTCCGACCGGCACTGCGCTCCGGTCCGACATCACCTCTTCAAACCACTCCCACATCAAACGCCCTCCACGGCGCGAGGCAAGGTCTCGTCGCCGGCGCCGGGCCAAATGACGCGGAGAAGGTCGGCAACTGGCGCGGGGCACGGTTCCGCAGCGGTCTCGGCCAGGTCGCAAAACTCGATACATCGGCGATATTTCGACACACGCGCGGACTGGCACGGCAGCTGGGGCAGCAGTTCCCGGAACAGGGGCGGCAAATGTGCGTGAAACTTCATCTCCAGCAGCACGCCGTCGGGCAGCAGGGACACGCCATCGTCAACGGGGGACACGTCCCAATCGCGTACCGGAGCGCCGACCAGGCTGCGGTCGAGCGTCAGGCGGATCGGACCGTCCGCGGCACTGCCGAAGAACGCGGTGCGCTCGTACGAAACGCGGCAGGTCGGCTGGAGTTCGCACAGCTGCAAGCGCCGGTGAAACCAGGAGCCTTCCCAACTTTCCGGGACGTTGCGCCCCGCCAGCAATTGAAGGTCATTGAGGGACACAACGGCGCGCTTCTTGCGCACGCGATCGCCCCGCCGCGTCTTGCGTTCGAGGAACAAAAACGTGCCGTTGTTGTACCGGCGCATGCGAAATTTATTGCGACGAAAGCCGATGCCACGATGGTAAACGTCGAGGCGCGGCGTGTCGTGATAGATGGAAACGATCTGATACACGCCGTCGTTGCCGTGGGGGTCGGGCGTCAGCTTTGCCCGTGCCCATGCTTCGATGGCGTCGGCTTCCGGTCCCGTCAGCTGGAACTTCAGCTCATAGGCCGCGCCGAACCCCGACCGGACGCCGAGCCCTGGAGATTGAAATGGTGCGGGCGGAGCAGTCGGCGGCTGTTGCCGAAATGCCTCGAACATCATCGCGGTCCTTTCCAGTCATGGGACAATCGCAATCGGGTGGGCGGTGAGCGGATCCAGCGCATTATGATCGTTTCTTCACAATCCGTCGCATCATTTCCAGCCAATACGATGCAATTCATGGGGGCATGGGACGTTCAATTCCATCATGGAACGTAGGTTCACTGGAGGCGCAAGGGGGCGGGTGGGTTCACTGGCAGGGTGCAAATCGCGGAGGAATTCGTCTGGCGGGCACGCGTTCAGCGTTCGTGCCGTCGTCTATTCTTAGACGATCAAGGCAGGGAAGAAAATTCAGAAAAGATGCACGGCGGCGCATTATTTCCGCCTAAAGCGCGAAAGCGGTGATTGCTCGCCTATGCCTGGGGCCTTGCTCGTCGTGGAGTCGGGTTTCAGGGCAATCGCGACTCACCTCGGTCGAAACCAGGTTTCGCACCACGCCAGGCAAGCGGTGGTACACGGCTTGCCGCCGCGCTCGATCTTCCACGGCGCCCCTCCCGCACGCTGGCCGCCGACCGAGAACTGGGCCGATGCACCCGGAAAGAACGTCGTCTGACACCCGATCGGCCGACCGTCGTAACCCGGATCGGCGCAGAAATTGAACGGCTCCAGGAACTCCGACCAGCTCAGGCGGATCTCCTCTTTGCTCACACGAACCACCTCGCTGCAGGCGCCCGGCGGAGTGCCTTCGCGCTCAAACGTGGCGGCAACGACCGGAAGCGTGACGTCGCCAAAGGGCTTGTACAGGAGATACTCAATGTCTGTTTGCAGGAAACGGGCGAGCGGCACGCTGTCCGCATAGATCCGAACGCCTTCGGTGACGGCGCTGTCCACAAACAGCACATGGCCCGGTCCCGCGGGCGACCACAGCACGCGCCAGTGACTGCACCGGGTGGACGCGTTCTGTCCGCCATCGGTCGTCAAGCGGACGAACGAGTTCTCGCCGATCAGGATCAGGGCGTGAGGATTGACGGTGATCTGCATGGGCAGGCTCCCGATCAGTTACCTGGACTTCAAATGCTTGTTGAAGAACCCAATCACGGTCGGCCGCAGATCTTTTTGCTTGGGCTCGAGATGAAAGCTGTGAACTGCGTCTTCGACGAGGATCAGCTCGTGCTCCACGCCCGCCTTCTTCAAGGCGGCTGCTATCCGCTTCGCCTGCTCGATCGGCACGATGGTGTCCTTGGTCCCATGGAGGATGAGCACCGGCGGGCTGCCCTTCCGCGCGAGTGAGACCGGTGAAGCTTGCTTGTAAAGCTCGGGCTTGTCCGCGAGCGTGCCCGGCAACATCATCAGGTCCTTACCGCCCGCATTCAAGTCCGCCGGCCCGTAGAGATCGACCACCGCCTGCACGCGAGAGGAGAACTTGCCGTACGGTTCCTTCGGATCGAGCCCATCTTCGGGGGTCGACAGGCCGACCATTAGCGCCAGGTGACCGCCCGCGGAACCGCCGATGACGCCGATGTGGTCGGGATCGACGAGATACTTCTCGGCGTTGGCCCGCAGCCAGCGCACGGCGGTCTTGCAATCGTGCAGGTTGCTCGGCCAGGTCGGCTTGTCCTTGGTTGCCAGGACGTAGTCGATGCTGATGCAGACGTAACCGTTCTTCGCCAGGTTGGTGCCGATGTTCTGCTCGCGTTCACCGCGTTTGGTTCCACCGGTCCAGCCGCCGCCGTGAATGATGACGACGGCGGGAAAGTGCTGGCCCTTCTCCACCTTGCCCGGCATGTAGAGATCGAGCTTTTCCGAGCGGCCTTCGCCCAGGTAGGCGATGTCTTGCTCGACCTTGACCTCGGGGTCGGCAGCCGTGGCAATGGTCATCAGCAACAAGACCTTCGTCGCAATCATGGTGAGCCTCCAGACGCAATTTTGCTGGCCTCAATGTACCGGCCAGCCGCCGGTTCGACAGCAAGAATCACGGCGGCCGCATCCTGGTCCAGATTCGCAATCACAGCAAGGCGAATAACCGGGAGACGAGACGCGGCGATTCCTCAACGTCTCTGGTCTCCGTAGATCTGTCGCGGACAAGGCAGATGCACCAGTTCCATGTTCCGCCAAGCCCGCGGCCCGCCTTGGCTGCGCGGCGTCCGATAATGCACGCGCCACTGGCGTTCGTCCGAGACGATAGCTTCATGGCAGTGGCTACATTGGCCGTGTTGGCTCCGCCACAGCTGCACCAAGCGTTTCCGGCCCGTGGACGTTTGCTCCATGCGCCAGCCTTACATTCCGCACGGTGGCTCGCGTTGGCTAGTTGGGCGGGCCAGGAGAATTTTTACGGGGTCGGTGGCGGGT
>JAIEMG010000342.1 GCA_019752375.1 Gemmataceae bacterium | reverse complement strand
GAGCGGGGTTGGGGGGGGTGGGGGGAGGGGCGATAGCTTGCTGAGGTGGGTGGTTTAGGTCGTGATAGTAGATTCGTAGTAGATTCGTAGGGTGCGTCAAGCGTACTCGCGCGGACGCACCGGCCCTTGCAAGGACGTAACGACTCCGCGCGGTTGCGGTGCGTCCGCGCGAGTACGCTTGACGCACCCTACGAGCTACGAGCGACGAGCCTTGCTGGCCCGAGATTGTGGATCAAAACGCAGCCCACGCAAGGGCGAACCCCCTCCCCGGAGGGGAGTCAGAGAGCTCTCCGTGAACGTCCTCCCTCTCCTGGACATGCGCGGCATCACCAAATCGTTCCCCGGCGTGCAGGCCTTGCGCGGCGTGGACCTGACGCTGCACGCCGGCGAAGTCGTCGCCCTGCTCGGCGAGAACGGCGCCGGCAAGAGCACGCTGATGAAGGTGCTCGGCGGCGCCGTGTCGCCCGACGCGGGGACCATTCACCTTTCCGGAGAGGAAGTCCAGCTCCGCTCGCCGTTGCAGGCCCATCGTGTCGGCATCGCGGTCATCTACCAGGAATTCAACCTGGTGCCGCCGCTGTCGGCCCGCGAAAACCTCTTTCTGGGCCAGGAGCAGACGCGCGCCGGCTTCATCGCTCGGGGGACCGAGCGCCGCCGCAGCCTCGAACTGTTCGAACGCTTGGGCGTGCAGATCGATCCGGATGTGCCGTGTCGGTCGCTGCCGGTCGCGCAGCAGCAGGCGGTCGAGATTGCGCGGGCGCTGGCGTTTCAGTCGCGCATTGTCGTCATGGACGAGCCGACGGCAGCGCTGACGGCCCACGAGGTCGAACGCCTCTTCGCAATCATCCGCGACCTGAAGGCGCACGGCATCGGCATCGTTTACATCAGCCATCGGCTCGAAGAGATCTTCGCCATCGCCGACCGCATCGTCGTGCTGCGTGACGGTGCCAACGTCGGCGAACGACCCATCGGCGGCGTGACCCGCAACGAGTTGATCGAACTGATGGTCGGCCGGGCACTGACGGACGAGTTTCCGCCGCGCGACACGCGTCCTGGCGAACCGCGACTTGTCGTGGAAGGACTGTGCGGCGGCATCGTCGATGATGTGTCCTTTGCAATCCGTCGCGGAGAGGTGCTCGGCCTCACGGGACTGGTGGGTGCCGGGCGCACGGAGACGGCGCGGCTGCTGTTCGGCGCCGATCGCCGCAGCGCGGGTCGGATCGTGCTCGATGGCCGCCCTCTGTCGATTCGCAGCCCGCGCGATGCCATTGCCGCAGGCATCGGCTTGCTGACGGAGGACCGCAAGACGCAGGGACTGGTGCTGGCGCACGGCGTGCGCGAGAACTTCGGCCTGCCGAACCTGTCCTGGCTGTCGCGCTGGGGCTGGCTGCGGCTGGGGCAAGAGCGAAGGCGCTTTGCCGAGTACGGGGACAGCCTGCGCATTCGCGTCCCGCACCACGACCAGCCGGCAAAGTACCTTTCCGGCGGCAATCAGCAGAAGGTGGTGCTGGCGAAGTGGCTGGCCCGCAACTGCGAGGTGTTGCTCTTCGACGAGCCGACGCGCGGCATCGACGTCGGCGCCAAGTACGAGATCTACCGGATCATCAACGACCTGGCCGCCGCGGGCAAGGCGGTGCTGCTCATCAGCTCCGAGCTGCCCGAAGTCCTGGGCATGGCCGACCGCATCCTGGTGATGCACGGGGGCCGCATCCGCGCCGAGATCACCGACGTTGCCGCCGCCACGCAAGAACAGATCCTCGAAGCGGCCATGGGGGGAGCATGAGCGGACGCATCGTCAAGTTGCTGCGTTTCCTCACCGGCAACGGCATGGTGCTTGTGCTGGTGTTGCTGTGCCTCGTTTTCAGTGTGCTCACCCTGAATGAGCAGCAGTTGACGGGCACCGCCGCGGCCGAGCAGGTGGCCGCCGACATCCGTGCCCTGGGCAGCGGCAAAAGCGTCCTGATCGTCGCTTCATCCACGCAAGCGGACGCCGAGTTCGCGGAGCGGCTGCGTACATTGCTGACCGAGGCCGGCATGACCGTGGAAGTCGCCCAGGGGGAACCGCGCGCTGCCCGACTGGAGCTGGAACGCATCGCGAAGTCCGGCAAATCTCTCGACGCCATCGCCTGCACGGAGACGACCTTCTCCTGGCTGGTGGTCACCGACGTTGCCGAGGATTTCCCGACGCTGGCCGGTGCCAGGGTGGTCACGCTGCACAGCTACTGGTGGCCCAACTTCCTGAAGCGCGACAACCTGCTGAATATCGCCAACCAGATTGCGGTGATTGCGATTGTCGCGATCGGCATGACAATCGTCATCATCACTGGCGGCATCGACCTGTCGGTCGGCAGCCTCATCGCACTGGCAGCGGTGGTGTCCACCCTGTTGATTCAGCACGTCTTCGGCGCACGCCAGGCGACGTCGGCGGGCATGGTACTTGCCTGCCTGGCCGGCATTGCCGCATCCGGGCTGATCGGCGCGTTCTCGGGCGTGATGATTACCGCGTTTCGTGTCCCGCCGTTCATCGTCACGCTGGCGGTCATGCTGGTGGCCAGCGGCTACGCGCTGCGCCTGACGGACGGCGAATCGGTCTACGCGGTCCCCGATTCGTTCGTCTGGCTGGGCCGTGACTCCGACTTGCTCGGACTGCCCAATGCCGTGTTGCTGATGGTGATCCTGTACGCGGCAGCTCACGTGCTCATGGCGCGTACCATCCTGGGGCGTTACCTCTACGCCGTCGGCGGCAATGCCGAGGCGGCGCGACTGTCCGGCGTGCCGGTGCAACGCGTGCTGCTGTTCGCCTACGTCTTTTCGGGGTTGATGGCGGGCCTGGGCGGCATCATCATGGCGTCGCAGTTGAAGAGCGGCTCGCCGAATTATGGCGGAGGCTACGAGCTGGCCGTCATCGCGGCGGTGGTGGTCGGCGGCACCAGCCTGTCCGGAGGCGAGGGCCGCATGTCCGGCACGCTGATCGGCGCGTTCATCATCGCAGTCATCCAGAACGGCATGAACCTGACGAATATCAATCCCTTCACGCAGAAGATCGTACTGGGCCTTGTCATCCTGGCCGCGATCCTCTTCGACCAGTTCAAGCAGCGATGGTGGGCCCCGAGGGCGGAACCGAAGCGGGCATGACACAGCATCTGGATCCGTCTTGCCGTCACGGCAGTGCCTTCCGGAACTCGTCCAGGCTGGTAACCGTCTTGAGGGACTGGTGCAAGGCTTGCAATGTCGCCATGTCCTTGACCCGGCGAACGCGGGCCATCAGTCGCTTGCCCGGGGTGCCGAACTTCAACTCCAAACCCAGAGCCAGGCCTTTCAGGAGGCCTTCTCGCAAGCCTTCTTCGCGTCCTACTTCGCGTCCTTCTTCGCGTCCTTTTTCCATCGCCTTTCGTTCAAAACTGGTGAGGTAAGGCATCTTATTCTCCTGCTCGTACGCTTGAACTTCATTCCAGAACAGCTCATTCACGCCGGTGGGAAGCTCCATCATCCAGTCGATGAACCGAATTAGCTCAAGGACGTCCTCCCGCGGCAGGCCGCGCTCATGAAGGCCGCGCACCAGCCGCAGCTTCCACGCCCGCCGACTGGCCACGTCCGTCCGCGTCTGGAGCGTCTTCAGATGGGCCAGCACCACCAAGGCGAACGGGTGGGGGCTCGTTTCCAGGGGGGCCTCATCGGCAGCGTAGTCCAGGAGCTTCACCACTGGAAACTCAATGCCGGCCGTGCAGCCCCACAGGCTTGAGCGGAACCGGTTTGGACGCCACTCGACGCGGTCGTCGGCCAGCACTGCCAAGCTGACCACCACTCGATTGTAACGGTCGTACAGGCGGTAATTATAGACATACATGCGCTGCTCGAAATTCTCATCCACCTGGCTCTGAACTTCGACGTGGATGAGCACCCATGCTTCTTGCCCATCCCGGCGCCAGACCTTGACAAGCTTGTCGACGTGCCGACGTCCCAACTCGGCTTCGCGGACAACCTGCTGGAGTTCCTTGTCGAGCGTCTCGTGCCCGCGCGACCAGTCGATGGCAGCATGGATGTCGGGGTAGAAGAAGGCCAGAAACGCGGGGAAATAGCGTTCCAGGGCATCCTTCCACGGGCTGTCGAAATCGCTCATCGCTGGCCTTCCAGTTGCGGGAACGGGAGCAGCCTCGGTTCCTCGGGAAATGAACCCGAGGATGTCCCCGTTTCCCGTCTCCCTGAACTCCGCTCATTGCTGGCAACCACCAATTCTTTATCCGTGTGATCCGCGCAATCCGTGGTTCATTTCTTCCCCCGAGTACTCATGCTTCGGGCCGCGCCAGTTTCCCCGCTTTGATCGCACCACCCTGCACGACCGCGATGAAGTGGCCGCGGTCTTCCAGCACGCTGATGTCGGCCAGCACGTCGCGATCAACGACCAGCACATCGGCGAGCTTGCCGGGTTCCAGCGTGCCGAATTCATGGCTGCGGCCCATGATCTCGGCGCCGGTCCTGGTGGCGCAGGTCAGCACCTGGAGCGGCGACAGGCCGACGTGCTTGACAAAGAAGGTCAGTTCTTTGGCGTAGGTGCCGTGCGGAGTCCACGCAAAGCCGTAGTCGCCGCCCATGCCTAGGCGGCCGCCGGCCGTCAGGATGCGGCGGGCACTCTCGGCGCCGCCCTCGAGCGTCTCCTTGTGGCCGTCGATCACCTTCTGGCCCATGCGAAACTCCGGGCCGTGCACAATGCTGGCATGCTCGAACTGCAAGGCCGGCACCACCGGGACGTTGCGGGCCAGCAGCATCTCCAGGGCCTCGTCGTCCATGAAGGTGCCGTGCTCCAGGCAATCGTAACCGGCCTTGAGCGCGTTCTTGATCCCCTGTGTTGCCCTGCAATGGCCGGTGACTTTCAGGCCGTGGTTGTGGGCCGTGGCGACGACGGCGTGCATCTCCTCGAAGGTCATGCAGAGCGTGTGATGGTCGTTGCTGTCGGGCGCGGCGGCATCGCCGGTGGGGTAGGTCTTGACCCACTCGATGCCGTCCTTGACCAGCTTGCGCACCGCCGCACGGGCCTCGTCGGCGCCGTTGATGAGCAGGACGAGCCCCTCCATGCCGATCTTGCGGAAGTCGGGGTTCCAGTCCATCAGCCCGCCGACGCCACAGATCTCCCGGCCGCTGGCAGCCAGGCGCGGACCGAGCGTGATTTCCGTCTCGATCGCCTTCTTGAGCCAGACGTCGATGTTGAAGAGACTGCCGCCCGAGCGTGCCGCGGTGTAGCCGCACTCCAGGGCCAGGCGGGCATTATGCGCCGCCAGCAGGGTGACGTACTCGACCGGATACTTGATATCGAGGTCTTCCAGCGCTGCGACGTTGAAGTACGTCGGATGCCAGTGGGCTTCGACCAGTCCGGGCATGATGGTGCCGCCGCGGGCGTCGATGCGTCGCACGGCTGGCGGCAACGGCGGCGCCTGCGCCACGGGGCCGGCGTAGGCGATGCGGCCATCCTGCACAATGAGGGCGGCATCCGCCACGGGCGGCTTGCCGGTGCCATCGATGAGCTGGCCATTGGTGAAGACGGTCGTTCCGGTGGCAGTTTTCATGGGAGAGATCCTCTACGGGTTCGCAAATTCTCATTGGCTTATTGACAGGACAGCCGCGTAACTATAATCTCCACTCTGCATCCTGCATGCAGCATACGGAATGTACTCATGGTACTGGGTCGCGTCAAGGATTGAGTGGAATTCGCATGACGGCACTTTTCAACCTGCGCAAACCGATTACCCGCACTTCGCTGGGCGAATCGGTCTATCAGCACATCCTCGAAGCGATCCTGACCGGTGGATTGCGAGGGGGCACGGAGTTGAGCGAGGTCGCCCTCGCTGCCGAGCTGAGCGTCAGCCGCACGCCCGTCCACGAGGCGCTGCGCCGCCTGACGGCCGACGGCCTGGTCGAGCAGCTGCCCAATCGGCAGGCACGCGTCGCCGCCTTCGCGCGCCAGGACATTCAGGAGATCTACGAGATGCGCATCGTGCTGGAATGTGCCGCGATCGAGCGTGCCGCCAAGCGCCTCGGCGACGCGCAGCTCGCCGAACTACGCCAGGAGGCCGACGCCATTGCGGAAGCACCCAGCACCGCTCGCAACTGGTCGATGCGGGCCATCGACTTCGACATCCAGTTCCACGACACGCTGGCAGCTGCGGCCGGCAACAGCCGACTACACGCCGAGATCACCAAGGTCCGCCACCTGGTCCGCGCTTTCTGCCGGATGAGCGGCTACCCGGACAACCTGCGCCAGGCGATGGAAGAACACTGCCGCATCCTGGCTGCCCTGGAAGGGCGCGACGCGGCCGGCGCCCGCCGCGCCATGGCGGCACACGTTCAATCGCGGCTAGATGCGGTGTTGCACGAAATCGATGCAGCCGCCGCAAGATAAGAAACCGCGACCGGCGAGCGTCGAGGCGTTAGCTCGACGTGGACCGCGACATGCCATACGCCTGATGCACAACACGCCTTGGGTGAGTCCCACGTCGGGCTGACGCCCCGACGCTCGCCGGCCCTTGAAGCAATCCTTGGCCCTCGGAGGTCTCATGCGTTTCACCTCGATCCTCGTCGCCGCGCTAGCCGTTTTGCTCGCGATCCCATCACCGGCTCAGAGCGCCGACCCCAAGGCCAAGAAGAAGATCATCCTCGTCGCCGGCAAGAAAAGCCACGGCCCGGTCGGCAATGGCACGCACGATTACGGCTGGTCGGCCCGGCTGCTCAAGGTGATGCTGGAGAATTCCAACATCAAGGACCAGATCGAGGTGGAGGTCTATCTCGACGACGGCCCCGGCGATCTGCGCGTCTATGAAAAGGCCGATACGATCATGGTCATCAGCGACGGCCGCGACGGCGACAAGTTCGCCGAGGCCCCGCACCTGGCCAGTCCGGAGCATGTGCAGTTCTTCGACGGCCTGATGAAGAAGGGCTGCGGCTTCCTCACCTTTCATTTCTCCACCTTCACGCCGGAAAAGTATGCCGAGCAGGTCCTGAACTGGTCGGGCGGCTACTTCAAGTGGGAAGACGACGGCAAGCGCAAGTGGTTCTCCGCCATTCAGACCATCGATAGCGACATTCAACTCGGCAGCGCGGACCATCCGGTCGTGCGCGGCGTCAAGCCATTCAAGATGCGCGAAGAGTTCTACTACAACATGCGCTTCAAGGCGAAGGACGATTCGCTCAAGCCGATCTTCGTCGTCCCGGCGCTCAAGGGCCGCGAGCCGGACGGCAACATCGTCGCCTGGGCGCGCGAGCGCGAGGGCGGCGGCCGGGGCTTCGGCACCACCTGCGGCCATTTCTACGACAACTGGAAGAACGATGCCTTCCGCAAGACCATCCTCAACGCCATCGCCTGGACCGCCAAGGTCGACGTGCCGAAGGAGGGAGTCGAGGCCAGGTTCTACTCGCACGAGGAGATCAACAAGACCCTGGGTGCGTATCCTGGCGAGAAGAAGCCGGAGGAGAAGAAGGCAGAGGCTGACACGGCCATTCGTGTCTTGCTCCTCGCGGGCAACGACAAGCACAAGTGGCACAACTGGGAAAAGACGACGCCGGTCATCAAGCAGTTGCTGGAACGCGATCCGCGCATCAAGGTGGACGTGTCACTCGACATCGAGGACCTGGCGAAGAAGAAGCTCGGCGATTACCAGGTCATCGTGCAGAACTACGTCAACTGGCACGATCCGAAGGGGCTGAGCGAGGCGGCCCAGAAGGCGTTCGTCAAGTTCCTCCAGGACGGCGGCGGCCTGGTGCTGGTTCATTTTTCGAACGGTGCCTTCCACTATTCCCTGCCGGAGGCCAACGGCTCCGACTGGGCGGAATATCGCAAGATCGTCCGCCGCGTCTGGAACCACACGCCCAAGGACAACAAGCCCAAAAGCGGCCACGATGCGTTTGGCAAATTCAACGTCCGCATCACCGACGCCCAGCACGCGATCACGGCGGGGCTGAAGCCGTTCGACGTGACCGATGAACTTTACTTCGATCAAGATGGCGACGAACCGATCGATCCGCTCATCGCAGCCGAGTCGAAGGTCACCAAGAAGATCGAGCCGCTGGCCTGGACGTATGCCTACGGCAAGGGCCGCGTCTTCCAGACGCTGCTGGGCCACAGCGAGAAGACCTACGACGCTTACGAGGCCCGCGAGATGTTGCGCCGGGCCGTCGCGTGGGCTGGGGGACGGGAAGTCCGCACGCTCGATCCATCGAAGGACGTGGCTGCCGAGCCGAAGAAGACGGGCGGCCACTTCGGCACCGAGATTTTAGGCTTTCCGAAGGACGCAGATCGGCCACTTCATCGCCTACATTGGGGGTGCAGAGAAATGGGAACGTAGCGAATGCGTCCCGGTCATTAGTGAAACCTTGGCGCTCCATTACGGTCATGTGGCGGCACATACTCGACTTGGTCCACACGCTGATCTTGAAAACTGATAATGACACCAAATTCAAGGTAGTAATGGTCTTGACAGTTGGGGCCGTGCCCCAAGATTATCGGGCGCTCGTATTCGCCGAAGATGGAACGGACTTCAGACTGCTTCATTCCAAGCCGGGCAAGCTTCACAAGCATTGCACCTTTCTGGCGGTCGTCAAAATGACTCGCGCGAATGCAGAGCGCCTGCGACTGAACCCAGAGTTTCCCTAGGGCACCATCGCTAGAAGCGACGAAAAGGGTCGAAATCACAATCAAGAGCATCGCGACCTCCTTAGTTACTTTTCGATTTCATTGAATTTCCCTTTGAGACTGACATTCGCGCCAGTATCGGTGAATTGCCATGACCCATTCGCAAATAAGGTGTATTTCAATTGATACTGCTTGGTTTTCCCAAGCCATTGAACCTCATCGAGAATTTTTTTGTCCTTCACCAAGGGGCTCTTCTGATAGTTCCCCTTGATCTTGGCCTTGCCGAATAGACCGTCCCCGATTGTGAATGATACTACGACCTCAACCTTTGAGAAATTACTGGTTCGCAACGAGAGGTCTATCCCCACGTGCGTATCAATTTTCTGGGCATCCCCATTTGCCAGAGTATTCCATCCTTCAACCATGTACTGCGGGGTGCCACTCAAGATTTGGTCATCAATAACAGCTTTTCCCGTGTTGTCATAATAAGTGAATGTTCGCGTGACTTGTTGGATAATGCTGCCCTTTGCATTCGGGGCCGAGAACTGAACATTGGAGATGAAGTTTCCGAAAATGCGATTAGCATCGTTTGGATCCTTTTGTGCGCCAGCAAGAGCGGGCGAATTCCCGGCCTTTTCAAGCGTGGTGCCGAATTTGTCTGCAAATTGCTTCTTAAGGGTATCCTGGTACTCCTTGTCGTTCTTGAACTGATCGAAATATTGCTGAATCGTTAGGCTCTTGATGCTGACTTCCGGCGTCTCGTTCTGCGCTATCACCTGCTGAATTCCTGCAGCGACACCGTCTACCATCGCCGAGAGCGCCAGACTGTCTCCTTGATCACTACCACCAGTAGGTGTGATCAAGACATCCGCTGATCCGCCATCGGGCAGTTGGAAGTTGGCGTTATCGAGCGCTGCCCCCGTGCCGATAAAAACCTCAACATCATGAATACCGGTTCCTAGTGGAGCGTAGAGCAAGATACGCGCCGGGACGGAAACCTGGGACGGACTGCTGGGATCGTATAGCGCAAGGTCGTCATCGGTACGCAGAGTGTTGTTGATCGCAAATAAGACGACCGGACTGTCGCCGCGTAGCACGATCCATTTAAGAGTTTGACTATCACCTACACCGTTCTGAAATACGTCGATGACGACTGTAGTAGCTCCTGTGGTCCCGCCAGTTACGGATGCGATAGTGCCGCTTATGGCTCCGGTGGTAGGATTGATTGACAATCCATCTGGTAGTCCTGTAGCACTGAAAACAGCTGAGTTGCCCAGAGCAACGACTGTCTCAACTTGGAAGGAAATACTCTGTCCTTCCCTGCTTGCTTGGTCGTCTGGGCGGAGGAGGCGGTTTGTATCGGTTACCACCCACTGAACCTGAATAGAGTCGGTTTGTCCACCTCCTGTCGCGGAGAGGGTAACCATGTAAATGCCATCGTTCGCTTCAGCGGCGGTGAAGTTCACCACACCTGACAGTAAACCCGTCAGTGGGTCGATGGTAATTCCAGACGGCAGGCCAATCGCTGCAAAAGTGGGTTGACTGCCAGTTCCCCCGCTGGTCACGAGCTGGACTACGACTTGATCGGCTTCAGCGTTAACCAGATCTCCGGGGCTGTAGAGCTTGAGCGGTAGATCAATATTCAGCTTAGCGATCTTATTGGCGCTATTCTCGCTGACCCAAAGGCCGGACCCGCCATCCGTTGTGATATCATACGGTCCGCTGGCCGAAGTCGGCAGTGCAATCTCCGTAATCACGCCCTCTGGCGTCACTCTTGCCAGTTTACCCGCGCCATATTCCACAACGTAGAGGTTACCATCGGCGCCGGTGACAATCGACTGGGGCTCGCTCCATGCCGTTGGCGTATGGAACGCGGTTAAGATCCCGTCCATCGTTATGCGATAGACTCCATCGCCGTTGTCTCCCACCATTGAGACGAACCAAATATTGCCATCTGGCCCGGGTGTCACACCGACGGGGACGCTGTACGATTCCGGAAGCGGAAACTCGGTGATATTGCCGGTGACTGGATTCAGCCGCGCGATGCAATTGCCATTTGATTCAGTGAACCAAATGTTATGGTCCGCTCCCACCGTCAAGCGCAGGGGATAACTATTTGATGCCTGGGCGGCGTATAAAGTCACAATGCCCGTATCAGTATCCAGGCGGCCAACGCCGTTGGCGTCCGTATACCATACATAACCGAAAGCCGTGATGACTCCCCCGGTGGGATGGCTGTTGGTCGGGAGTGCGAAATGGCTAATCGTTTGGGTATCGAGGTCCAGCTTGCCTATGCTGTCAGCATCGGTGAAGTACATCGCGAGAGCCGCGCCTGTAATGCCGAGCGGATGCGTGCCACTTCCGGTGGAAATCGAGGTTGTAGTGCCGTCCGGTGTTGTGCGCTGAATGGTGTTAGCGATCAGGCCGGTGCTATAGATGTTGCCGTCGGTTCCGCGGGCGATTTGGAAGGGAGTGCTCGGGGCAGGGAACTCAGTAACGCTGGGTAGGTCGCGACCCTCCAACCGTTCAAGGTTGGGCCGGAAGAAATTTTGCATCCTCCGCAGGCGCTGCTCATACTTGTGATTTTTGGGGGGAAATGGGAGAAGTAGGCGAAAGAGGGAGATTAGGGTAGGCATCGATGTGGTTCCCTGTTGTGGGACGGACGGCCTTGGTCCAAGAATTAAAGCGGCGCGATTGTGGGGGGCGAGGATTGATTTGTCAAGCCGCAAATCGCAAGAGAGTCGAATCTGGGTGTGCAGCTGGTACTTGGGTGGGAAATTCGTCTGCGGGGCGCAGGCGAGCGAAGCAGTGGCAAATGCGTTGCCG
>JAIEMG010000102.1 GCA_019752375.1 Gemmataceae bacterium | reverse complement strand
GGCTCGCGAGGCAGAGCCTCGCGGGCAGTGCGTGACCGGGCAGAGCCCGGTCACGAGGGAAACGACCGCGCTGATGGGCGCAGAAACGGGTTTGCACCCTGCCAGGAACGGCGTTGCTCGAACGAAAAGACGATGTTGACCGCGCTGGATGGCGGCTGTTCTTCTGCGTTACGGTGCAGTCGTCACTGCCACGGCCTGGCCGTCGGACAAGGATGCCGGGTTCGTGGTTATCACCACTTCCGAGCTGGCCAAGTCTTCCCAGCCGCCATCCTTGCCGGGCTTCTGCTTCTTGAGCACCTCGACGAAGTTCGCGTCGCGCGCGCCGATCCGGACCGGCATGCGTTGGACCTTGCCATCCTCCACGCGAAAGCAGAAGTGATGGTCGCCCTGGGAGACGACTACGGCGACCGGCAACGCCAACACGTTGGGGTGCTCCACGGTGATCATTGCCGTGGCGTACATTCGCGGCCGCAGCTTGCCGTCCGGATTTTTCAGGTCGATCTCGGTGCGCAGCGAGCGGGGCTCGGGTCCAGGCCCCAGGACGAGCGGTGGACTTCGCCCTTGAATTCCCGGCTGCGCAACGCGTCCACGCGCACCTGCGCCGGGGTCCCTTGTTGATCAGGACGGTATCGCTCTCGGGTACCTCCACGAAGATACGCACAGGGTCGGTCTGGGCCACGATGAAAACCGGCTCGGCCTTGGCCCCCGAAGCGGGCTGGACGAAGTGTCCACTGTCCACCGTCCGACGCGTGACCACTCCATCATAGGGCGCCTTGAGCTTGGTGTACTGGAGCATGGCATCGACCTGATCCCGGTTCGCCTGGGTCGAGCATGTCCTCGGTGAATGCCGGCTGGCGTCTGCGGAGCGACGAACGGTACAGGTTCCGCACCATAGTCCGCAAGTAGCGACCGAATTCCTGGTCGGCGTCAAAGTTGTCCAGCGCGCCCTGGAGCACGTTGGCGCAGAGGTCCTGCACCAGGTTCTCGGCGTTGTGCTCGTCGGCACCGAACGCGAGCAGCACGCGGATCAACTGCGTGCGATGGCGGACGACCAGAAGCTCTTCGACGATCTCGGTTGCGGCACCTCGCGAGCCGGAGAGCAGCCGCCAGGATCGCGTCGGACTGCTCGCCGAGCAGATCCCCAGCGCCTTCCCATCCGTCCCCTGCGGAGCGAAGAGGCGGTGAAAGAAGCGTCGGAGCCCGAGGTCGGCGTCGAGGCGTTGGCGGAAAAACGTGCCGAGTGGGAGCCACCCGAGGGGGTGGAAAAACGCCTGCTGGGATCGCGGGTGCGCTGGCCGGACTTCGGCCCACTGCGGACCCAGGGGGCGTGGGCATGGGGATTTTTCGGGGCCGCGCGCCGAGCCTTTATTGGCGACGGTTCGGACAACAGCTGGCCGATCGACGAACAATGGATCCGCTGGGTGTGGGGCGGCGACGTCGCCCCGGTGGTCGCGGCGCTGACGGCACGGCCACTGGATTGGGGCGTGCCGACGTCCGACGATGGCGGAACAAATCCGCGTCAAACCGTGGCGCGGAGGTTGGCGTACTTGCAAAAGCAGGAGCCGAAGCCGTCCTGCAACTCCGCGCCGATCACTTGAGCGACGATGAGCCGTTACAGCGCTTTTGGCAAGACCGGCAATCCGCGCAAACGGGACAACGCGTCTATCGCAAGATCGCGTGATGACAAACCATGTCGTACACCCGAATCTCCTTGCGTCGTCGCACCCGCCCGCTAACCTGAGGCCATGTTCACCACCAATGCACTCGCCGGCCAAATTGTGTGGATCACCGGCTCTTCGCGCGGCCTCGGCCGCGTCATGGCAACGCGTCTCTGCGCACTGGGCGCTTCGGTCGCGGTCCACGGCACCCGGCCCGATTCGCCGAAGTCGTTTGGCGAAGGTGAGTCGATGGAGCAGGTGGCGCGCGACATCGCAACCGAAGCGGGCGGCACCGCGATGCCCATCTGGGGCGATGTGACCGACGAGGCCGAAGTCAAGCGCATGGCGGTCGCCATCCGCGCCCGCTTCGGCCGGATTGACGTCCTCGTCACCAACGCCGGCGGCGACATCGGTGCGGGCGGCACCGGCGTCGGACGCGGTGGCCGGCCCAGTCCGGACGATTGCGTGGGTATTCCACTGCCCGACATCCGGGCCGTGCTCGATCGCAACCTGCTTTCGTGCATCCTCTGCTGTCGCGAAGTGGCACCGGAGATGATGCAGCGGAAGCAGGGCCGGATCATCACGATCGGCTCCATCGCCGGCACCTTTGGCCGCGACGACGGCGCGATCTACTCGGTCGCCAAGGCCGGCGTCCACGCCTACACGCGCTGCCTGGCAACCCAGCTCCGACCGTTCAATGTGTCCGTCAATTGCGTCGCACCCGGCGGCACCGTGACCAATCGGTTCCTCGTCATTCACGAAATCGAGCAGGCGAAGCTGGTCGAGGAAGGCACGCTGAATCGCTACGGGCGGCCCGGCGAGGTTGCCGATGCGGTGGCGTTCCTCGCATCCGAAGCGGGCCGATTCATCAGCGGACAGGTCATCCGCGTCGATGGCGGCTCGCAGTGCTTCCCGGCTTGATCCAGAAGGGGAAACCCGTCATGCGCCCCATCCTGCTCGGCACCCTGTGCGTCGCCGTCCTGGGCCTTTGCGCCTTCCTTGCCGCCCAGCCGAAGGAAGAAACCACCAAGGTTCGGCTGCGCCTGGTCGATGCCCAGTCGGGCGAGCGCCTCGGCGGCATGGTGCGCGTGTTCCCCGCCGGCAGCGACAAGCCCGTGCCAGTGCCCGGCCTCTTTGATCGCTTGCGCGGATTGGAGAAATCGCAGACGGTCGTCGGCTGGCACGTCGTTCCTGCCGATGGCGCTGCCGTCGAGTTGCCTCGAAGTGCCTTGCGCCTCGAAGCCCTCTCCGGACTGGAGACCGCGCTGGCTCGGCAAGAGATCGACCTGAGCAAGAAAGCGCCCGAGGAGATTGTCGTCAAACTGCCTGTCATCTTCCGTCCCGAGAAGTCCAAACTCGTGGCTGGGAACACGCACCTCCATCTGCGCAATCTGGGGCTCGACGAAGCGACAGAGTACCTCAAGCAGATCCCCGCCGCCGATGGCCTGAAGGTGATGTTCATCTCTTACCTGGAGCGCCACAAGGACGACAAGACGTACATCACCAACCAGTACACGACCGGCGAAGTGAAGCAACTCGCTGGCAGCAGCGTGCGCTTCAACAGCGGCGAGGAGCATCGCCACAACTTCGAAGGGTTCGGCCAAGGATACGGGCACGTGATGTTCCTGAACATCAAGCAACTCGTCAAGCCAGTCAGCCTGGGGCCGGGCATCACTGGAGCGGGCTTTGACGACACGCCACTGGCCGGCGGCATCGAGGACGCGCGTAAGCAGGGCGGCACCGTCATCTGGTGCCACAATACCTACGGCTTTGAGAGCACGCCGCGTGCCCTCGCAGGCCAACTCGACGCACTGAACGTCTTCGACGGCAGCCGCACCGGCGCCTACGAGGATCGCTATTACCGCTATCTGAACATCGGCCTGCGCATGCCGATCAGCACCGGCACCGACTGGTTCATCTACGATTTCTCGCGCGTCTACGCCCGTATCAATGGCGAGTTGACGGTACCGAGCTGGCTGGACGCGCTGAAGGCTGGCCGGTGCGTCGCGACCAACGGACCACTGCTTTCGCTGTCCGTTGACGGCAAGGACATCGGCGACGTGATCGCGCTGGACAAGCCCAAGACCGTGCGCATCGAAGCCTCGGCAATGGGCCGGCGCAATTTCGAGGAGCTGCGACTGGTACACAACGGCAAGGTAGTCAAGAAGCAGTTGGCGGAAGAGAAGGCAGGCGCCCATTCGGCGCGGCTGGTGCATGAGGTGCGCGTCGACGAGCCGAGCTGGTTCGCGGTGCGGATCGAGGCGCAAGCACGCAACGAGTTCGATCAGAAGCTGTTTGCCCACACTTCCCCGGTCTATGTAGACCTGGACGGCAAACGCACCTTCGACGTGGACGCGGCGCGATCGCTTCAAAAGCAACTCGAAGAAGCCAAGGCCGATATCCGCGCCAAGGGCAAGTTCAGCAACGCGCGGGCGGCGGAAAGGATCGAATCCCTCTACGATGCCGCCATCAAGGACCTCGTGAACCGAATCAATCAGCGGAAACCGTGATGGCGAGCTGTGGGGCCGGCTTCCAGCCGGCCAAACCGTGGCCGGCTGGTAGCCGGCCCCACAAACGCGGATCAAAACCACTCCGGCGCTCCAGCGTCATAAAGCTTCTGCCGCAGCTTACTCAACCGTGACCGAAGGACGTGTGCGTCGCAACCGAGATGTGCAGCCATGTCCGCTGGCGCGAGGCCGTCCAGCCGCAGTTCGACGAGTTGGCGTTCGGCTTCAGTCAGATGACTCAGCACCTGTTCCAGACCGTCCCGTAATTGAGCAGTTAGTGCCGGGTCGCTGGCGCCAGGCGATGCCAGTTCGGGAACGTCACCGGGCTGTTCCGACTTTACTTTTCTCCAGTTGGCCGCGACCTTGCGGCGAAGCACCGTCAATGCCAGGGCGACGACCTGGTCCGGATCGGCGAAGTGGTAGTCGCCCGCCCGCAGACCGGGCACGAGGACCCGGTGGACCGACTGCACCAGGTCAATCGTGTCGAGGTGGGGCCGGAGCAACGGTCCCAGAAGGACGCGCGCGGCCGTACGCAGGCGGGGCTCGTAGCGCTGCAACAGGTCCATCAGAGCGGCCTCGTCGCCGGTCTCGATTCGAGCCAGCAGCGCCGGCAGATTGTCGGATTCCGTCATGCAAACGAACATACCGCTGTCGCGAGGCAATGACAATCGCCAGCGGTTGTCTCCGGATATCGCTTCGGCTATTGTCGGATGCATGCAGCAACCCGCAACATCTGGCTCAACCAGCGGCGCCGAGCTCGAAAGCCAGCTTCGTCGCGCGTGTGCAGTTCTGAACCGCGGCGTGCGCTCGGAGGAAGACGTTCGCGCCGAGAACGTCTTCGAGCAGTTTCCCACGCTTGCCGCGCAGGCCGATTCCGCGGTGGAATTGATCTACACCGAGTTTGTTGCGCGCGAGCACCTGGGGCGGGCGCCAAATTTCGAGGAGTATTACCAACGATTTCCGCGCTGGCAAGCTGAGTTGCAAGCGCAGTTCGAAGTCCACCGGCTGCTCGGCACGCCTGTCAGCGAATCGGTTCCACCGTTACCGTCTCGCATTGGCGCATACGAGCTGGTCGGCGAAATTGCCCGCGGCGCAAACGGCATCGTCTATCGAGCTCGACACCAGGGGCTGAATCGGCTGGCGGCGATCAAGGTCGTATCGCTGGGCGTCGCCGATGCCGACGCGGCCAGTCGCTTTCGGGCCGAAGCCGAGGCAGTGGCGCGCCTGTCGCATCCGAATGTCGTGCAGATCTACGAAGTCGGCGAATGGGACGGCCGGCCCTTCCTGGCGCTCGAATTCGTTGGCGGCGGCAGCCTGGCGGATCGGCTGCGCGGACTGCCGCAAAAACCACGGGCCAGCGCTGAGCTCATCGAGACGCTGGCCCGTGCCGTCGGCCATGCACACCGACAAGGGATCGTTCATCGAGACTTAAAACCCGCCAACATCCTGCTAGTGAGCGAAGAGAGTCCAGAGCGAAGAGACGAGAGTCGGGAGCCGAAAGGCAAGTGTCAAAAGCAGAACGCTGGTACGACCCCGGACGTTCGGCTCTCGTCTCTGAACACGGAGCTCTCGACTTCGCGCTCTGGTCTCTCGTCTCTCGACTCTCCGCTCTCCGCTCTTCCCAAGATCGCTGACTTTGGGCTAGCGCGCATCCTCGATCGACCCGGCGATGCGGAAGAAGGCATCGCCGGCACGCCGAGCTACATGGCTCCCGAGCAGGCACGCGGGGATGCAGCGGTGGGACCGACGGCCGACGTTTACGCGCTGGGCGCGATCCTCTACGAGTTGTTGACGGGCCGACCGCCGTTTCGCGCGGACTCGGCCCTGCACACCCTGGAGCAGGTGCTTCGCGATGAGCCGCTGCCGCCGCACCAATTGCAACCGCGCGTGCCGGCCGATCTGGAAACCATCTGCCTGAAGTGCATGGCGAAGGAGGCGAAGCAGCGCTACGAACGTGCGGACGACCTGGCCGACGACCTGGGCCGTTTCCTCCGACACGAGCCCATCCACGCTCGGCCGACGCACGCGGTCGAGCGAACGCGGAAGTGGGCAAGGCGCCATCCCGCTCGTGCCGCGCTGCTGGGCGTGTCCGTCCTGGCGGCATCGGCGATTTTTTTGGGCAGCCTCTGGACCAGCGCCCGGCTCGGCACCGCCGCCCGCGAGGAACGCCGGCTCAAGACCGATGCGCTCGAGAAGGCCGCCGCCCTGCGCGAACAGCTGGAAGCGATACGCCGCAGCCTGTACACGATTCAACTTGCACAGGTCGAGGCAATCCACAAGGACGACCCTGGCCGTGCATTGGCGATGCTCGAGGACGCCCAGGCCTGTCCGCCCGACCTGCGCGATTTCGCCTGGGACATGTATCACCGGCTGTGCCGTCAGGATGCGCTTACGCTAAAGCTGCCGGGCCAGAAAGCCGCAGCGCTGGCCTATGGGCCGGGAGATGGCGTGCTCATGACGGGCGCAAGCGATGGACTGCAGCTCTGGGATGCGACCAACGGACACCCGCGCGAACGCATCACAGAACACGATGTTCGTGCCTTCGTCGTGAAGCCTGACGGAATGCACTTGCTGCTTGCCGGACGTGATGGCAGCTTGCGTGAGACCGGGGTGAAACCAACGGCGCAAGAAATCCGCGCGGCGTCACCCGGTTCGTTGTCGGCGGTGTTCGCCCGAGATGCCAGTGCCGTCGTATTTTTGAACGAGGATGGCTCTGCTCGGGTGATCGACGGCACAACCGGCAAGGAGCGGTTCGCGCTCGGCGACCAGAGCGTCCCCGTTCATGCAACGGCCTTTTCGGCGGACGGTAAGTCGCTAGCAGTGGTGCTGGGCGAAGCGATGGTGCGCGTCGTCGATGCGCGGACCGGGGTTCGACTGCGCGAGCGGCGCTTCGAGGGCCAGGGCCCGTTGACCGGGATTGCCTGGTCCGTGGATGGGAAGCGTTTCGCCATCGTTTGCAGCCCGCGTGCGACACTGTGCTTGTGCGATCCGGACACGCTGGAACCGTTGGCACGTTGCCGGACCAGTCTGCACCCCGTTCGAGCCGTGGCGTTCGCACCGGACGGCAAGGCGATCGCGGCCGCGGGCGATGACCGCACGGTTCGGCTCTGGGACGTGCCCGGACTCGCCGAGCGGGCGCGCTTCAAAGGGCACATCGGCATCATCCACAGCCTGGCGTTCGCGCCGGATAGCCAGTCCCTGGCGTCCAGTGCCGACGACGGCACTGTGCGCATCTGGTCGCTGCGGCCGCCCAAGTCGGTGCAGGGTTCCACCGAATCGGTCAAACTCGTCGCGATGGGCTTCTCCCCCGATGGCCGGCGGCTGGCGACAGGGCGCGAGGACGGCACCGTGGTCGTCACCGACGGCACTACGCTTGCCCGACTCGACGTCTGGAAGTGTCATGAGAAGGCAATTTTGTGCCTGGCCATTGGCGACGGCGGCCGGCTGCTCGCCACTGGCAGTGAGTGCGACCCGATTCGCGTGTGGGACACGGCAGGCAAGCTCGTCGCCGAGGCGCCCGGACACGCGAAGCGCATCCGGGCCGTGACGTTCAGCCCGGATGGCCGGCTGCTGGCCAGTGCGGGTGAAGAAGGCGCGGTCCACGTCTGGGACGCGCGCCTTCGGCGGCCGGTCGCAACACTGGAAGCGGGACTGGGGCCGACCCGCTGCGTGGGCTTTTCGACCGATGGGAAGACGTTGGCAGTAGGCCATGACAACGGCTGGGTCACACTCTGCGACACTACGAGCTGGGCGGAACGCGGTCGGTTCACGACGGGCCGGCGCGCGGTCCTCCTGACGGTCTTTAGCCCGGACGACAAGACGCTGGCCTGCGGCGGGCTCGACATTGCGGTGGGGTTGTGGGACTTGGCCAGCCGCACGCGGCGTGCGACGCTGGCGGGCCACACGGAGTACGTGTTTTCCGCCGCGTTCACGCCTGATGGCCGTAGCCTGGCCACCGGAAGCGGTAACCGCTTCCTCGACGTTCCCGGAGAGGTGAAGCTCTGGGACGTGGCCACGGGGCACATCCGAGCGACCCTGCCTGGCCAGACCGGTCCGGTGGCGTTTGCGCCGGACGGTCGCGCGCTCGCCACGGTAGACCACTACACCGCGGTCCGCCTGTGGCGAACGACGCTGCGGTGAAGCTTACCGAGTAAGCAGCTGGAATTACGGCATCGGTGGGACGGACATTTCTGTCCGTCCATGCGCGGACGGACAGAAATGTCCGTCCCACGCGGTGCAAATGCCGCTCGCATGCTGGCCTAACGTGGCACGACGACGATCATGTCGACGCTCACGGTCTTGCCCTCGAAGCCGACGCCAGGGACTTTCGCCTTGGAAGCCGCCGGCGGGCGACGCGGATCGTAGGTCTTGAGGCGTACATCCTGCAGCCGCGCGGTGACCTCTTCATCTACCACATAGTACGTCGCCTTGACCAGGTGCTTGGAATCGCTGCCGGCCTTTGCGAGCAACTGGTTCAACGAAGCATAGATCTCCGTCAGCTGGGCATCGGCCTTGTTCGCCGTCTTGCCGACGAGCCCCGAGACGTAGACGATCTTGCCGTGGTTGATGCGGGCGACCCGGCTGTACACGGGTGACGGCTCCACACCCGGCGGCGTCAAGAACTCGATCGGTTCCCCAGGCTTTTCCTTCGGCGGTCGGCCCGCCGCGATCAGTTCGATCTCGATGGGCAGTTCGTACTTCCACTCCACGAACACGATCGGCGGCACGGGCTGGTCGCCGAACGACTTCGCGATTTCCTTCTCCACTTCACCGGCCGCGGACATCGGATTCAGGAACGCCTTGAGCTGCACGATGCGTGCTTCGTCCAGCGCGAGATGCTTGAGCGTGGCGCGGAGCTCCTCCATGGTCTGACGCGTGGCCTTCAAGACGTCATCTCCTTTGCCGGCCTGGCCGGAGACGTAGACGTGCGGCCCCGCAGGCAGGATCGCCACGTGACTGCCATGGCGCTGCCCAGGCAGCGACGGGGCACGCAGCCGTTTCACATCGTCGCCATCCGCCTTTTCAACCGTGCCGACCGCATCCATCGCAACCAGCGCTTCCACGTGCGGCAGCATTCCCTCGACAAAGGCGACCGCCGGCTTCACATCGCCGGCGAACCGCCGAGCCATCGCCTTCTGAACTGCCGGTACGAGCTCGGCCCTGCGAACGTAGACGTTGATCTTCACCGCGCGGTCAAAACCCGAGCGCGCTTCCTTCAATGCGGCCGACAGGTTGTCGAGCACTCTGTCGATCTGTGCGGCGGGATCCTCCTTCCCGACCAATTGCCCTTGTGCGTCCAGCGGCAGGACCTGGGCCGTGTGAGCCAGGGCAACCGGATCGACGATCACGGCCTGTGAACTGCCCGTGTCCTTGCTCGGCTCCAGGAAACGCAGACCCTTCGGCTCCGCGGAACGGGCATCCGCGACTGCCGTTGCGACAATGAAGACGATTGCCATTGCTACGTCGGAATGCTTCATGAGGTCCTCCTGGAAGTACATCGCACATTTCGCGCGCAAGTGATCGTCCTCTTGCAAGAATCCAACCAGCCGAGGAGCGTCGGTGCTGCAGCGTTGGGGATGGATTATACTTGTCTGAGTGCCAACCGCGTTCGGTGGCATCCCGCGAATGTCTCTTTACCGCGGTATCATCGTTCGCTAAAAGTCGAGCAAGGCGTCCCGGTTGGCGGCGCCAGGGAACAGAGGCCAAGGAGGGTCGATTCCGGCCCCCACGAATGACAGGTAAGATGGGCAAAGCCACTTCCAACGGAACGACACATCGGACCCTTTCCTCCTACGAAAGCCTGGTGCGCGGACTAAGCGACCGCCTGGTCGAGGCGCAGCGTCCCATCCGGATCCTCGATGCGATCAAGTGGGACGACGATGTCGAACGGGCGTTCTTCGCTGCCGGCGCGCGCGAGCTGCCGCCCGTGACGCGCGACTATTATGCCTCGCGCCCCCTGCCGTTCGATCCCGAAGCGAAGCTGCACGAGCTGCACACGATCGAACGCGACATCCGGCGTCAACTTGGCGAGCTCAATGCACCGGGCCAGATGATGTCGCGCATGTGCCAGGAGTACCGCGAGGTGGTCCACATGCTGACCCACCGCGGCACCCGCGGCTTCAGCGAGATTTCCGAGCGGCTCTACGGCAGTGCCACGGACCGCTTTCACGCGGGCGACCCCACCCTGGCCGACCTGGGAAAGATGATGGCATGCCACCTGACGAGCCTGGCGCAAGACAGTTTAGGCTGCGACGGGGCCGTGCTCGATGCACCGCAAGCGATGGCCCTGCTCGCCGAGCGGCTGGGCGTTTATTTCCAGGATCCCACGGCGGTGCGCGTGAAGCTCTCCGACGGGATTGTCGCCGATGCAGCGGCGGGCAGCGACTACATCAAGATTCGCGGCAACGTGGCCTTCACGCCGCGTCACGTGCGGCTTCTGGAAGTCCACGAGGGCTGGGTCCATCTGGGGACGACGTTGAACGGCCAGGCGCAGCCCGTTTGCACGTTCCTGAGCAAGGGGCCGCCCTCCGCCACGGTCACGCAAGAAGGGCTGGCGGTGCTGACGGAGATTTTCGCGTTTGCGTCCCACCCCGCCCGCGTGCGCCGCTTGACCAACCGCATTGCCGGCGTCGCGATGGCGGAAAACGGCGCCAACTTTTTGGAGGTTTACCGCCACTTCCTCGACCAAGCCTACGAACCGCGCGAAGCGTATCAGCACACGACGCGGATCTTCCGCGGCAGCTTGCCGGAAGGATGCGGGCCCTTCACCAAGGACCTGTGCTACAGCAAGGGCCTAGTGCTGGTCTACAACTACATCCGCCTCGCCGTTCAGCGCGGCATGCTACATCGGGTGCCGTTGCTCTTTTGTGGCAAGACGACACTGGCAGATATCAAGACCCTCGCCCAGCTCGTGGAGGAGGGCCTGGTGGTACCGCCTCGTTTCGTGCCGCCGCAGTTCGCCGACCTGCACGGAATTTCGGTGTGGATGTGCTACGCGAATTTCCTGGGCGGGTTATCGCTGAAGCGGATCGAAGACGACTATGCGGGGCTGTTTTGACAGCAATGTCCCGAATGCCACTAACTTAAGCGAGCTCTCGGTGGCACGGACATTTCTGTCCGTGCCTTTTCCCGACCGCACGGACAGAAATGTCCGTGCCGCCGGAGCGGTATCTCCTGTTGCTCGCCGACAGCGAATGGCATTCAGCAGTGTCCCGAATGCCATTAACTTAGGCAGGCGCCAGGCGAGCGGGGCGTGTGAACGCCCCGGTTGAGCGACCAAAACCGGGG
>JAIEMG010000183.1 GCA_019752375.1 Gemmataceae bacterium | reverse complement strand
GCCCTTGACCTGCTCACGGTTGCCAGTATAGTCCTCCTCCGCAAATCTTCCGGCGGTCTGGACCTGCTCACGGAAGCGCAGGTCGTCGAGCGGTTCCCCCGGTTGCGCCTGCATCTGCCGGCGCTGTATGCGGGGTACTACATTGCGGAGCTGCTCGCGGACTGGACGGAGGATTACGACCCTCATCCGAACCTGTTCGACGAAGCGTGCGCGGCCTTGCGCGACCTGGGCGCATCCGCCCAGGCCACTGCGACACGGTTGATGCGCTTCGAGCTGGTCTTGTTGCGAGAGCTAGGCTACCAGCCGGGGCTCGAAAGCTGCGGCGTATGCGGTGCCGCGGCGGATGGCCGGCGGTTGGCGTTCAGCGCGGCGCTGGGCGCTGTCGTCTGCGCTGCGTGCCAACCGGCCCAGCGCGATCGACGGCCTCTCACAGTCGCGGCTTGGCAGGCGCTGAGGGAGCTCGGGGAGGCGGGGGAAGCATGGCAGCGAGACTGGCCTCCGGCTGTGCGCGGTGAACTCCGCCAGTTGTTGGGCCAGTATGTGACCTATCTACTGGGTCGCCGACCTCGGTTGCTGCCATATCTGGGGAGCTGAGACGGGAGAAGAAGCATGCGAACCACGGATGGCAAGACGATGAGCAGAGCCGCGCGTGCCCTCTTTGCCCTGCTGCCCTCGGCCGCACTGCTCACGGGCTGCGTGGGCGGGATCGGCAGCACTCAGGTCGGCGCGGCCGCCCAGAACAGCAATACGCTGCGCGCCAAGGGTGAGGACGACGCCAAAAAGCCGGAAGCCAAGAAGGACAATCCGAAGAAGGACGACGAAGAGACCAACTGGAAATTCTGGGAGAAGTGGTTCAAGGCCGACGTGCCGGAAGGCGCGTCCGAGACGCTCATCCTGCACGGCGACAGGCTGGAGCCGGAAAAGTCGGCCGCCAAGTCCAAGACCGCCGCCGAGATGTCCGGCGCCCACGAACTGTATCGCCTGGGCGAGTACGACAAGGCGCGGTCGGTCTTCCACAGCATCGCCGACAACAAGTGCAACCCGGTGTCGGTGGCCGAGGAAGCACGGTTCTACGAAGCGGAATGTCAGTATCGCATGAACAAGTGGCCGCGCGCCTGCGACACCTATCACAAGACGCTGCTGGACTTCCCCAATGGCGCTTTCCGCGAGCAGTGCTGCCAGCGCATGTACGACATCGCCTATGCGTGGCTGGAAGACACGCGCGACGAGATGCGCCAGGTCGAGCAGGTAAAGAAGGGGGATCGCTGGATGGTGGTGACACCGGTCTGTCACTTCGAATCCACCAAGCCGCTCATCGATGAAGAAGGCCGGGCCATCGAGACCCTGGAACGGGTGCGCAACAACGATCCGCGCGGGCCCCTGGCGGACAAGGCTTTGTTCCTCGGCGGCAGCGTCAAGTTCTTCCGCGAGGACTACCGCGAAGCGGACTTCTACTTCTCGCAACTGGTCGAGATGCATCCCAACAGTGAGCTGGCCACCAAGGCGATCGAGCTGGGCATCATCAGCAAGCATCTGGGCACCGGCGGCGCCGATTACGACGGCCGAAAAGTCGCGGAAGCCCGTCGCCTGATTGACGGGGCCTTGCGCAGCTATCCCAAGTTGGCCAACGACCCGGTCAAACGCGAGTTCCTCCTCAACCAGCTTGCCGCCTGCAATATGCAGCAGGCCGAGAAGGACTTCAGGATGGCCGAATTCTACGGACGTACCGGCCATCCCGGCAGCGCTTACTTCTACTACGAGATCGTGCGACGTCGCTACCCCGGCACCGAGTTCGCCGATAAGGCCACGCAGCGGATGTGGGACCTGCGCAAGGAGCTGGAGAAGAAGGCCGCGAAGGTGGAAGCCAGTGCGGCAACGCAGCCGAAGGAGCCCCCCGCCCAGCCCAAGCCGCAACCGCGACCGGCCGCTCCGGTCGAGACCGCGCCGGTGCCGCGCCCCGTTCCACCGGGCGGCTTCGCGCCGCCGACGGAGACGGCACCGCAACCGCGGCCGGTGATGCCAGGCACATACCCAACGCCGCCGCAACCGTTGCCGCCGCCGCGGTCCGCCGAGATGGGTGTATCCCCCGCATCGGCCCCGCAATAGTCGACGCCGATCGGCCACGGGGCGCAATGACTGGAAGCCAGGGGCGCCGTCCCCTGGCGATGGACGAGAAGAGAGGAGCAGGCCGTGTGCACCGCGACTGTCATTCACGCCGGTTCCGCAGCCAGGACGTGGCGCCGTCGCGCCGCGGCTTGGGGCATCGGCCTTCTCGTCCTGCTCATGCCCGCTTGTGAATCGGGCGGCCACTTCACGCTGCTGGGTTACACGTCGCGGCCGAACTACGATGATCGGTTCCACTCGGTGTTTGTGCCCATCTTCAAGAACGTCACGTTCTATCGCGGACTGGAGTTCGACGTGACGCGCGCCGTCGTGCGCGAGATCGAAACCAAGACACCGTACAAGGTGGTGTCCGACCGAGAGCGTGCCGATACCGAGCTCTCCGGCATCATCCTCAGCAGCACGAAGAACATTCTGAATCGCAATCAGCTGAACGAAGTTCGCGAAGGCGAGATGGTCATCAGCGTGCAAGTGACCTGGAAGGACCTGCACACCGGTGAGATCCTGTCCGCGCCGCGCCGCGCAGGCGCGCCGGCGCCGATTTACGAACTGGCTCCGGCCGCCGGAGCCTCAGCGGGCACGGCGTTGAATCCGCTGCTGACGACCGGCCCCACGCCGCCGCTGGCGGTCGAGACGCCGGCGATCCCAGACGGCGAAACCCTGCCACGACCGACGCCCGTTCCTGGCGCCGAGCAGCCGCCCGGCATCGATCCGGCGCTGCCCGTGCCGCCGCCACCAGTCCCCCTTACCGGTCCGCCGCCCGGCGTCAGCGTCATGGCGACTTACAACTTCATCCCGGAAATCGGCCAATCCACCACCACGGCCCTGAAAACCGCCGCGGACCGCCTGGCGGTGCAGATCGTGTCCATGATGGAAAAGCCGTGGTAAGGCCTGCTGGAATGACGAAGGACGAAGGACGAAGGACGAATCAATGACCAAACCCCAATGACGAACGGTTCAGATGCCGCTCATGTCATTGGGGCTTCGTCATTGGTCATTCCAGCCGGCCCTGGTTGCCCGCTGGCCGGGGCTTCTGGCACAATGCACTCATGCAAGGAACATCCTTTGAGTGGCATTTGCCCGATCGCGTTTTGACGATTGGCCGCCGGCCGCTAGTCATGGGCATCGTCAATGTCACGCCGGATAGCTTCTCCGACGGCGGGCGTCACGCTTCTGCCGACTCCGCCGTAGCCCACGCCAAGAGCCTTGTTGCCCAGGGCGCGGACCTTTTGGACCTCGGCGGCGAATCGACGCGCCCCGGCGCTGCTCCCGTGCCGGTGGAGGAAGAGCTGCGCCGCGTTCTGCCCGTGGTCGAAGCGCTGGCATCGCAAGTCGCGATCCCACTCTCGGTGGACACGATGAAGGCCGAGGTGGCGCGTCGTTGCCTGGCAGCGGGTGCAAGGATCGTCAACGACGTGACCGCATTGACCGGCGATGCGGCCATGCCCGAGGTCGTGCGTGCGGGAAACGCCGGCGTCGTGCTCATGCACATGCAAGGAACGCCCGCGACCATGCAGCGGGCCCCTCGGTATGAAAACGTGGTCTTGGACATCGCGCGATTCCTGGAAGCGAGGTTGCACGCGCTCGCGGATGTCGGTATAGCCGCCGAGCGAATGGTCCTCGATCCTGGCATTGGGTTCGGCAAAACACTGGCACATAATCTGTCGCTTCTTGCCCGGCTGGGCGAGCTGGGGAAAATCGGCCGGCCCGTCTGCCTGGGCGTTTCGCGCAAGGGATTCATCGGCCGACTGCTGGACAATCGCCCCGTGGCCGGCCGCATGGCGGGGTCGCTGGCAGTTGTCTGCAGGGCCATCTGCCGAGGCGACGCGCAGATCCTTCGCGTCCACGATGTGCAAGAAACGCGGGATGCCGTGACGTTGCTGGCAGCCATTGACGAGAGCAGGGAGGCGGAATCTTGAATGAACGGCTGGCGCAGCTGTACGAGTCGGTCGGCTTCCGCGATTTTGTGGAAGTCGTCATTCTGGCGCTAGCCATCTACGCCATCCTTCGCTTCCTCAGCAAGACACGCGGCTCTGGAGTGGTCCGCGGGCTCGCCCTAGTCGTCATCGGCTTCTTCCTCGTTGCCCAGGTCATCATCGCCAGCCTGGACCTGCATGAACTGAGCAAGATCCTGGACTATCTGCTTACCTGGGTGGTCGTCGGACTCCTGGTCGTCTTCCAGCCGGAATTGCGGCGCGGCCTGATGGTGCTGGGCCGCTATCGCATGTGGCGATATCTGGTAACGGTGAAGCATCAGCCGATTGCCGACAAGCTGGCCGACGCCGCCGAGGGCCTGTCGCGCGATTGCGTGGGGGGACTGATCGCCATTCAGCGAGAGCTGACGCTGGCCGCCTACATTGAGACGGGCGAAGCCATGGATGCCGAGATATCCGCGCCGGTCTTGCGGACCATCTTCACGCCGCGCAGCCCACTGCACGACGGCGCAGTCATCATCTGCAACGGCCGAATCGCCGCCGCCGCCTGCCAGCTGCCGCTCAGCCAACCGCCGGACGGCCGGGGACCGCACATGGGCATGCGTCATCGAGCCGCGCTCGGCCTGAGCGAGGAAACCGATGCGCTCCTGCTGGTCGTCAGCGAAGAGACCGGGCGCATTTCCCTGGCAATGGGCGGGCGTCTGGAAGTGGTGGCACGGGAGAACCTGTCGCGCCGGCTGGCGGCCTTGCTGAGCAACTCGGACGCTGCGGATACGATCAGCACCCGGGCCGCGTGATACACCAGGACCGCAGCATCCAGCAGGTGCGCGATTTCATGTCCTGGTTGCCGATCGCACCGGATCGACAAAGAGGTCATCCATGCCGACGAAGACACCATCGAAGTCGCCTAGCCGCATGGTCGACCGGCTTATTTCCGCAGGCGTAGCCATTGTGCTTGGCCTGCTGGTCTGGCTCTACGCGCGCAGCCGCGATCAGGAAATGATCGATAACGTGCCAGTCCCGGTCCAGCTTGTCCTCGCACCAGCGCAAGCCGATCAATATGACCTGGAAATCACCGGCCCAGCGCAGGTCGTCGCCTCCTTCACCGGACCACCGTCGCGCATGCGCGAGCTGCGCGGGCTGATCCAGCGCGGCGAGCTGCGCGTGCAAGCTAGCTTCACCGTTCCGCACGATCGCATCAATGAAAGCCGCTATCTCGACACCGTCCGCATTGATGCGTCCGACGTGCATCCACCACCCGGCGTCAAGCCGATCGTCGCGGAGGGACGCAACCGCATCCCGGTGACGCTGCGCCGCATCGTCGAGCGCCGCCTGCCGGTGCGCGTGGACTGCGGACTGGAAGAACGCGTCAGCCAGATGACGCCTGAGCCTGCCACCGTGCTGGTACGCGGCCCGCAGGAGATCCTCGACCGGACGCGCGCCGTGCCCACCCAGCCCTATCTGGTGCAGATGCGGCCCGACGCCAGCAGCCTGTCCGAAGTTGTGCAGACGGCATCGGTGCCGCTCTTGCAGGAACTGGAAGGCCGGCCGATCCGGACCAATCCGCGTGCCGTTGCGATTCGGCTGACGCTGAAAGCTCGGCAAAAGGTTTACGAACTGGTGGACGTGCCGGTGCAGTTCCTCTGTCCGCCCAACTTCATGTTGCGGCCGGAATGGCGGACCGAGCGCGATGGTAAGGTTACCCTTCGACTGCTCGGTCCATCCGGCGCGGACCAGCCAAACGTGACGGTGTTCATCGACTTGACGACGCGCAAGTTCGAGGCCGGCTTGTACGAGGAACCGCTGCGGCTACAATTGCCTCCAGAGTTCCAGCTGGCCCAGAACCCGCCGCGTGCGGCAACCTTTCGTTTGAGTCCCTTGACGGGCGAGGGTACGGGCCTGGGAGGGGGCCGTAACCCGTGAGCGCCGTCGTCGAATTGATTGAACCCACCGAGGATCTGACCGGCTACTGTCGCCACCTGGGCCAGAAGGCGCGGGAGGCGTCGCGCTCGCTGGCCACCGCCAGAGGCGCCCAGAAGAACGGCTGGCTCCTGCACGCCGCCGAGAACCTCGGCAAGCACATCCCTACCCTCATCGAAGCGAACGCTCGCGATGTGTCGGCCAACGAGGCAACGCTGTCGTCCGCGCAGGTCGATCGTCTCCGCCTGACACCCGACCGCATTCGTGCAGCGGCCGAGGGACTGCGTGAGGTGGCCGCTTTGCCGGATCCGGTCGGGAGGGTACTCGACAGCAATGTGCGTCCCAACGGCCTGCAGGTCCACAAGGTCGGCGTGCCGCTGGGCGTCATCTTCTTCGTCTATGAGTCGCGGCCCAATGTCACGGTGGACGCCGCGGGTCTGTGCGTCAAGAGCGGCAACGCGATCATCCTGCGCGGCGGGAAGGAAGCGCTGCACACCAACGTCGCGCTGCACGCCCTTCTCCAGGAATCGCTCGCGCCCTTCGATCTTCCCAAGGAAGCGGTTCAACTCGTCGCCACGATCGATCGCGCGGCAGTCGGTCATCTGCTCCGTCTGAATCAGTACATCGATCTGGCCATTCCGCGTGGCGGCGAGAGCCTGATTCGTCGCGTGGCCGCCGAGGCAACGATGCCGGTGCTCAAGCACTTCAACGGCAATTGTCATGTCTACGTGGACGCTTCCGCTGATCTGGACATGGCGCAACGGATCGTGGTGAACGCCAAGTGCCAGCGGCCCGGAGTCTGTAATGCCGCGGAGAGCCTGTTAGTTCATCGCGACGTGGCCGTCGAATTCTTGCCACGCGCTGCGCGGGCATTGCGTCAGCGCGGCGTCGAACTGCGCGGCTGTCCAGCCACTTGCGACCTGGTGGCGGACGCGAAGCCGGCGACGGAGGAAGACTACGCGATGGAATTCCTCGACCTGATCCTGTCGGTCAAGGTCGTGGATAGCCTGGACGCGGCGATCGACCATATTGACCGGTACGGTTCAAAGCACACCGAAGCGATCATCGCGCGCGACCTGGAGGCAGCCCAGCGCTTTACGACGGGGGTGGATTCCTCCGCAGTGCTTGTGAATGCCAGCACACGATTTAACGACGGTTACGAGTTTGGCCTGGGAGCGGAGATCGGCATCAGCACGGACAAGTTCCACGCTCGGGGGCCCTGCGGATTGCAGGAACTCACCACATATAAATATGTGGTCCACGGACATGGCCAGATCCGCGGGGAGTGAGTCAGCCCGGCCAAAGCGATGCAACGGCTTCCTTTCCTCGCCTGGCTGTTGCTTCTGGCCGGATGATGCACCTGCGATCGAGGAACAATCGCTTGTTGGGTGACGGCTGCATGCCGGAACAACCGGGACGTCTTGTTCCAACCCCGACGCATTTCGGGCTGACGGCATCGGGGGAGGCACTCCGCCCTTTCGTCGTTTCATCGTGTTCGTACCGCCCGGCACCTTGTAACCTGTCGGTATGGAAAAACGAGCCCCGGTCGCGCGCGCCTGGAGTTTCCTGAACTTCAAGCCGGTCGCCAAGTGGACGGCGCTAGCCAGCGCCGTCGGCGCCGGGGTGCTGTATATTGCCCTCCTCTGTGTCCTGGCCCTGTTTGCCGATCTGCTCGTTTCGCACGGCCGCGTGCCCGCCGCCACGGAGTTGACCGTCATCCAACGCGATCAGTTCCAAGTCGCGTGGAAAGCCATCGACAAGGACGAGCGCAAGAAGCAGCTGCAAGAATTCAAACCGGAACTGGACGACAAGATCGCGGAACGTCTTGCCGGAGACAAGCTCGCCGACGATCGAGCGGACCGCGAATGGCAAAGGCGCGCGTGCGTCGCCCAGGTCCTCGCCGATCGCGTTGGCCCCGAGGCGGCCAGCACCTATCGAAGCCGCGTCCGTACCGAGCAACCTTACGTCGGCATCCTCAGCACCGTCGCGACCACGCGTCAGCAGCGGCTCATTCACCCGATCGTGAGCGCACTGGCACGCTGGAACCCGTGGATCTGGCAGGCTGACGATGCAATGCCCTATCTCGCCGGTCTGCTCGGCGCCGCGATCGTACTGGCGCTGCTACGCGCACTGACCCTGTTCGCGATGAACTACACCGCGGCCCTGGCGACCATCGAGGCAGCCACACGGCTGCGCCGGGCCGTCTATCACCACACTTTTCGGCACGGCACGCTGGCGATGCAAGCCGTGGGGCCGAGCGAAGCCGTTGGCATCTTTACCCGTCATGTCGAGGCGATCGACGACATGCTCTTTGCCTGGCTCACGGTCCTGGTCCGGGAGCCGCTCAAGTTCGCACTGTTGTTGATCTTTGCACTGATTGTCAATTTCTGGCTGGCAGTGGCGTTTCTCGTCTTCGCGGTATTGGTCTGGCTGATCGGCGGCCAGGTGCGGACCTATTCGCGCGAACGCGGCGACCAGGCCATCCGCTCTGCCGCGGACCAGCTCGCACTGCTCCAGGAGAGCATCCGCCACATTCGGCTCGTGAAGGGCTACCTCATGGAGCTGTTCAACCAGTCCCGCGTCGAACGGCAATTGAACAGCCACGCCCGCGCAGCGCTGAGCCGGACCATCGGCGAGGCGCTGTACCAGCCTTTGCTCGTGTTCCTGGGCGTGCTGGCCGGTGCCAGCTTGCTCTATGTTGCGGGCCTCATCGCACTGGCGGGCCAGATCGGCATGGCTGCGACCATCGTTCTGGTGACGGCACTTGTCAGTCTTTACTGGCCGCTGGAGAACGTGCGCGAGCACCTGCGCTTCGTGCGCCGCGGTCGCGAGTCGTCGGTGGCCGTTTTCAATTTTCTCGACCGGCCTGGCGAAGTCGCCCAATCGGTCGGCGCCGAGTTTCTGCCGCCGCTGGGCAGCCTGCTCGAGTTCGACGACGTGAGTCTGCGCGAGCCGGGCACGGGCAAACTGCTCCTCCGCGGCGTGACGCTGACGGTCCAGGCGGGCCAGCGTGTCGCCCTCGTGGGCCCGGACGAGCTGGAGAAGCACGCGCTGGTGTATCTTCTGCCGCGCTTCCTCGACCCGACCTCAGGCGAGATCCGCATCGATCAGCACAATCTGCGTTGGGTGACGCTCGATTCCCTCCGGGCGCAAACCGCCGTGGTGCTACCGCACAACCTGGTGTTCAATGACACGGTCATGAATAACATCGGCTGCGGGGATAGCGCTTACACGCTGCCGCAGGTCATCGAGGCAGCCAAGGTGGCGCACGCACACCACTTCATCCAGAAGCTGCCCAAGGGTTACGAGACGCCGATTGGTGAAATGGGCCACGCACTGAACATTGGCGAACAGTTTCGCATCGCCCTGGCAAGGGCGATCCTGCGCGATCCTGCCCTGGTCATCATCGAGGAACCGCCAGCAAACGCCCTGGACGAGGACACGCGCTCGGTGCTCGACGACACCTTCACGCGGATGCTCCCCGGCCGCACCGCCATCTTCTTACCGCACCGACTGTCCACGCTGCGAACGTGCAATCAGGTGTTTCTCCTGCACAAGGGCCGTATCGAGGCGGCTGGCGACCATCGGCAGCTGTTGACGCAGAGCGAGTTGTATCATCACTTGCACTACATGGAATTCAACAAATTCGATGGGCAGGCACGGGAATGACGAAGCCCTCCCTGCTGGAATGACGAATGACGAAGCCCGAATGACGAAGCAATGTCCAAGTCCCAATGACAAGAGGTGATTGCGCCGCACTCACGTTGGAGTTGGGGCATTGGTCATTGCTTCGTCATTCGGCATTTGCACTCGCCGTGTGGCATCGCGTGCGCATTGGCACTATGATAGTCGCGGTTCGGGACTCCACAGGAAAGGGAATCGTCATGCGACTTGGGATCGTCTGCACGTTGGGCGCGCTTCTACTCATCCACTCATCGGCCAGGACACAGGACGCCAAGGCCGATCAAGAGAAGGCCATTGCCGAGATCAAGAAGCTCGGCGGCACGGTAGCGGTTGATGAATCGATGCCTGACAAGCCGGTCTGGAAGGTTGTCCTCAGCGGTACGACGGTTGCCGACGCCGGACTGGAGCCGCTCAAGGGCTTCGCCAAGCTGCGCGAGCTGTATCTGGGCGGCACCGGCATCGGCGATGCAGGCGTCGAGCATCTCAAGGGCCTCACGGGACTGCAGACCATCTACCTCGACCGCACCAAGGTCGGCGACAAGGGGCTTGAGGCATTAAAGGGTCTCGGCAACTTGCAGACGCTGTGGCTCGGCGGGACGGCCGTCACTGACGCCGGACTGGACAACCTGAAAGGGCTCACCAAGCTGCAGACGCTGCACCTCGACAAGACCAAGGTAAGCGATAAGGGCCTGGAGGCGCTCAAGGGGCTGACGGCCCTGCACACGCTGCGGCTGGATGGCACCGAAGTCGCTGGCGATGGCCTGGCACATCTCAAGGGCCTGGCCAAGCTAGCTACTTTGAACCTGCACGGCACCAAGGTGTCGGACAAGTCGCTGGAGCACGTAAAGGCACTGATGGGCTTGACGACCCTCTGGCTTGGCGGCACCCCGGTCACCGATGCGGGGTTGGAGCAGCTCAAGGCGCTGACGAACCTGCGCTGGCTCTACCTGAACATGACCGGCGTCACCGATGCGGGCCTGAAGCATCTGAACGGCCTGACAAACTTGAACTTTCTGAGTTTGGCGGGAACGAAGGTCACGGAAGCCGGCGTGAAAGAGCTAAAAGGGGCGCTGACGAAGGCGACGATCAACAACTGAAGCCGCGGTCGAATGCGAGAGGTAGGGCTACCTGCGGGCGAGCCATCGCGGCTCGCCCACATTGGAGTCATCTTGCGGGTGAGGCGGCGCCGATAAAAGGATGTGTCGAATTTGCCGTTTGTAACGAATAACCGCAAGAGAGAGCGTGTGCCATGAGGAGCGGTGCTCGGGCCTCGATCATTGCTTTTACCGGCTCATCGCTGCTAGGACTCATCCTTGGAGCGATTGCTGACTCGCGGGTGCTCGCGGGGTCAGTTCCGATTTCCCATTCATCGTCGGGTTCGGCGACCGGAGGAACGACTGCCCCCGCGCCCGCGCCCGCGCCGGAACCAGAACCGGCACCACCGCCGGAAGTCCCGACGGGCTCAATACCGATCCCGCATTCTGGGGGGCCACCTGACCCCGGATCTGATCCACCACCACCAGTGCCGCCTCCCGAGGTGCCGCCTCCACCACCAGAACCACCAGTGCCCCCTCCCGAGGTGCCGCCTCCGCCTGAGGTGCCACTTCCGCCGCCCGAGTTGCCGCCGCCTGTGCCACCGGCGCCGCCACCAGCGGTTCCGCCGACCGACCCGCCGGAGCCTGGCCCGACGTCAGGGCCGCAGGAAACTCCAGAGCCGGCTTCGTTGATTTCCGGCTTGATCGGCAGCGGGGTATTGGGATTCTACGCCTGGCGCAAACGGCGCCTCGCACGCTCTGGTGAGTCGCAGGACGAGCGGCCGCATGAGTGAGCCGAAGAATAGGCTCGGCACAATCCTTGGGGCCGCGCTCGAAATTGAGCGCGGCCCGAATGCCATTCACGTAGGGCGAGCGGGGCGTGTGAACGCCCCGGTTGAGCGACCAAA
>JAIEMG010000328.1 GCA_019752375.1 Gemmataceae bacterium | reverse complement strand
TGTTATCCGTGGTTCATCTTCTTGACGGAAATCTTGGAAGTAGTTTTTGGACCACTTACCGGCGCTGGGCAAGCGTGGCCCAGTGGGCATCCAAAAATCACGTTCCATTTCCGGCATGCCAGTCCGAAACGTCTGTCGACTCAGAAAAATCTAACCACGGATTGCACGGATAACACGGATAGCAATGGCAATGATTCCAGACCTGACCGCCTCATGGATCGCTGCTTGGCGTAGGGGTCTTTATCCGTGTTCTCCGTGTTATCCGTGGTTCATCTTCTTGACGGAAATCTTGGAAGTAGTTTTTGGACCACTTACCGGCGCTGGGCAAGCGTGCGGCGGAATGACACTACGGGTTGACACCAAACACAGCCGCTGAACAGTGACATCCACCGAAAAAGAGGCGACACACACCTCGATGATCCGGTTGCGAGAGTCCTTGCTCCGGCAAGGAGGGGCCACTCGTGGCCGGAAGTCCGAATGCACAAGCGGTTTGGTGGTCGGACGACGGCGCGATGGCTCTCTGGCCGCCGAAACTGCGCGCCCTGCTCCGTCGCGGTATGCCCTTTGCAGAATAGTCCCATGCGAGCCGAGAAAGGACAACAAACGGCTCGCCCCGGACCAGTGCTTCGGACCCTGTGGTTTGGGGCTTCCGGCCCCATCGCAACGGTCACGGCCTCTTTTCATGGAGCGCGGCGTCTGTGCGTCGGAAGGTTGTCAAATCCTTTGTCCCAATGAAGAGGAGAGATGTCATGGTTCAATGTTCCGTTCTCGGGTTGCGGCCCTGGCTGGCCGCCGTCCTGACTGTGCTGGGCCTGGCGTGGCCAGGTATCGCTCGCGCCGAACTGGTCACCTTCAACGGTACGGGCATCGGGGAGACGGTGACCATCAATTTCAACGGCAGCGAAAAGACCGGCTTCGCCGGCCAACTGCAGATGCTTGCATCCGACAATACGCAATTTCTCGCTTTTTGCGGGGACCTTTTGCACAGCATGCCGGCAGCAGGCACAAGCTATGACGTGGCCCTCAGCTCACTGCCAGACGATGCCAACGTCAGCGCCATTGCCTACCTCGTCAACAAGTACCTCAACAACCCCGCTGCGACACTCGGCTTTGCCGCGAGTGTCGATGCGGGCGAGGCAGCGGTCCAGCTCGCCATCTGGGCACTGGAGTATCCCACCCTCTTCTCCTACTCCGGCGCGAATGGGCCGCCTGTCAGCGTTGTCGACAACTTCATCAACGAAGCCGTCGCCAACGCTGGAGGCACCGTGGTTTTCCGGGCATGGACGTTAGAGGGCACCGAAGGCCAAGGCATCCTCACGCCGGGATCGCCGGCACCGGTCGTCCCCGAACCGTCGTCGATCCTGCTCCTGGGATTCGGCCTGACCGGTTTGGTGGCCTATCGCTGGCGCGGCCGGGCCAAGGTGCTCGCCCTTGCCTAACCACTCTGCAATCGCAGCTCGTTCCGTCGGCCTCTCGGGTCGCCCAACCCGGTGGCCGCAGGAACGGATCGTCCATGGAACCATTCTGGAAATTTTCTTTAAGGAGGTATCACCATGATCGCACGTCTCATCGGAACCTGTGGATTCCTGCTCTTCTTCGGCAGTTTGACGGTACCGGCGCACGCTTTTGTATCGGTCCCCGAGATTGATCCCGGCTCGGCTACCAGCGCCCTGACCTTGCTCGCGGGTGGCATGCTGATTCTGACCAGCCGCTGCCGCCGCAAATGATCCACCGGAGTCGCCCAGGGCCGGACCCCACCAACAGGACGTTGGCGCGGGCCCGGCCGTTGTGTTTGGCGGCGGCGTCCAAGAACTCACTCTGGGCGAGCCAATGGTGGGACACGCTTGTAACTTGCCATCTGCGCCCGGCATCCGGTCGCCGCACAAGCTCCGCGAAAGCATGGCACCGCCAGCGACTTGGCCGCGGAATCGTGCACGCTGATCCAGTGTGCTGTCAAGGCTTGGTTGGAGGTCCGGCCGGCACAGCCGGCCCTACATAAGGCTTTTTTGGAGGGCCGGCTGTGCCGGCCACGCCGCCCGCAACCCTTTTCGAGGTTTCACGGAGCACTCGCTCTTGGCTGCGCTCACCGGGACTTGAATCGAAGTATCATTGGCTGATCGGGCACGCCGTGCCTGAAGTACTCACCCGTCGGGCTACTCGCGGTCCGAGCAGTTCAAAGTCCCGGGCTTCGTCAACATGGCCTGAGTGGCCTGCCTCCGCCGCGCGCGCCAGGTTGTACATTTCGCGGGCAGTGACGTAATGGAAGTGGAAATGCGGATCGGACGCCGCGCGCTGGGCCAGGGCCTGGTGGAACTGCCGTGCTGGCTCGCCGAGCAGCATGTCTGCCTGGACCTCCGGTGCGCCATGGGCGTACAACTTGGCAAAGAACCAGTCGGGACGCGTCGGCACCTGGACGCGGGCACGGAGCCAGAGGTCGAGCCGGCGCGCGGTCGGCGGCTGACTCGCCTGCAGGCAGCCGTTCTCGATACCCGGCAAGATGCCCCACTTGCGTCGCTGCCAGTCAAGCAACAGCGGGCCGGGAATGAGCAGCAGCGCATCGGAGGGGGCCGGCTTCGAACAGACCGTCGTCCCGGTGTCGTGCGCCTTGGGCCGCCGCGGCTCGGACCGGGCGTAGTAGATGCGGTTGATGGTCCGGGTCTGCGTCGGGCTCGGTGCCGACGGCAGGGTGAAGTCGGCATAGCAGCCGGTCTGGCGCAGCACCGTGATCTCGTCGTTGACGCCGCACCACCGGCCGTCCGGGCGCGAGTTATTCAGCGCCCAATTGCCGTGGATAAACGCATAGACGGCCTCGCCGGTGTCCCGCCGCCGGGCCAGCAAGCCGTGCTGTTCCGCCAACGTGTCCTTGAACGCGAGGAGCTTGTGGCGAAGGTCGTCCGCCGTGTCGTGGTCGTGGTGCAGGTGGACCTCGGCCTCGCCGAAGCCGCCGCGGCACAGACTTGCGAGGCCATCGAGCAGCTCGGGTTCGTATTCTTCCGCGGGATAGAAAAAGGTGTGCTGGGGCGGTCGGCCGTCGCTGTCGCGGAAAGCGCCGAGGCTGCGGGGATACTCCTCGACCCAGCGACGCACCCGCGCGCGGGCCAGCTCCGTCGGCGCGTGGCCGCCCTTTGGCTCGTAGTGGTCGCAGACGCAAAGCAGCAGATGGACGTCCTCTCCCTGGCGCGGCGGCCGCCGCTGCGGTATTTCGGCGAGATAGGAGAACAGCCAGCGATCGACACCCCGGAAGAGCGACATCAAACCACTCCTTGTGCTTCGCTGGGGCGCGTCGTCCGCCGCCAGGCACCGTTTTGGCGGCCCCGGAGCCAGCGCCAGAAGCCGACGAGAAGGGCCGCGTTCATCGAGGTAAACAGCGCCGGCAAACGCAGCGGCTTCAAGAGATGCTGGCCGCCCTGTAGCCAGTCCAGCCAGGGAGTCAGCACGGCCAGGCCGTAGAAACAAAGCTGCACGGACTGGGCCCAGAAGTAGAGGGGCTCATCCAGCAAACAGAGGTTGCTCGCCAGGAGGCCAAGGAGGAAGAATGGGCAGAGCCAGCGGAGGATCTTGTGCGAGAGGAAACTGAACGCGATCCAACCGTGACGCGGGTGGAGCAGTCGCCAGAGCAGGGCGATACTCTGGAAGCCGCCGGCGCCAAGACGCGCGCGGCGATGAAATTCGGCCCGCAGGTCGGGCGGCGTTTCCTCCTGAGCGACTGCAGCCGCGTCGTAGACGAGGCGGCAGCCCGTCAGCAGCCGCGCGCGCAGCGGAATGACGAAGTCATCCACGACGGCCTCGGCTGCCAGGGCTTCGTGGAGCTCGCGCCGCAGCGCGTAGATGGCGCCGTTGGCCCCGAGCAGGGCACCCAGGCGGTCCTCCTGCTTCTTGAGGAAGGTTTCGTACTTCCAGTAAAGTCCGTCGGCATTGTGTCCGGAGGCCGGGTCGGTCAGCACCAGCCGGCCGCAGACCACGCCCACCGTCGGATCTCGAAACCAGCGGGCCAGGCAGCGCACCGCGCCTGGCTCGATGTGTGTGTTGGCGTCAGACAGTACAACGATGTCGCCGCGCACCTCGGCAAAGGCTGCCCGGAGCACGGCAGCCTTGCCGCGCCGCTGCCGATAGTCCAGAAGCCGCACGCCATGCCCCGCGTAACGCCGCACAATCTGGGGCGTTGCATCGGAGCTGCCGTCGGAAGCGACGACAATGTCGAGCTGGGCGGCCGGATAGTCCAGCGCGAGCGCATTGCGAATCCATTGCTCGACCACCGCCTCCTCGTTGTAGGCGGACAGGAGCAGCGACACCGTTGGCAATTCAGCATCCGGGAGATTGGGGGCCGTTCGAGTACGGCCGAAACAGCGGGCCGCACTCCAGACGACCAGCGGATAGCCGACATAAGCGTAGGCAACCAGCGCCAGGCAGGTCCAGAACAAGAGGACGACAACGGGTGTGAGTTCCATGGTGCACCTCGGGGCGGTAATTTCGGTGATGCGTCAATCCGTGGCGTTGGGCTGCAGCACGGATCCTCGCGGCAGCGTTTCGCTCTCGATCAGGGAAGCTTCGAACACGCCTTCGGGCCGGCGTTGCCGGACCACGCGGGCCGGAATTCCGACCACGGTGCAGTAGGCAGGCACATCGTGGACCACAACGGCGTTGGCGCCGATGCGGGCGCCGTCCCCGATCGTGACCGCGCCGAGGATCTTGGCTCCGGCTCCGATGAAGACGCCATCGCCCAGGACCGGGCTGCTGCGGCGCTCGGCCCCGATGGTCACTTGGTGCTCGATGGAAATGTCGCTGCCGCCGCGCACCTGGCCGTTGATGACGATGCCGGTGGCGTGGATCAGGACCAGACCGGGGCCAAATTCCGCGCCGCGCCCGATAATGCAATTACTCAGGATGGCGTTGGCCTTGCTGAACAGCATCTCCAGCGGCGCCAGGCGCCAACGACGGGCCCATTGCATGAGTCGGTAGAGCACCATCGCCAGAGTGCCGTCCGTCAACAACACGCGAAGCAACGCGGACCAGCGATCGCTCTCATAGCACCACAGCGCCTTCCGGCGCACGTCGGTGGCGAGGGTGCGCAGCAGTCGACCCATGAGTTTCTCCCTCGGTGCGGGCGAGGATGTCCACAATCCGCTTCGCAGCCCGGCCGTCCCACTTTTCGGGGACGCGTCGCTGCTGGGGGGGCGCTGCCAGCACCTGCAAGGCCGCGGTAATGATGCGTTCGGGATCGAGGCCGACCAGCTGGTTCGTCCCTTGCTCGATGGTGGCTGGCCGCTCCGTGTTGCTCCGTAACGTCAAGCAGGGCACGCCCAGCACGGTCGTCTCTTCCTGGATGCCGCCGGAGTCCGTCAACACCAGCCGCGCATGGGCCATCAGCTTGAGAAAATCGAGGTAGCCGAGCGGATCGGTCAAGCGGAGGTTGCGCGGCAGAGCGCGACCGTCGAGGGCCTTGCGCGTTCGCGGGTGCACCGGGAACACCACGGGCAATTCGCGCTGCAGGCGCTGGATGGCGGTCAGAAGTCCGCCGAAGACTTCCGGGTCGTCCACGCCGGCAGGGCGGTGCAGCGTAAGGACCGCGTAGGGGCGATCGGCCAGGTCCAGCTCTTCCAGGACGGGGGAGCTTTCGCTGCGCTGCCGACTGACCAGAAGGGTATCGATCATGACGTTGCCGACGAAGTAAACCCGCGCATCGGCGATGCCTTCGCGGCGAAGATGGGCGAGACCGCTGGTTTCGCTGACGAACAGCCAGTGACTGATCGCGTCCGTCACGACGCGGTTGATCTCCTCCGGCATGGAGCGGTCGAAGCTGCGCAAACCCGCCTCGACATGGGCCACCGGCACATCGCGCTTGGCGGCCGTGAGGGCACAAGCCAGGGTTGAATTGACGTCTCCGACCACGAGGACGGCGTCGGGCTTCTGCTCGTGCAGCACGGGCTCGAAACGCTTCATGACTTCCGCCGTCTGCACCGCATGCGTGCCGGCGCCCACTTCCAGGTTGACGTCCGGCCGCGGGATGCCCAGTTCCTCAAAGAACAGTTGAGACATGCGCGCGTCGTAGTGCTGGCCCGTATGGACCAGATAAGCCTGAATGTCGTGCCGCCGTCGGATTTCCCACATCAGCGGTGCGATCTTCATGAAGTTGGGTCGGGCGCCGACGACGGCAACGATTTTCATGAGTCCATGTCCTCCCAGGGCTTAATCCCAGAGCAAGTTCGATCAACGGCAAGCCGACCGATGGGGTGCGAGACCCAGACCCAGACGGCCCAAGTGTTCGCGGATCTCGTCCAGGCGCGACTCCCAACTTTCGTGACGGATCGCCTCGCTCCGTTCCGGCCGCGGTCCGGGGTCGGTCAGCGCAGCCTCGATCGCGCGGATGAACGTCTCTGGCTGGCCCGCGATGCGGCACTGGTCCAGCACTTCGACCTCGGGGATCGGCGTCGAGACGACGGGGAGACCGGCCGCCAGGTACTCGCGGACCTTGAGCGGGTTCGCGTTGAGTGTCAGTTCATTCACGCGAAACGGCATCAGGGCCACGTCAAACGCCTTGCAGTACGCCGGCAGGTCCGCGTAGGGCTTGCGGCCCAGCAGATGGACGTTGGGCAGTTGCTCCAGGGCAGACATGTCAGTCGTCGCCTTGCCGATCACGACCAGCGAGCCGCTGGAAAAGTGCCGGGCGACGTGCGCCATCAAGTCCACGTCCACCCAGTCGGCGATCAACCCGAAGAAGCCGATTACCGGCTGCGGCAGGCGGGCAACATCGTCCGGCACGGAGAGCGACGGATCGAGCGCCCGGCGGAAGTGGCGGTGATCGACCCCGTGGCGTACCAGCACCGTGTTCGGGTTAGCGCGTGCCTTGGACTGCAGAAGCCGGTCGGCGGAGACGACGACGAGGTCGGCCGTACGGAGGAGCTGCTCTTCCAGGTCCGCCAATCCCTTCGCCGACACGCCGGAGAAGGCCGTGTACTCATCGACACAGTGATAGATCACCATGTCTTCATCAAAGGCGCGAGCAATCACGGCGGCGGCGGGATTGAAGATCCAGTTGATCGGCCGCGAGAAGCCAAGCCGGCGCATGGCTCGGCGCACCTGCCAGCGGAGCAGGCGGCGGTTCAGCGTCCGGATGCTCGGCCAGCCATACGAGGGCACCGCCAACGGGTTCAGGACGAAGATGTTCGGTTCTACCTCGCGGACCGGCTGAACGACCCGGGCAATTTTTTTCAGCGCGCGGCCGATGTCGGCCCGGCTGGCGGTGGGCGCGCGATAGCCGATGGAGTTCACCCAGAGCACACGATTGTCTCGCGCCAGCAGGCGCATCAGGTGCGTCTTGGACAGCGGATCGCCGCTCCAGTCGTGGCTGAAGCAAAGGATATCGCGGTCGCGCAAGACCTCTCCTCGCTCGCGCGGTGCTTCAACGGTTGTAACGGTCGTGGACACAGTCCGGTCTCCTTCCAGGTCATGCCATCAAGCCCGCGGACAGCGATCTTTGGTCTTCCCGCGCTCCGTCTTCCAGGGCCTCGAAGAGGACCCGCCCATGCATGTGGGCCGGCACGGGCAGGCCGAGGAGGTGGAGGATCGTCGGGGCCAGATCGAGGTTCGTGCAGTCGTTCATCTGGACGCCGCGGCGGATGCCAGGACCGCGTAGCACGATAACGCCGGGGCGGTCGTGACAGCCTTCCTTGGGCGTGGCGTCGTCGGCCGCGCACAGCTCGCCCAGCTTCATGGTGCGGCCACCCGCGTCGGGGAAGCTGCACAGGGCGTCGAGGTCCGGTTTTCGCATGCTGGTCTGACGGACGTTGAAATTGATCGTGTCTCCGGCCGTCACGAAGGCGAACAGTTGAGTGCCCGGCGTGCCAACCCAGGCGCTGCCAAGAACCCGCTCGGCGTGCTTGCGACGTTCTGGGTCCGCGATGCGGAGGTTCCACTGCGGCGCCATCATCGAGAGCGGCGTACAGTGGCCGGTCAGGCCGCAGAGTTCGATGACTGGCCGGACGTCGCGCAGCCGCAGGATGGCGCGTCCTTCGGGAAATTCGTCGTTCACGTAAGGTTGCTGGCCCAGGCCGGAGGCGAGGATCAACACGGTGTTGGCGTCCGCCAGACGCCACAGCCGCCGCAGCGCCTCGTCGGCCGTGCGGTAGCCGTACTCGACGGCCGGGCCGTAGCGCCGCTGTTCCTCGGGCGAAGGCTGGGTCGGGAACGGCGCCGGGTCCATGGCCCGCCAGTAGCGGTGCTGGTAGTGCGCCACATGGTTGGTGTGAAAGGTCGCCAGGTCGGGCTGGTACTTGCGGTAAAGCGGTTCGAAGAAATCGAGGTTGACGAGCGGTTGCAGGCTGACTTTCTCCCAGGCGCTGCACAGACCAAGACGCGCGCCGGCGAAAAACCTCGCGACCCGCGCGGCCGTGGATGGTCGCAGGCCAAGGCGCAAGAGCTGCCAGGCTCGTCGGATGCCCGGCAGCACTCGGGCCCGGCCGGCGACGGGGCTGTGGGCACGGGTGTGTCCCAGGTTCAACTCCTGGATCGGTTGCAGTTCCGCCGGGAACGTCTCGGGGCTGGGCGAGAAGGTACTTGGCACCCAGAAGCCGTCAATGTCGGTCCGTGGCGGCCAGCTCATGATCGAGCCGAAGATGCCGAGCCGCTTGCCCGCATCGGCCGCGACGTCCCAGACGCGCGGGCCCGTCACGGTATTCGGCGGCTGTTCGAGGAAACGGACGCCGTGCTCCTCCCGTGGGCGGCCGGTGTAGGCGGTCGTCCACGAGATCCACGGGTCGAGGTACGGCGGAACTTCATCGGCCACGGGCGTGCCTCGCGCCCCCTCCCGCACGAACTCCGCGAAAGTGGGTAGTTTTCCTTGCGCGCAGAGCGGGTCCACAAGCCGCCAGGTAATCTCGTTGAACTCCGCGAGCAAGACTTTGCGCGGTGCACTTCCATTGGACCGATTCATGCGTTTTCCCTCCAAGGGCTGTCCGTTTTAGACTTGAGCGCTCTCTCGAATCCGCGCCGGCGGAGGCACGGTGGCGTATGCCCCGCGGATCTCGGTGAAGAAGGCCGCCACTTCGGCGGCCGCATCGTCCGGCCCACGTGTGAAGCCCGAACCGGGCGAGTAGTTGGTGAAAGTCCCCTCCAAACCGTCCGCGAGCGCGCGGGCCAACGCGGCCGCGTCTCCTGGCGGCACCAGGCAACTCGTGCCGAACGGAGCGACCTCTGGGATGCCGCCAACACGGCTTGCCGCGAACGGAGTACCGCAGGCCGCGGCCTCCAGCAGGACCGTCGGAACACCCTCGGACCGGCTCGGCAGGGCAAAGAGGTCGGCGGCGCGAAACCAGTCAGGCAGCTGGTCGTGTGGCCGCGGCCCCATGAGCTGGACCTGGGTTTCCAGGCCCTGACGCTTGATCTGCCTTTGAAGCGATGCGCGGAGGGGACCGTCGCCGACCAGGCAACATGTGAAGCGCACACCAACCGCACGGAGCATGGTGCAGGCTTCGAGCAGAACTTCGAGGCCCTTGACCGACACCAGATTGCCGACGAACAGAAGGACTGGGCCGCCGGCCGGCAGCCCGAGGCGCGCCCGTGCCTCGGCGCGCGATCCGGGATGAAACCGACTGGAATCAACGCCGCCGTAAACGACACGCACGCGCCCGGGATCCGCCCCCAGGTTGATGACTCGCTCCGCCAGGTCTCGGCTCACGGTAACGACACCGTCAGCCGCGCGCAGCGCTTCGACCGTGCGCCGCCGCCGGCCCGGGAATGACGACAGCAACATCACATCGGAGCCGTGAACCTTGATGACGACCGGCAGGCCCGCGCGGCGGCCCAATTCAATCGCCGCCCAGCCGTCCGGATACGCCCAGGGAGCGAAGACCACATCGGGGTGAAACCGGGCGACCGTCCGGTCGAAGGCCTTCTGCACCGACCAGCGGTAGAAATGCCCGTACCAATGGCGCAGCACCTTGGGCGGGTAGAAGTAGCGCGGGTGCTCCACGAACAGGCCGTCATGAATCGTGAATCGATCCCTCAAAGGCGTGACGCCGCCGCGCCAGAGGGCAGTTAGCTCGTCGGTCCAGAGGATCGGCGCGACCAGCGCCAGCGGCTGGCAGGCGGCCAGGGCACGCACGAGGTCCCGGTTGTAGGCAGCCCGATAGGGCTGGAGGGGATTGGGAAATAGGTTGGTCAGCGCGAGGATACGAGTCATGGTGCCACTCCCACCGAGCCAAGGAGCTCCCGGTAATGCCGCTGATACGTCTCGACCATCCCGCCGACGTCATATTCAGCTCGAACGTGAGCCTGTGCGGCCTCGGCGAGGTGCCGCGCTCGCACAGGATTCGTGAGCAGGCTTTCGAGGGCCCTCGCCAGGGCCGCCTCGTCGCCGGGAGGGAACAGCACGCCGATTTGATCGTTCACCATCTCCGGCAGCCCTCCGACGCGCGATGCGACCACCGGCACCCCCGCCGCCCAGGCCTCCAGGACTGCCAGCGGCATTCCTTCGGAGCGGCTGGTTAACGCGAACACGTCCATCCCTTGCAAGAACTGTTCCGGATGAGGTTGATAGCCGGCGAAGTGGACGAAACGGGCCACATCCAGTCGCTCCGCGAGTTGGCGCAGGAGATCCCGGAGAGGACCATCACCAACGAGAAGGAGGTGGGCGTCCGGCCGTTGCTTGCGCACACGCGCGAAGGCGGCCAGGAGCACATCCTGTCTCTTGACCTCGGCCAGGCGGCCGACGGTGCCGATCACCAGCGCGGAGGCAGGAATGTTCCAGCTCTGCCGCAGAGCCGCTCGATCGCTGCTCGAGGCAAAGCGCCAAGTGTCAATCCCATTGGCGACTACGCACAGTTTGCGCTTCGGCACAACACACCGGGCGGCCACCTCGGCTGCGATATCCGACGAGACGCAGAAGAAGCGATCCGCGGTCAGCGCGGCCAGTCGACCCAGCCAGCGCGTGCGGCGGCGGGCGTAGTGCTTGCCGTGTTCGGTATGCACCACCGCCGGCACGCCGGCCAGCCGGGCCGCCGGCCCCGCATAGAGCAGGACGCCGATCTGATGCGTGTGGACGACGTGCGGACGCAATTCGCGCAGCAGACGCGTCAGCGACGGAACGAGCCCCGGCCGGAGTCCGGGCGGCTTGTGCACACAATAGACTGACGCCCCGCATTCCTCGGCATCCGGCGCCAGGCGACCCGGCCGTTCCAGGCAGACAACGGCCACATTCTGACCCAGTGATGGCGCCTGTCGGACCAGGTCAAGCACCACGCGCTCCAGGCCGCCGGGGTCCAGGGACAGCAGCACATGGACGATCCGCGTCGGTGCAGGCGAGTGCCGAATCACCGTCGGCCGCTCCCTCGTGATGAAACTCAGGTCCATGATCCCGCGCCTCCCCGGCGTCGCTCAAATCCGGCCCCAAGGGACCGCCCCGCAATCGCGTCGTGGAAGAGCAACTTCAATGCCGGACGGGACCGAGGCCGGCGCGGGCACGCAGATCAACGCGTTAAGGATCGGCGAATCAATAATGGTCGGCGTCGATTGGGACTCATGCCACGGTCGCCTGAGTTGCCAATGCCTGCGTTTTTGCCGGCTTCAGCCGGCTCCCCGTCTGCCACCACCTTCAGGTGGTGGATTAGGACCTCTCCGTTGTCAGCTGGCTTCAGCCGGCTTCGTGCTTGCCTTCAGGCGAGTTTGCCTCCGCGCCTGACGGCAAGCACGAAGCCGGCTGCGGCGAAAGTGTCTGCTCCCACCACCTGAAGGAGCCGCGTAACAATAAGAGTCTATCTGCAAAGAAACGCTTGAAACTAGGGGTATCCTGGAATTGCGATCACGCCTGAATCGCGTTTTCTG